>NZ_JBQDKB010000076.1:0-18033 GCF_052094685.1 Marinobacter sp.
TGTGTGCATGGCGTAGAACCTCCTCCGTATCCTCGCCCAGTGGCACCCTGTCCACGGGCACATGCCGCAGCATCAGCGAACGATCACCGCGAACATCCACATTCCACACCTGGATGTTGGGCTCCCGGTAACTGAGATTGTACTGGCGTGCCAGCTTCTCCCGCAGTTCGCGGTAACCCGGTTCGTCGTGGATGGCGGTTACCTTATAGCTGTCTTCCTGATCATCATCCTCAATGGCAAACAGTTTTAAATCTCGCATCACCTTCGGCGAGAGGAACTGCTGGATAAAGCTTTCATCCTTGAAGTTGGCCATGGCGAAATGCAGGGATTTTACCCAATCCGTGCCGGCAAAGTCTGGGAACCACTCGTAATCTTCTTCGGTGGGCGCCTCACAAATCCGCCGCAGGTCGGTGAACATGGAGAACCCCAACGTGTAGGGGTTGATACCGGAGTACCAAGGGCTACTGAATGGAGGCTGGTACACCACTGCGGTGTGGCTTTGCAGGAACTCCAGCATGAAGCCGTCCGTCACCAAGCCTTTGTCGTACATCCGGTGTAGCAGGGTGTAATGCCAGAAGGTGGCCCAGCCTTCATTCATCACTTGGGTCTGGCGCTGCGGATAGAAGTACTGCGCCAGTTTGCGCACAACCCGGATGATTTCCCGCTGCCAGGTTTCCAGCAGAGGCGCGTTTTTTTCAATAAAGTACAGGAGGTTTTCCTGGGGTTCTTCGGGGTAGCGTTGTTTGCGTTTTACTGGGTCTTCATCCTCGTTCATTTTTGGAATGGTGCGCCACAAATCATTCACCCGGCGCTGCAGGTAGTCCTCTCGCTCTTCCTGACGCAAGGCCTCCTTGGCGGCAGAAATCGGAGCGGGCCGTTTGTAGCGATCAACGCCGTAATTCATCAATGCGTGACAGGAGTCCAGTATTTCCTCAACCGCGCCCACGCCGTAACGTTCCTCGCACTCGGACACATAATTTCGGGCGAAGACTAAGTAATCAACAATGGCACTGGCATCTGTCCAAGTACGGAACAGGTAGTTGCCTTTGAAGAATGAATTGTGGCCATAGCAGGCATGGGCGATGACCAGCGCCTGCATGGGCAGAGTGTTTTCTTCCATCAGGTAAGCAATGCAGGGGTCGGAGTTGATGACTATTTCATAAGCCAGCCCCATCTGCCCCCGCTGATAGCCTTTGGATGTGCTAAGGAACTGCTTGCCGAAGGACCAGTGATTGTAGCCAACCGGCATGCCAACAGAACTGTAGGCATCCATCATCTGCTCGGCACTGATTACTTCAACCTGATTGGGGTAGGTGTCCAGGCCAAACTCCGCAGCACACTTTGCGATTTCCTCATCGTATTTGCTGATCAGCTCGAACGTCCATTCCGAGCCGGTGGACACGGGTTCACGAGTTTTCGGGCTCTCGTTGCCCGGTGCATTGGGGCGGTCGAGGGAGTCATTCATGCGGCCTTCCTCTCAAATAGTAGACGGAATACCGGGTAAATGTCGCTGGGGTCAGCAATTTGCTGCTGGGCGAAGCTTTCAGGAAAACGTTCCTGCACCCGCTCATATTCGTACCAAAGCATCTGGTGGTCCTGAGGCGTAATCTCCACATAGGCGAAGTACTGTACCAGCGGCAGAATGCTGTCGGTCAGCAACTTGCCACATATTGGAGAGTCGTCGTTCCAGTTGTCGCCATCGGATGCCTGGGCGGCGTAAATATTCCACTCCGCAGGGGAGTAGCGGGAATCAATAATTTTGTGCATCAGCTTCAGGGCACTGGACACAATGGTGCCGCCGGTTTCCCGTGAATAGAAAAACTCTTCTTCATCCACCTCTTTGGCGCTGGTGTGGTGGCGGATGAAAACCACGTCGATCTTCTTGTAGTTCTTTTTCAGGAATAGATACAGCAGGATAAAAAAGCGCTTGGCAGTGTCCTTGTGCATCTGGGTCATGGAACCAGACACATCCATCAAGCAGAACATTACGGCACTGGTGGCAGGTTTGTGTTGCTTCAGATGCTGGCGGTAGCGCAGATCAATTTCATCAAGGAACGGAATGCGTTTCACATTGGCTTTCAGCCGGGCAATTTCATCCTCCAGCACTTTGATCTGGTCTTCATGGCTGAATGCTGGATCCAGATCATCGGGTGCTGTTTTCAGGGCGCTAAGCTGAGCTTCCAGTTCGCGGATTTTCTTCTTACGGGCACCACCTAAACCCAAGCGGCGAGCATGGGCGCCCCGGAGTGAACGCACGACATCCAGCTTTGCGGGCACGCCTTGGGTGCTGAACCCTGAGCGCACATAATTGAAAGATTCTGTGTCCTTGAGCTGCTTGCGAATTAGGTTTGGCAATTCAAGGTCATCAAACAGAAAGTTCAGAAATTCTTCCTGAGTAATCTGAAAGGCAAAATCATCCATGCCTTCGCCATCGGGGCTGGCCTGGCCTTGCCCCTGGCCCTGCCCCTCTCCGCTCTCTGGTTTGGGTAGCCTGTCTCCCGCCACAAACTCACGGTTGCCTGGGTGCACCATTTCACGGTGCCCGCCTTGGCCATGGTGGAAAACAGGTTCATCAATATCTCGCGCGGGAATACTGACATTCTCTCCGCGTTCTATGTCAGTTATCGAGCGCCGGTACACCGCATCTGAAACAGCTTTTTTGATGTGGTGCCGGTAGCGGCGTAAAAACCGCTCCCGGTTCACCGCGCTCTTGTTTTTCCCATTCAATCGTCGGTCTACGATGTGGGTCATACCCATAACTCACTCTCCACTAGTGAGACTTGCGAACACGCAAATACCACTCTGCCAGCAAGCGCACCTGTTTCTCTGTGTAGCCCCGATCGACCATCCGTTCGACGAACTGCTTGTGCTTGTTCTGATCTTCCTGGCTGGCTTTCGGGTTGAACGAAATAACCGGTAACAGATCTTCGGTGTTAGAGAACATTTTCTTCTCGATGACGCTGCGCAGTTTCTCGTAGCTGAGCCAGGACGGGTTCTCGCCTTGATTGTTGGCCCTGGCTCGCAGTACAAAGTTGACCACTTCGTTGCGGAAATCCTTTGGATTGCTTATGCCTGCAGGCTTTTCGATCTTCTCAAGCTCTTCGTTAATAGAGGAACGATCGAGAATCTCGCCGGTTTCGGGGTCCCTGAATTCTTGATCTTGAATCCATAGGTCAGCATAGGTTACGTAACGATCAAATAGGTTCTGGCCATACTCACTGTAGCTTTCCAAGTAGGCGGTCTGGATCTCCTTGCCGATAAACTGAACATAGTGCGGCGCAAGGAACTCTTTGATAGAACGCAGGTAGCGCTCCTGAATGTCAGGCGCGAACTGTTCTTGCTCGATCTGCTTTTCGATTACATACAGCAGGTGCACCGGGTTGGCGGCTATTTCGGTGGTGTCAAAGTTGAAAACCTTTGAGAGGATTTTGAACGCAAATCGGGTAGATAAGCCGTCCATGCCCTCATTCACCCCGGCCGCATCCCGGTACTCCTGAATGGACTTGGCTTTAGGGTCGGTATCCTTGATGTTTTGGCCATCGTAAACCCGCATCTTCGAGAAAATACTGGAGTTTTCAGGCTCTTTAATACGTGAAAGCACTGAAAACTGAGCCAGCATGTCCAGAGTATCCGGTGCACAAGGCGATCCGGCCAGAGAGCTGTTTTTCAGCAGTTTTTTGTAAATTTCAATTTCTTCCGTTACCCGCACGCAGTAGGGCACTTTGACGATATAAACCCGGTCGAGAAATGCCTCGTTGTGCTTGTTGTTACGGAAGGTTTGCCATTCCGATTCGTTGGAGTGGGCAAGAATAACGCCATCAAAGGGCACTGAACCCATGCCTTCAGTGGTGTTGTAGTTGCCTTCTTGGGTTGCGGTCAGCAAGGGGTGCAGCACCTTGATTGGTGCCTTGAACATCTCCACAAACTCCATCAGGCCCTGGTTGGCTTTGCACAGGCCGCCACTGAAGCTGTATGCATCGGGATCATCCTGGGAATAATCCTCCAGCATGCGGATGTTTACCTTGCCGACGAGCGCGGAAATGTCCTGGTTATTGTCGTCCCCCGGTTCGGTTTTGGAGACAGCGGTCTGATCGAGCACCGAAGGGTACTTCTTCACAACACGGAACTGGCTGATGTCGCCGCCGTACTCGTGCAAACGCTTGACCGCCCAAGGCGACATAATGGATTTGAGATAGCGAGGAGGAATGCCGAACTCTTCTTCCAGGATGGCAGCATCTTCTGCCGGATCAAAAAGCCCCAGAGGGGATTCGTTCACTGGAGAGCCCTGGATCGCATAAAAGGGCACTTTCTCCATCAGGGACTTGAGCTTTTCCGCCAGTGACGATTTACCGCCACCAACCGGCCCGAGCAGATAAAGAATCTGTTTCTTTTCTTCCAGGCCCTGGGCCGCATGGCGGAAGAAAGACACGATATTCTCCACAGCGTCTTCCATGCCATAGAACTCGGCAAATTCTGGGTATCGTTTGATCATTTTATTGGAAAAGATGCGTGACAGGCGAATGTCACGGGAGGTATCGACAAACTCAGGTTCGCCGATGGCAATCAGTAATCGTTCTGCTGCAGTAGAGTAGGCCGTTGGATCTTTTTTACAGATCTCAAGATATTCTTCAAGGCTGTACTCTTCTTCTTTGGTGCTCTCATACCGGTTTTTGAATTGCTGCAGTATGCTCATGGGTAGCCCCTCGCTCGCTGTTCTTCAGCTTTTAGTGCACGCAGTATCCCCGTTTCGGTTACGGTCGCCATGGTGGCGATTCGGTTTGGTTATGGGTGGAAAGTATTAACTGTTTTGGCCGGCCTCGATCTGTGTCGGGTTTCGGCCTGTTCAATTTGAGCTTAGTTCACGGTCACGAGCTTGGACAGGTAGTTAACGGTGAAGGTTCATTAAATTATGTTACCGCCACCGCTGTGGAGCTATCGTTTAGTGAGCCGAAACACACTCTCGGTTGCGCCGATTAGGCCTTTGCGTTTGGTGAAAGGATGGTCGCTAGGTAGGGTGTTGGTAAGGATGTGCTCAACTTCATAATCGGCAGAATAGAGGTCTCGCACCTCGTCATCGCTTACGTTAAATGGCGGCGCGGTGATTTTGGTGTTGTAGTCCAGCGTAATGAGCAGGATTCTTGTCCCATCGGGAATGACCGCCGTGAGGTGCTCCACGTAGTTCTTGCGCATAGACGGAGGAAGGGCGATAAGTGCAGCGCGGTCGTACACTAAGCGAATATGCTTCAGATCGGCTGGTACCAATTGGAAAAAATCGCCGCACCAGAGTTGCAGGTTCTCATGTTGGAACGTTGTGAATGGTTCGCTTGGGTGTACCAGTGCTTTTTCGCCGGCTTCTTCGAAGAAATCCTTACAGGCGATATCGCTCAGCTCCACACCAATAACGGAATGCCCGCGATCATGCAGCCACCACATGTCATGGGCTTTGCCGCATAGAGGGACAAAAACGCCCTCGGTGCCGCCGCCAGAAAGCTCTGGCCAGTGATCATAGAGGAACTTGTTCACAGAGCCTTCGTGGAAGCCGATTTGTTCTTTGCTCCAACGTTCATGCCAGAATTCGTGTTCCATGACTCTTGCTCTCGTATTTGGACGTTTAACTCAGTCTACCTTAATCTCGTCGTTTATCGATGAAGGAGAAACCTATGAAAGCTGTGTTTCTGGACGCCACTACCCTTGGCAATGATTTGGATCTGGCACCTCTTGAGCAGGCTACGGGCGGCATGGTGAAACATGACGCCACGGCGCAGGAGCAAGTATCTGAGCGAATTCGGGGCTTTGATACGGTGCTGGTTAACAAGATTGTGCTTACGCGAGAGCATTTTGAAAACTGCCCCGAGTTGAAAACCATTGCTGTGGTAGCCACCGGCCTCAACAATATCGACCAAGAGGCGGCCCGAGATCACGGTATTCAAGTGCTGAATGTGACGAACTACGGGCGCTCTACGGTGGCGCAGCACACCATGGCGTTGATGTTGGCGCTGGCAACACGCCTGTTGGATTACGACCGGGATGTGCGGGCGGGCCGCTGGGCGCAAAGCGATATGTTCTGCCTGATGAACCACCCGATTATGGAACTGGAAGGCCGAACCCTGGGCATTGTGGGTTATGGCGACCTTGGGCAGGGTGTTGCCGAACGAGCCAAAGCCTTTGGCATGAATATACTGTTGGGTGCCCGGCCAGGGCAGTCGGCGGGGGAGGTAGATGGCTATCCTCGGCTTCCATTGGATGAGCTCTTGTCGCAGGTGGATGTGCTCTCGTTGCACTGCCTTCTTACCGATGAAACCCGCAACCTGATTGGCGCCCGTGAGCTACGGATGATGAAACCGGATGCACTGTTGATTAACACCAGCCGTGGCGGTTTGGTGGATGAGGCGGCCCTTGCCGACGCCTTACGAACGGGCGTTATTGCCGGTGCCGGGTTTGATGTGCTGACCGAAGAGCCACCCCGCAATGGTAACCCGCTGCTTGCCGGTGATATTCCGAATTTGATTGTTACACCTCACTCAGCATGGGCCAGCCAAGAAGCGCGACAGAGGATTGTGGAGATTACGGCGCGTAATCTCATTACAGTTAAGTAGGAAGCTTGCAAACTGGCTTAATGCATCAACCGTTTTTGGTAAGGTAGCAACGGATATACATGCAAAAAAGAGGCTCAGCCATTTCGCCACAGCTAATCCGGCAAACAGCAGGTTCAGGGAGCAACTGTGTGACAGCATTGAAGCGGTTGATGCTGGCGTTTGCAGTGGTGGCTTTTGCTTCTGGGTGTTCCTCGGTTCAGCACCGTAACCAGCTGGCCTCGTTCAATGCGGCCTATGCCGCAGGCGACTATGATTCTGCTCTGCAGACGGTCAGCTTCGACGTAGATGAGGGTAAATCTGTTGATTCCGAAGCTCACCTGCTTGAACTGCTGCACCAAGGCGAAATGTATCGCCTGACTGGTCGCTATGATGAGTCTACAAAGGCATACGACCTAGCAGAAGAGGGGATGAAATATCTGGACACTGAAGGGTTTCTGAAAAAAGCCTCGGAAGGGTTTATGTCGGTGATGGTTAACGACTCGCAGCGTGATTACGAGGCGTTGATGTCTGAAGCCGTTTTGGTCAATACCTACAAAGGGCTGGCGTTTCTTGCTGCGGGCAACAGCGATTATGCTCGTATTGAGTTTAATCGGGCCAATGAGCGCACCCGACGTGCGGTTGATTACTTCCAAAAAGAGATTTCGGAACAGCAGGCTGCACTAAAAAAGGAAGCGCAGACTAAGGGAGGCAACGCTTCCATCGTACGTAATAGCCTTCGAAACGAGGACTTTCAGACGGCGGTTTCCAATCACTATGGTGAAGCGTCTAACTGGTCTGTTTATCCCGATTTTATCGTTCCCTCAAGTACCTATCTGCATGGCCTCTACTTTTTGGCAAACGCCACAGGTGGCAGCGACTATGAGCGGGCGGCTACGTCGCTTAAGCGCGTGGCTCAGATGAAACCTGAGAGCACTGTGCTAAAAGCCGATGCAGATTTGGCAACAAGCCTCGCATCAGGCAAACAAAGTTTGGCAACGTTGCCGCCGCAAGTTTGGGTGGTGTATGAGAATGGATTAGGGCCGGCCCTTCAAGAATCCCGTTTTGAGGTCCCCTTGTTGCTCGCGCGCCAAGGGAGGCCATCGTTTGTGTATTTTGGCATCGCACTGCCGAAATACACTGAGCGAGCTGCCGTGCCAGGTGATATCGGCATGGTGAATGATGTCGGAGAGGTTATTCACACCGAAAAAATCTCTGATATGGGCACGGTGATTCGTACTGAAATGAAAGAGCGCTTTGCCGGTGTGCTTACCAGAGCAGTATCGTCTGCCGTTATTAAGGCCGTTTTGCAAAGGGAAGTGGCGGAGCAGTTTGGCGCGATAGGTCAGTTGGGCGCTTTAGTGTTCACCGCCGCAACGACTCACGCTGATTTACGGGGCTGGCAGGCGATGCCCAATCATTGGCAGGCTGCGCGGATGGATCGCCCAGAGAACGGAATAGTAACGCTGCTGGACAACCGGGGTGAAATCTTGGGTGATGTAGACATACCACAACAGCCCTTCACCCTTGTGTACGTTAAACGGCCTACGAGGTTGGCCCCAGTTACGGTGATAACCATGGATTTGCAAGGGGCGAGTACAGCCACTTTTGCGCGGTTGCCAGAGCGCTCCGACGCGCCGGCCCAAGTTTCGAGTAGTCGATAACCAACACAACACACTAAAACGACGGGACATATACTATGAAAACGTTATTGTTCGCCAGCCTGCTGGTACTTAGTTCGCTGGTACTAAGCTTGGCGGGCTGTGCTACGCCGCCCGAAACCAGCAGCTCTTTGATCGATAGACAGGAGCTGAAGGTAGATCCGGACATTATCTACGCTGCGGAGGTTACCGAGCTCTTTCAGGCGCGAGAGGATCAGCCAGGTGGCGGCAGTCTCCTGCAAGTACAATTTGCGGTGGAGGCAAGGTCGGATGCTGATATGGCATGGAAGGTGACCTGGTTTGATGCCAATGGCATGTTGGTTAAAGGTGTTGGCGAAGGCTACCGGAAGGCAACGCTTCTGACCGGACAAACCCGCTATTTCACGGCCACGGCGCCCCATGAGCGCGTGACAAGTTTTCAGCTACATCTTCGTGAACCCAAATAAAAGGAAAACCCTATGTTGATTCGCGCCGTTACGATTTCTGTAAGCCTTGCTGTTCTTGCCGGCTGTGCCGCGCCTAACCGCTACATCGACCCGGCCGCAGACGATGGCCCGATTGCCATGACTATGGATTATCGGGATTTTGAGAAAGCCGCCACCGATGCTGTTGAAGATATGCTCGCCAGTGGTGCAGTGAATAACCCCAATGGTGGCCGTTCCATTATGGTGGTCAGCCGCATTACCAACGACACCATGCAGCGTATTGATACCGACCAGCTCACCAAAAAAATTCGTGTTTCCTTGCTACGTTCAGGGAAGGTAGTGACTACGACAGCGGTAGGTCTCAACGGTGCCGAAGATGAAATGACAATGAAGGCCCGAGAACTGCGTGATTCTGAAGAGTTTGACCAGTCAGGTGTGCAGAAAAAAGGCACACTTCAGGCGCCGGATCTGAGTCTTTCGGGCAAAATTCTGCAGCGTAATCATAAAGTAGGCAAAGAGTTGCAGGTGGAGTACTACGTTCAGCTGTCGCTGACCGACCTAGCCTCGGGCCTAGCCACTTGGGAAGGTGAAACCCCTATCATCAAGCGCGGCTCTGATAAGTCTGTTTCCTGGTGAGCCGGGTGGGAGGGCAGGCGGGAAAATCCCCTGCTTGCTTTTCACCTTCCTGAAATTTAAGCCATACTGGACGAAACCGAATCCGAGCTTTGGATAACCCCATGGCTCCCGTACAACAGGATGTTAAGTGGCTTCTTTTCAAGTTAAAGAACGGCTTCAGGCGGTTGAAACCTGGATACTGGCCAACCCTAACCCGCCCAAAAACTGGCCTTGGACTTGGCTATACAAGGTAGCACGCTCCGTTTATGCGCTGATCCGCGATGTGATCAGTGGCCAGCTAACCCTGCATGCCATGAGCCTGGTGTACACCACGCTGCTTAGTATTGTGCCGCTGCTGGCTCTGAGCTTTTCGGTGCTTAAAGCCTTGGGTGTGCACGAACGCATGGAGCCTTTTTTGTTCCAGTTTTTTCAGCCCATGGGGCCTCAGGGCGTTGAAATGGCCGAGCGCATACTGGGCTTTGTAGACAATATGAAAGTGGGTGTTCTCGGATCTGTCGGTCTGGCGTTGCTGGTTTATACCGTGGTGTCGCTGGTGCAGAAAATTGAGCGATCGTTCAATATGATCTGGCGGGTGCCAGAGATGCGCTCCGTAGCCCAAAGATTCAGTAACTATCTGAGCGTTATCATGGTTGGGCCACTGTTGATGGTGTCGGCTGTGGGTGTCAGCGCAGCCATCTTTTCGTCATCGGTTGTGCAAACAATGATTTCTATCGAGCCATTTGGCTCGGTGATATTGCTGGTCAGTCGCTTGATGCCGTTCTTCCTTGTGGTGGGTGCTTTCACGTTTTTTTACGTGTTCATGCCCAATACCCGGGTAAAACTGCGTTACGGGTTTATCGCCGGCCTGGTTGCAGGGATTACCTGGCAGGCTGCAGGCATACTGTTTGCCTCCTTTGTGGCAGGCTCAGCCAAATACGCGGCTATATACTCCAGTTTTGCGATTGGCATTATCATGCTGATTTGGATCTATCTGAACTGGATGATTCTGCTGCTGGGAGCAAGCCTGGCGTTTTATCTGCAAAACCCGGGTTCTGTCTCCAAGCGTACTCACGTTCAGCTTTCACCGGAGCTGCAGGAAAAAATTGCGTTGGCCATGATGTGGCTGGTCGCCCGTCCGTTCAGTGAGGGCGGTAAAGCACCACAGCAAGAGGCTCTAGAGAGGCAGTTACGGGTGCCAGGAGAAGTAACGCGTGGTGTTAGCGACAAATTGATTCGTGCGGGGGTACTTACCCTGGCCGGTCCGCAGGGTGATCAGCTGGTGCCGGGGCGGGCCCTGGATTTGATTACCGTGGGTGATGTGCTGAAAATTGTGCGCCACGATGAGGATCGTGTGGTAGATCGGCTGCCGCCCGTGTTTCCTGCCGAGTTACTGAAAGGTGAGCGTGAGAACGAATCTACAAATTTTGCAACTCTGCTGAAAAAGGAGACGGGTTCTGAGGTCAACCCTTAGCGCCCTCGCTAAGAACAGCTTTCAAGGCTACTCGCACGCGGTTTGTCTGTTCTTTGGAAAGACGTACGATTTTCTCCAGATCTTCCTCTGGTAGGTTTCGCTGGTGTGCATGCCGCAACACTTCGCGGCTGCCGATCACCATGCCGTCGCTTAGCGCTGTTTGTTCCTGTTCCGGTGCCGGGCATTCTACGGCCATGAGATACGCATGGTATTTGGACGGCAGGCTCCATTCACGGGCAATCAGCTGGCAAGCAATCCACTGGTAGCGGGCCAATGCGTTGCGAATCAACACAACATCAGGCTCGCCGCCACGCTGCGCCCGACATATTTGCTGAAGCTCTCGGCGAATAGTGATGTAGGCAAGCGCCGGTAGCAGCCCAACGGTGAAGTGTGCGCTGGTGTCTTCATTTTGCAGTTTGGCGATAAACTCTGCAGCGCGAGCGCATGTGAGCCCCCAGCGCCAGGCTCTCTGGGCAAACAGAGCTTCTCGGCTGTTGCGGGCCGCCATCATCGGGCGCATAACCGCTGCCGCAATCACATTACGGATGCCATCCATACCCAGAACGAACACGGCCTGGTCGACCGACTCTATGGTGTGATCCCCGGTACGGAAATAGGGGCTGTTCGCAACCTGTAGGATCTGATCGGTTAAAGCGGGGTCGCCTAGAATAATCTGGCTTAGTTTTTGACGGTCGCCTGCCTCATCTGAGAGGGCTCTCATCAGCATGGGCAGGGTCATGGGCCGCCTGGGCAGCTCTTCCATTTTGTCGTGCGTGAGGCGGTAATCGAGTTCCTGCAGCGCGCTGTCAGATGAAATTTGTTCAGCGCGCAGATTGGAGGGGCCAGTGTCTAGAAGCCAGCAGAAAAGGTTTTCTTCAAGTTGCAGGGTCAGGCCTTGCTCGTCTGCTGCTGTACCGTCAGGTTCCGTCGTTTTTGCAGAATTAAATAGCCGTGCCTCAGCAACCGGAGGAGGTGACGGTTTTTCTGTGGTAAAAAAGTCTGCAATCCAGGAAAAGAAGCCTGGCATCCGTTGCCTCCGGGTAAACCAGTCGCGAAAGTGTACGTGCCCGTATCTTCGCAGTATAAAGACCCGCTACAAGCTTGCACAGGCTAAACCCGTGGCGAATCGAAAACTATTTAAACCAAAGCCCCGCCGAATACAAAGACGAGCTGGCATATACCCGCCACCAAACCGAGAGTTGCGCCAACGAGGATCAGCTTGATTTCATCCTCTTGGAAGCAGGGCCGGAGTAAATCCTGGAACTCTTCAGAGGAGAGGGCAATCATCCGCTCCACCATAATCGATTCAACGGCGCGGGCCCGGTCGGCCTCAAACACTGGGTTGTTAAAGGAGGTTTTTGATATCTCGATGGCTTTCTCGCCCACCTGGTTTTTCAGGGTGGCGAACCCTGTTGGGCCGAATGCCATCTGGGTCAGGGCTTTGCCCATGCCAGCGGTTTCGTCCACCAACGGTTTGATGTGCTTTTTCACCATATTGCCGGCGCGATCACCTTTGGGGCCTTCCATGATGGCGTTGATGATATTGCCGACCGTGAGTATTTCATGGGTCACTATGTGGCAGAAAGATGCGGCCACCTCGGGCTGCCGTTTTAGAAAAAGGCCCTGAATTGAGAGCGGACCGATTTTCTTAGCATGCAGGGGGCGGAAAATAACGTTCAGTGCAATCCAGTTGGTCGCCCAGCCTACCAATAACCCGAAGAAAGGCAGTACCCACCAGCTTTGGTAGTTGTACCAAACAGCCATCTGAATAAGGCCAAACAGAAAACCGAAATAGAGACCGGAGTTAACGATAAACTTGAACTCAGCATCGCCGCATTCCAAAAAGATGCGATTCAGCAGTTGTTTGTCAGTAGCCAGCCTATCAATGACCATACCTTTGATGTCGAGCAGGTCTTCTATGTTGTTAGAAATGTCGTCTACTAAATTGTCCACCAGTTGCGGCGTGGATTTACGAACTCTGTCGTAAACCATCTTCCGGGCGGAAATAGGTAGGTTCTCCCAAAATGTCGGGTACTCTCTGAGCATCATCTCGTCTACATACTCTTCGATGCGCGGCTCGACAGAGTGGATGATGTGAGTGGCAAGTACCTTGGGATCAATCTGCTGAAAGATTTCCGGCACAGTGCCGATTTTGGAGATGGTGGCATCTACGCTGATGGCAGCCATCTTTCGTGCTTTTGAGGGAATGATGCCCTGCCAGCCCAATAGCGGTGGCTTACCGATGAACTCCAGCGGGAAGAAAGTCATCTTGATGGCTAGCCAGTTGGTGATCCAGCCAATGAGCGCTGCAATAACGGGAATACTGAGGTATTGCCAGAATTCTAGGTTGGTAAGCAAACTTGTCATCCGGGGCTCGCACTCACTTTTTTGTTTATATCTGCGGGTTGGATAATGTTTGGATGGCCAGTGACTGTCAATGACTCATAAGACCCCGCAAGGTGGCAATATAGCCTAGCGGCCAATATCCCCCCACAACCACTGACAAATTGCCATGGCCGCGACCGGGGCGGTTTCTGTCCTGAGAACCCGTGGGCCGAGGGCGACGGGTAGGAAACCTTCCTTCTCCGCTTGGGCAATTTCATCTGCGGTTAGGCCACCTTCCGGGCCAATCATCAGGGCTACCTGGGCAGGCTTGGCCATGGATTCCAGCGATTGCTCGGTACGATGGTGCAATACCAAACGCAGATCGGCATCGCGGCTGTGCTCCAGCCATTGTGCCAGGGTCATTACCGGCAGAATCTCGGGCACGCGGGCACGGCCACATTGTTCTGCTGCGCTCACGGCAACCGATTGCCAGTGGCGCAGGCGTTTGTCTTCGCGATCGCCTTTAAGCTTTATTTCACAGCGTTCGGTGGTCAACGGCACTATGCAGGTGACCCCCATTTCCACGGCCTTTTGAACGGCATAATCCATACGATCACCCTTGGACAGGGTTTGGCCAAGCGTAATCTGTAGCGGCGATTCGGTGTGATTGGCTTCGGGCGCCCCCACAAGCACTTCTACGCGCTTCTTCCCCGCGTTGGTAATCGTAGCTGGGTAGTCTTGGCCATCGCCATTGAACAGCCTGAGCTCTTGCCCTGGCTGCATGCGCAAAACGCGGCCCACATGCTGGGCCGCGTTCTCGTCCAGATCCGCGTGGTTGCCTTCGCTCAATGGCGAATCGGTATAAATTCTGGGGATGCGCATGGGTGTTTACCTTGGTCAGTCTCGAACGGCGATGTCGATGCCTTCCGTCGCGACTTGAGCCAGATGGCGAATCTGATCCTCGTTGATGACGTAAGGCGGCATGAAGTAAACCACATTACCCAGGGGGCGAAGCAAGGCCTGGCGGGTGAGAGAGTGCTGATAAACACGCAACCCACGGCGTTCCTGCCAAGGAAAGGGCGTTTTGGAAGATTTGTCTTTCACCATTTCCACCGCCAGTGTCATGCCATGCTGGCGAACGTCACCCACGTTCGGGTGGTCGGCCAGGTGGGCAACCGAGTCTGCCATGCATGCAGAGAGCCTTCGATTATTCTCAATAACATTGTCATCCCGGAAGATATCCAAGGTTGCCAGTGCAACAGCACAGCCAATGGCGTTGCCGGTGTAGCTGTGGCTGTGCAAGAAGGCCTTTAGGGTGTTGTAGTCGTCGTAAAAGCCGTTGTAGACAGTGTCTGTGGTCAGCACCACAGAGAGCGGAAGATAGCCGGCGGTCAGGCCCTTGGAAAGGCACATGAAATCCGGAGTGATCCCGGATTGTTCACAGGCGAACAAGGTACCTGTGCGGCCAAAGCCCACGGCAATTTCGTCGGCGATCAAATGCACGCCGTAACGGTTGCAGGCATCACGCAAAAGCGTGTGGTAAACCGGGTGGTGCATGCGCATGCCACCGGCGCACTGAATCATTGGCTCCACCACCACGGCGCAGATTTCCTCGTGCTTTTCGGCCAACAGAGCTTCCATAGCTACAAACTGGCGACGGGCATAATCTTCATCGGTTTCGCCGGGTTCCTTGTTGTAGGCATCTGGTGAGGGAGCGGTGAGCACTTCCATCAGTAGTGGTTGGTAGGTGTCTTTGTAAAGCGCAACGTCACCCAGTGCCAGAGCCCCCAGAGTTTCACCGTGATAACTGTTACCCAAATTCACAAAATTTTTCTTGTTGGGTTTACCCAGGTTTTTCCAGAAGTGATAACTCATCTTCAGGGCAGCTTCGATGGCAGAAGAACCATTATCTGCGTAGAAACATTTGTTCAGGCCCGGAGGGGTGACTTCGATCAAACGCTCCGACAGGTTGACCACCGGTTCGTGGGTGAAACCCGCCAACATAGCGTGCTCCAGCGTACCGATCTGTTCCTGAATAGCTGCGTTGATTCTCGGGTTAGCATGGCCAAAAAGGTTCACCCACCAAGAGCTGACGGCATCAATATATTGGTTTTCTTCAAAATCCTTGAGCCATACGCCTTTGCCGCTTTTTATCGGGATGAGGGGTAGGGTTTCGTGATCTTTCATTTGAGTGCAAGGGTGCCACACAGACTTGAGATCGCGGGCTACGAGGTCGGCATTGCGCATATTGGCTCTCCGAGAAGGTGAAGGTTTTGGAGTGATAATTTGGCGGCTGTTAACCCTTAAGGATGATACAGTTAACAGCGCTTGCTGACTACTGTGCCAACGTGCGCTGACCGGCAGGCCAATGCGCGCAGCTTTCTCTCGTCCCAAAATCCCGCCATCACTAAACAAAGGCTGATTTATATGGAGTTTCAACTAACACACCCTTACCAGGCTGGCATCGGGCGAGTGCTTGGAGCCTTCTTCGATAAGGACCACATCCTTGAGAAAAATACCCTTCTAGGCGCGCGGAATGTGCGTGTGGCCGAGCTGGAAAAGGACGATGCTTCTGCAAAGCTGGTTGTTGAACGGCAGATGACCACTTCCGCAGAAGTGCCAGGCATACTCGCCAGCTTCCACCGGGAATGGAATCAAATAAGGCAGGAAGAGCACTGGTTTCGCAAGAGCGACGGCGAGTGGCACTGTGAATTTCGCGTGCACATTGAAGGCGTGCCAGCGAAGATCAAAGGCATGATGAAGCTGGAAGGCACAGCAGAATCCTGCACCAATCACGTGACTCTGAACGTGCGTTGCGATGTGCCACTGATGGGCAAAAAGATTGCGGCGTTTCTGGCAGATGATTCCCGCGTTAAAATTGACCGTGAGTACGAAACCATACAGCAGATGCTATGATGCGCTAACAAGGACGAAAACGACGCAAAGGATGCGACATGAGTAAAGCTATTGTGCTTCTCGGAGACTTAGGCTCCGATCACGAAGGTTTCCCGCCTACGCCGGTATTGGCCGGCTCCCCCGATGTTCTGGTTGATGGCAAGCCCGTAGCCCGGTTGGGCGACCCGCTGGCGATTCATTCCAAGCCCCTGCATCCCCCGCACCCTCGTGCCATTGCTGGCGGTTCTAGCACCGTGATGATTAACGGACAGCCTGCGGCTATAACTGGGAGTGCGATTACCTGTGGTGGTGTGACGATTGGTTCTGGTTCGGTGATTATTGGGGGCTGATGTTTAGCTAGGCTATACCCGGGGAAATGATTGTCGTCGCCGACCCGAAAAGCCTTGAATGCACGACAGAAGAAAATGACCTGATGCAGGTTGCTCAACAGGTAAATCAAGAAGTTCACAAGCTCAGTGAGCAAGAGGCTCAGTTTGTTGTCGATCATTACGATCTGCTGGAAGTAATGACGTCTAGCGCCGCCACCGGTCTTGGCGTGGGTGCGACAATGATTGGCCAGCAAATCAAGAGTATTAGTGCCACGCTGAAAGAGCTTGAAGTCCTGCATCAAGACACCTTTCGAAGGCATGGAACACTCAGTCATCCGGAGTTTTTTGAGCAGCGACAGCGGCTGTTTACTAAGCTAGATTTTGCGCTTGGTAAAGTGGCAAGAAAAGGGATGTCATTGGATGATAATGCGAAACTCAAACGGGCGCTGGGGCTGTCCTCCAAGAGTATTGTGAATGATTGGCGAAAAAGTGGGGTGGGTGGCATCCCGGGTTATGGGACGAATTACACGAAAGTTTCTAAAGCTGGCGGCTTCATTGAAAAAGGGGGGCGTTTAGCCATTGCACTGGATGTTGGTCTCACAGGGTACAAAATCTACGAAGCGTGCGCTGTCGGCCGATCTGAGCGATGCGAGCAAGTTAGCCATACCGAATCTGCGCGTTTAGTCGGATCCGTTATAGGAGGTTCCTTTGGGGCATCTGTTGCACCGGTGCTCTGTACGGTTGTCGGAATTGGCACTGGGGGCATTGGTGGTATCGCATGCGGGATTGTGGCCGCAGGCATAGGCGGTGCGGTCGGCGGGCAGGTGGTTGGAAATGCAGGCGCCGACTTCGGCCAGTTGATATATGAGGTACGAAACGGTGACTGAAGGTACCATAGTCATCTTGGCATACATCGGCTATTGCAGCCTTTTCTTGGGGCTGATACCGCTTCCTATTATTGTCACTATTGGGTTTCGATACGTGGCTCTAATTGAAGATCGCGTCGCCACAGACTCGGGAGGAATCGCAACTTCCCGAATGTTCTGGCAGGGCCGGGTGATCGGCCGGTTTTTCAGAAGTAGTAACGTATTTGCTTACCTCTTACTGCGAAGTTTCCCGGGTTCCTTTTTTAAGCAAAGAGCATCGCTGCTTGGAGATCCGAGTGTTCGTTTACCTAGGCTCTGGCAAGTTTGGGTAATGGCGCCAACGCTTTTTCTTTACATGATGGTTGCGAACGTACTTATCGCAAATGCGCTTATCAAAATGAGCTAGTTTGACCTGATTCGGGCTTTAGCAAATTAATCTACCTGCTAAACAACTGAAAATATGATCGCAGAAATAACCTTTAATATCATCTGCCTATATTCGGTTTTATGTAATCAGCACTGGTAATATATTCAATCTCGATATCTTTTCCAGTGTCCCAATCGGTCTTGTTATGGGGCTGCACTTGTATTGCAGGTTTTCGTCCAAGAGTATTGTGCAGGAGTGGAAGACCTCAGGTGTCGGTGGTGTTTCATGCGGAATAATTGTTATAAGAATCGGCTCTGTCGCTGGAGGTGCAGTGGGTGGGAAAATTGGAGCAGTCAGTCCGGGAAGATGCTGATCTTACTCAAGTCCGCGAGGCCGCAGGAAGCCAGTTAGCGACAAGCTTCGTTAATATTGGAGGCCGAACCTCTCAGGAACCACTCGAAGGAGTTATTCTTGAAGCCTGCGTTCAGCTAGGCGAGCGGTATCTTG
>NZ_JBQDKB010000077.1:0-17844 GCF_052094685.1 Marinobacter sp.
AAGATCACTTTAAACGCTGTCTGTCAGGTGCAAGTCCGACAGGCTGCTAGGCGCTACCGCGTTCATTCTTTTTTACGTACCTCTCGCCCAACCGGCCTCTCCCAAAAACACCCTGTGCGGGCACCTAATTGGCGCTCTGATGGGGTTGCTTTCGCTCTATCTGTTCGGTCTGCAAGATGCCGCATCTGCCTTTGTAACGAATGTGGATTTGCCCCGGGTGGGCGCTGCCGCTGTGTCTTTAGGACTGACTAGCTGCTTGATGGTTCTGCTGAACGTTGCTCACCCACCGGCCGGCGCCACGGCACTCATTGTGTCACTCGGCCTTATGCCAAACCCGTCGCAACTACCCATCTTGATGGCCGGCGTATTCGTGCTACTTGTGCATGCGTTTATGATCAATCGACTGTCGGGTATTCCTTATCCTTTGTGGTCGTCGAATAAAGCCGCATCAGTTTTAGCATTGAAACCCGAATGATCATTATGATGAGGTATTGGTAAACGTGCGCAGTTCCGCCGGTGCGTGCATCTGCGTAGGCCAAAGCCTCTCAAGTTGGGGAGCACAATGTCTGCTCCCCGACATCTGCACTCCTAGCCTGCCGGTAGGCCGTAGGCGTAGTGTCCATAATATCCCGGAAGGCGCGATTGAAAGAACTCAGGGTGCGATATCCCACATCCAGGGAAATATTCAAAATAGGCTCGTCTGGTGTAGCAACCAAACGATTGGATGCCTCCGCAATCCGCAGCTGATTAATGTAGTCATTGAAATTACGGTAACCCAGCGTTTGATTAATCAAGCGGCGAGCCCTGTATTCAGGAATACCAATAGCCTCCGCAAGCTGCTTGAGTGTCAGTTTCTCCTGCTTGTAGAAGCCATCGGCCATAAGGTCTGCCAGTTTTTTCGCGTCATCACTGTCAATCTGGCGTGGTAATTTATCCGCAACCCGCAAATCCTGCTCTGGCGGCTGCAACTCCCCAAGCGGGCTTTCCTGTGGCGCCAATTCCAGCAAGCCTTCACGCGATGAAACGACACAAAACAGTATCGCCAATGCCGCCATACCAACAATCATGCCTCGGGTGACCTCATGGTAAATACCGAAGTTCAGGCTGATGGTTGCCACGCCAACGGCACTGCCTAGAACAAGAAGAAACGCCAAACGGGCTTGTCGACGGGTTTCGACCAGATCGTCGCGCCAGTGATGAATCACGTACATGACGCCATGTAGCACCACCGCGTACTCAAACCACTTTCCGAGTTCCCACCCGAGAAAAACACCCCATTCCGGCCAGCTTCCTGTTTCTATGAAGGGGCGAGAAAATACGGGAACCGCAAAGCTGTATAAAGCCATGCCCCCCCAAATGCTCATCAGTTGTGGCCGGGCGGCAAAAACCAGTTGGCAAAGAACCCAAAATAGAGCGGGCAGCGCAGTTTGAAGATCGGAGGTAACCCAACGCCAGTCAGCCGGCGCAAGCGGGTCTATCAGATATGCACCTGATGTGATGATCATCAAGATAAAAACCTTGCCGACCAGCAAGTGACGAAAATCTCGCCAGGAAACCACGAACAGAGAAACCAGACACCCCAAACCAAACCCAGTGAGCGTGAGCACAGCGGAACTCTCCACGATTGATATTATTATTGTGTTCTATCAAGTATAGGAGAAAATACGGCGGTTTCGCATTGACCAGTTTGCCGGCGCGTCAGAAGCTATGGCTTGTTTAGCGTTTACTGCGGGAGTGTCGCTACCCAGCGCTGGTTACTACCGCCGTGGTGCTGATACATCACCAGTTCTGTGCCGGCCGCATCCACGGCGTAACTGTTATCTTGCTGCAACCGAAATGACCTGTCGGCGTGGCGCTCGAACATCTGGGCGCCACTGCCGCTGCATTGCGCAAGGTTCAGCGGTGTGTCGTTGCTGGTTTGAGGCGCACTGGAAACACAAAGACTGGGATCGAGGCCGGAGCGCAGCAATCCTTGGGTCGGCTGCCACTGCCAACGTTGCGCAGCTGTGCCCGAGCACGCAGCCAGATTTAGTGTTGCCCCTGCGCTGCTCGCTGTCAGGCACAAGCCAGTCTTGGCGCTGCGATACTCTGCCCAGCGCCCGCTTGCGGATTCCATGTGCAGTTCCCACTGCTGGTTTGCACCATCATGGGACTGCCAAAAACCGACCCAGCCACTGCGGTAAGCATCAAGGGAATGGCTATTGCTGCCGGCGTTGGTTATGCGTTGGTCAGAATACTGCCAGTTTTGCCGGGCACTACCATCACAGACTTGCAGATTGGGGTAACCGTTATTCCAAGGTCTGCCATTATTGTCCAGGCACAAGACGTTATCGCCGACTTGGTTAGCGAAGGTTCCCAAAATGGGATCGAATAACCAGCGTTGATCTCTAGCCAAAGGCTGACACGCATAATGGTCAACCCAGGCGCTGCTATTCACGCCGTCGTCATTCCCCGGAACATCAAGGCAGGTTCCTTTGCCCCGGTTATAGACCGTTACGTAATCTGGCAGTGGGTTCACAAACTCGCGATTAGAATTGGCACGGGCACGCTCCCACATCTGCAGATACGCCTCGGCAGAATTCATCACCGATTCGTAAATACGCACAGGTGTGCGCTCGCGGATATCCTGAATATGGTCCGCAATAAGCCCGTAATGCGCCATGCCATCTGTGTTCAGGTCAAAGCTCCGATTACCTGTAACCTGTTTATTCACCGTTAGACCCAGTTCTGTGGTAAACGGATATTCCAGCGGTTGTGCAGCCGCACTTTCACGCGGCCCGGGCTGATTGCCAATCCCGCTCATGTCGGTAGAAAACGTGACACCGGGCAGATAATTCGTGGCTTCCACCTTGTCCAAAAAGCCACTAATGGCACCGCCAATAATGTCTGCATTACTGCTGTATGGCGCCAGGATACCGCCGAGCTCTGCGATCCGAGTGGCATTTGGGTGCACGGTTCCGTTCGCGCCTGCATGCATGTGGCTGTGGCCGGAAATAAGCCCGGAGTATTCTCGCGCCTCTGCAATATCGAGTACCGCTTCATGGCTGTGCTGGGACATATGATCCACCTCGATGATCATGCCCATATCCATCATCTGGTTTACCAGATAAATCCCAAGATCGGTCAGGCCACGGTTGTTGCACTGGTCGGTTGTTTCATCGTAATCGGTGGAGCCCGTGATCCCCAACAATGCCTCAAGCCCAAACAGCCCCAAATCGTTGTACATCATTTGGCCTTGGGTTTCATCGCCGCAAGCACTGGTAGAGAAATACCGCCCGGTTGAGAGGTTATTGCCCACGTTAATCAGCCCGCTTTCGATTCTCGCGCCCCCGAACTGATTATCAAACCGATGGATGGGATAAACCGCGCGAACGCCAAGGTCATGATATTTTTGCAGCTGAGCGCCAACATACGCCTGGGAGCAGGTTTGATCCTTCAGGCCACAGTTAAAGAGCTCGGAGGCTTCGATACCCAACATAATCGCCATCTTGCCATCGGCAATAACCTGCCTGGCCTCATCGGGCGTACTAACCAATTGGAAGAAGCCTTTACCCGGCCCGCCAGCCTGAGCATCTGTATACGCCTGCATTTCATGTAACCGAAGGATCTGAAGATCGATACTACCCATGGTGTTGCAACTGTTGGTTCCACCCCAGCTCTGTGGCAACAGGGTGGATTGCAGGTTACACAACACCTCGTTTTCCACGAGATGGGTCACCATCATTTTCTGACCACCCAGAAAGGCCCGCTCAATCCAACGGTAGTAGTAGCCGGTATGGGACAAGCTCTGATGATTGGGCCAGAAGGGGAAGTCTGGCCAGACTGCGGTGTTATAGCGGAAGTTGATATCGTTGAATCCCATCAGGTTGCCGATCACATCCAGAGTGCCATTGGGGCCGTGAACGTTCGAGCTATCTGCAAGCGCTTTGGTGACACCAAAGGGATGAAAGGGCGAGCCTGCCATCATGGTACCGCCCATGAACTCGTAGGAGGTGATATGGGTGTGTGCATCAATGGAGCCGCGCACCGGTTCGCTGGCATTGCCTTCAAGTGGCTCAAGGTCCCCGGCAATGTTCACCTCTGCTTCGGGAAAATCTTCGCAGTTTTGTGCAGGAACAAGCCGGAACCAGGCTTCGCTGTCTCTGTTACTGGGGTTCAGTAAATCAATAAAATAGATGCCACGGCTGTTCCAGTTGTGCCTTAACGTACGATTCAAAGACAAACTGGTGAACCGGAACTGTTGATCCCCACTCTCCATGCGCTCGTCGATACGCCAGTTAGCGTGTTGGGCAGGCACGTTGCCTGCGGTGATATCCGCCGGGAAGCGAGTATCCAGAAACCGGCCGCCTTGGTCACGCATCATAAAGGTGCCAAGCCCGCTGGGCTTCAAATAGAACTGGGCAGCGTCGTCTGGGCTGGCTCCACTGAAATCAAAGCTCCAGCCACCGTTAATGGTGCCATTGGTCTGATACCGGCGCATGAAGCGGTCGTTATGAGATGACTGAACGGCAAAGCAGCCCTGTGCAAGCCCGTATACCTCGTCGGTATCAGCATACGCTGCGTGAGCAGTTGAGAAAAATAAGGTAGCAACCCCGAATAGGGTCAAGATGAATCGAGCCATGGCTCCGTCCTTTTATTGTGTTTTATATCGGATTGACTAGGTCGTTCCGTCACAAACATAGGAGCGGGACATGGCGGGCGCCATAGGAATGCGTTTGCAGAACTTACAAGGGGGGTGCAGTTTCTTGAAAGCGTGTCTGAAGGGGCCAGACAGCCCCCTTATCTCAAACGATATTGCGGCCTCAAGCATCCAGAAAGCCCGCCAAGCGCTGACGAACAATAGACTCGGCATCGGCCATGATGCGCTGAATCAGCTCGTCGCAGGTGGGGATATCGTTGATTAGCCCAGCCACCATGCCGCAGCTCCAGGCCGCTTCGTCCATTTTGCCTTCTTGCAGCACCAGACGGCCTTTAACGCCCGTCACCAGATGGCGAATATCGTCAATGGTTTCGGCCTCACCTTGCTCTTTTTCAATACGGATAATTTCCGCCACAGCGGCGTTGTTCAACACCCGTTCTGTGTTGCGCAGGTTGCGCATAATCAGGCGGGTTTGCAGCTCGTCAGCCTCGACAATGGCTTGCTTTACATTGTCATGAATGGGGGCGTCTTTTGTGGCCATAAAACGCGTGCCCATATTCATGCCTTCTGCGCCCAGAGCCATAGCCGCAATCAGACTGCGGCCATCGGCCATGCCGCCAGACGCAACAAATGGAATCGTCAGTTCTTCCGCCGCTCGGGGCAGTAGAATAAAGTTCGGTATATCGTCTTCACCTGGGTGTCCAGCACACTCGAAGCCATCAACACTGACCGCATCACAGCCAATCCTTTCCGCCTTCAGAGCGTGGCGTACAGAAGTGCATTTATGAATAACTTTGATACCGGCAGCCTTAAGCTGCGCCATGTATTTTTCGGGGCTGCGACCTGCGGTTTCAACGGCTTTTACCCCGCCCTCAATGATCGCATCGATATATTCAGGGTAAGGAGGCGCATTGAATGAAGGCAAAAAGGTAAGATTCACGCCAAAGGGTTTGTCAGTCATTTCATGGCACCGGGCAATTTCCTTCGCCAGATCTTCCGGCGTTGGCTGCGTAAGCCCGGTGATAATACCCAGGCCACCGGCATTGGAGACGGCCGCAGCCATCTGGGCATAACCAACATGGTGCATACCACCCTGAATAATCGGGTGGCGGATACCAAACAATTCTGTAATTCGGGTTTTCATGATTTCTTTCCGATGTTCGTTGTGCGTATTGGGTGCTAATGACCGCGCGATAAAACTCGGCTGTCGCAGGAGCTCTAAACCACTTCAAACAGGCCTGCAGCCCCCTGACCGCCACCAATACACATGGTAACCACCACGTATTTCGCACCACGGCGCTTGCCTTCAATCAAGGCATGGCCGGCAAGACGAGACCCAGTAACACCGTAAGGATGACCAATCGAAATAGAGCCACCGTTCACGTTCAGCTTTTCCATGGGAATACCCAAACGATCTCGGCAGTAAACCACCTGAGACGCAAAGGCTTCATTCAGCTCCCACAGATCAATGTCATCCATGGTCAGCCCGTTACGCTCCAGCAAACGAGGAATGGCGAACACCGGGCCAATGCCCATCTCATCCGGCTCGCACCCGGCTACCGCAAAGCCACGGAAGATACCCATGGGCTCGATGTTATTTTTCTCGGCATAGGTACTGTTCATCACCGTGCAAACCGAGGCACCGTCAGACAACTGACTGGCATTGCCGGCGGTCACAAAATTGCCCTCTCCACGCACCGCGTTCAACCCCTGAAGACCCTCAAGCGTAGTGTTCGGGCGATTGCACTCATCGCGAGTCAGCGTGACGTCTTTCTGGCTAACGTCGCCGGTTTCCTTATCCTTCACCATCATGGTGGCGTCGAAGGGCACAATTTCATCGTCAAACTTGCCCGCTTCCTGGGCCGCAGCCGTGCGCTGTTGGGAAATCAGGGCGTACTCGTCCTGAGACTCACGGCTCACGTTATAACGCTGGGCGACGATATCTGCCGTCTCAATCATCGAGAGGTATAATTCAGGCTTGTGCTTCATCAGCCACTCATTCCTAGCATGAAAGCTGTTGAGCTTATCGTTCTGCACCAGAGAAATAGACTCCACACCACCAGCTACCATCGCCGGCACCTTCTCGGATACCACACGCTGCGCAGCAATAGCGATAGACTGCAGACCGGAACTGCAAAAACGGTTAATAGACATCCCCGCCGTCGTCACCGGCAACCCAGCACGAATAGCCGCCAGGCGCGCCATGTTCTTGCCCTGAGCGCCTTCGTGGAAGGTCGCACCAAGAATCACATCCTCAACAATAGCCGGATCAATACCCGCACGCGCAACCGCATGCTGAATCACATGTCCTGCAATATCCACACTGTGGGTGTTGTTCAAAGCACCCCGGAAAGACTTACCAAGACCGGTGCGGGCCGTAGAAACAATAACTGCGTCTGACATAAAAGTGACCTCGAAATAAAATGGTGTACTTACCACTCAGAATTCAGTGGCCTAGCGGTACCTGAACCGTTTGATTCGGCTCGGTGTGGGTTGCTTTTTCTGCCGGAAAAAAATGTCTGAGCGAAGCGAGTTGTTTTTCCAGAAGAAAAAGCAACCCATATCGGGCCAGCCTCAATGCACCAGACAAAGAGGCCAGCCGATAACGGCCTTACAAGTCGCCAAATGTCTTTCCATCAGCAACCAATTGCTTCAACAGCGGAGCAGGCTCCCACTGCGCACCACCCACATCACCGTGATACTTCTCCACAGCTGCCAGAATCGAATCCAGACCAATCTGATCCGCCCAGAACATAGGCCCACCACGATAAGCCGGGAAGCCATAGCCATAAATCCAGACCACATCAATATCCAGAGCCCGATCAGCAATGCCTTCTTCCAAAATCTTGGCCGCCTCATTCACCATCACATACATGCAGCGCTCAAGAATCTCCTGATCCGTAATTTCACGGGAGTCGATACCCTGCTCCTTACGGAAATCCTCAATAATCCGCTCTACCTCAGGATCCGGAATAGGCTTGCGGCTGCCTTCCTCATACTTGTAAACACCCGCCATGGTTTTCTGACCAAAGCGATTCTGCTCCGCAAGCTTATCCATCCAGCTGGGCGCTACGTTTTCACCTGCATTACGAAGCTCTTCGCGAATGCGATAACCCACATCAATACCCGCCAGATCCGACATGGCAAACTGCCCCATGGGATAACCCAAATCTGTCAGCACCTTATCAACCTGTTGTGGCGTGGCGCCTTCATTAACCAACGCCATGGCTTCGGCGCCGCGCTTGTGCAGCATGCGGTTGCCCACAAAACCGTGGCAGTTGCCAACCAGCACACCCACCTTCTTAATCTTCTTGGCGACGGCCATCACGGTCGCTTTTACCTCGTCAGAGGTCTTGCTACCGCGAACATTCTCCAGCAGCCTCATCACGTTGGCGGGACTAAAGAAGTGCATACCCACAACGTCTTCCGGACGCTTGGTGGCAGACGCAATCTCATCGATATCCAGCGTAGAGGTGTTGGACGCCAGAATGGCTCCGGGCTTACAGACGCCATCAAGCTTCCCAAAGATCTCTTTCTTAACGGCCATGTTTTCAAACACCGCCTCAATAACCAGATCCACGTCGTTGAAATCGTCATAGTTCAGGCTGCCGGTGACCAGCGCCATCCGGTCTTCCACCTGCTGCTGGGTAATACGCCCCTTCTTCGCAGAGCTTTCATAGTTCTTGCGAATAATGCCCAACCCTTTGTCCAGAGCTTCCTGCTTCATTTCCACGATGGTCACGGGAATGCCCACGTTGGCGAAGTTCATGGCGATGCCACCACCCATGGTGCCAGCGCCAATGATACCGACGCTCTTCACATCGCGTACCGGCGTATCCTTCGACAGCCCTTTAACCTTGGAAACCTCACGTTCTGCGAAAAAGGAATGGATCAGGCCTCCGCGCTGGGGAGAATCCATGCACTCCATAAACAGTTCACGTTCGCGCTTTACGCCTTCAGGGAATGGCAGGTTAAACGCCGCTTCAATGGCGTCTACGCATTTAAACGGCGAAAACTGACCGCGGGCCTTTTTCTGCAGGGTGGCACGGAACTGCTCAAAAATATCACTATCTTTGTCGGCGGCAATTTTGTCTGTCAGATCCCGAACCCGACGCACGGGCTTGTCTTCATCGGCGATCTGCTTTGCATAAGCCAAGCCTGCGGCTTTCACGTCAGTACCATCATCAACGGCATCTACAATGCCAAACGCCAAGGCGTCTTTGGCGCCAACAAACTCACCCGACGTAATCATTTCCAACGCTTTTTGCGCACCGGCCAGGCGCGGCAAACGTTGAGTACCGCCGGCACCTGGCAGCAAGCCAAGTTTTACTTCCGGCAAACCAACTTTGGCGCTGCTCAGTGCAACCCGATAATGGCAACCAAGAGCCGTTTCCAGCCCGCCACCGAGCGCGGTACCGTGGATAGCGGCAACCAGAGGTTTGCCGCTGTTTTCGAATTGCTCAACCACCACAGGCAGGCTTGGCTCCTGCATGGGTTTACCAAATTCACGAATGTCAGCACCCGCTATAAAAGTACGGCCTTCACACACTAGCAAAAGTACCTTGGTTTCAGAGTCCTTTTGCCCCTGTTCAAGTGCAGCGACCAAGCCCGAACGCACCGCATGGCTGAGAGCGTTGACCGGCGGGTAATTCACGGCAATCACACCAACACTACCTTCACGACTGTAAGTTACGACCTCAGACATAATCTCTTCCTCGCCATATATGAAATTTAGTTTTAACAAGCGAAACATAGATACGATTTAATACAAGTTCTATCCGGGTTTCAACCACCAATTAAAACCCAGACACAAAAAAACCGCAGAACGAATTCTACGGTTTTATCATGAAACCCGGGGAATCAGGAACTGTAGCGCTCCAACACCGATTTAAACGCCCAGCGATTCAATATCGCTTGCCAGCATCGCGAGCTGGTGAGCAATTGAATCACGGAGTTTTTCAGCCGGAACCAAATAGGAAGGCGAGGCACAGGTCAGCGTCATGATGGTGCCATCTTGCAGGTGAACGGGTACGCCTGCAGAGTTGATATTTCGGTCCCATTCGCCAAGCGAAAGGCAAAAACCATACTTCTTGTAATCCTCCATGGTGCGTTCCAGCCCCTCTTTTTTCTCAGGCCAGGATTCGGGCCCATACTTCAGGGCCATGGCGTCATCAAGAACTTTGCGTCCTTTCTCTGAAATGGCGCAATAGTAAGCACGACCTGCAGACGTCGTCGCCATTGGCAGCTTGACGCCGATATCCATACGCAGCAACGAAGCTTCCGGGGGCAAGCGGTTTTCCACGTAGATCATGTGCAGGCGATCACGGCACGTAAGGCCAATCGACATGTTAGTTTGACGGGCAAACTCATCCATGTAGGGCTTGGCCAGCTGGCGAACTTTCAAATTGGAAACATAGGCATAGCCCAGCGCCAACACACCCGAACTGAGCTGGTATTTTTCCAGCTGAGTGTTGTAACTCAAGTATCCGAGCTTGGTCAGAGTGTAGGTCATTCGAGACACTGTTGGCTTTGGCAGATCGGTAAGCCGCGCAATATCTTGGTTGCCAAGGATCGCCGAGCCTTGACCGAAAGCGCGCAACACATCCAAACCACGAGACAGCGCCTCGACGAACTTGCGATCTTTCTCTGGCTTAAGTGGTTCGTCATCACCTGATGCAGCCATAAGTTCCGGTGAGGTCGTTTTTTCTTTTGACATAATGTGGCGCCCTCCAACAACGTCGCCTGATTCCATGTCCCGGGGTATAAATTCCATAAATGCATAACATGCAGCACTTTAATAGGTGATGAATCCAAGTACCACAAATTCACCCTAAAACGACACGCCCATCTTCTCTAGTGCACTATATTTTACATTGTCGGCCAAAGGTAATTGCCAGTGATCGGCAGCTCTTATGCCTACTCTGTCGATGTCATAGTTGCGACGTCGGAGACGGTGTCTGCTTGCATTTCACACACACCCGGATTAGTCTTTTTGTACATCTAATACAAAACTAAATTTCGCTTGATGAAACTATGCTAGCACAAACGGCAAAGCAGTCAGAGATTTTATCCCCGGGCGCCCTAGATTATCGGCTGAACCCAAATTGGACGAGCATTGCCGCTGTGATCGAACGAATTAACAACTGATTTTACTGAGGAGAAATAACATGGCTTCCGCACCTTGGGACGACCTGCTGCAGTTTGACAAACAATTGGATGAAACCGAACGCCAGGTTCGGGACAGCATTCGCAGCTTCTGTGACAAGAGCCTGATGCCAGGCATCACCGAGGCCAACCGTCATGAAACGTTCGACCGCAGCATCTTCACCGATATGGGTGAGCTGGGCATGCTTGGGGCCACTCTGCCAGAAGAGTATGGCGGTCCGGGTCTGAGCCACGTCTGTTACGGATTGATCGCCCGTGAGGTAGAGCGTGTTGACTCTGCCTATCGCTCCGCCTTGAGCGTTCAATCCTCACTGGTTATTCACCCGATTCATGCGTTCGGCCAGGAAGCCCTGAAAAAACGCATTTTGCCAAAACTGGCCTCCGGCGAAATGGTTGGTTGCTTTGGTTTGACCGAGCCCAACCACGGGTCTGATCCGGGTGGCATGGAAACCCGCGCCAAAAAAGTGGACGGCGGCTACTTACTGAGCGGCTCCAAAACCTGGATAACCAACTCCCCTATCGCCGACGTGTGCGTGGTCTGGGGCAAGTTGGACGGCAAAGTGACCGGTTTTGTTATCGAGCGCGAAGGCTCCAAAGGCCTGGAAACACCGAAAATTCCGGGCAAGTTCTCGCTTCGCGCCTCAGAGACCGGCTCCATCTTTATGGATGAGGTGTTTGTACCAGACGCAAACAAGCTGGAAGTAGAAGGCTTGAAAGGCCCCTTCAGCTGCCTGAACAAAGCCCGTTTCGGCATCAGCTGGGGCTCTTTGGGCGCAGCTGAATTTTGCTGGCACGCTGCCCGTAGTTACACCCTAGAGCGTAAGCAGTTCGGCAGGCCCTTGGCCGCCAACCAGTTGATCCAGAAAAAGCTCGTAGACATGCAGACAGAAATCACCCTAGGCCTGCAGGCGGTTCTGCAGCTTGGCCGCATGATGGATGCTGGCGACGCCACACCGGATGCCATCTCTCTACTCAAACGTAACAACTGCGGCAAAGCATTGGATATCGCCCGGGTTGCTCGCGATATGCACGGTGGTAACGGTATTTCCGACGAATACCACGTGATTCGCCATGTGATGAATTTAGAGGCGGTGAATACCTATGAAGGCACTCACGACGTCCACGCCCTGATTCTCGGCCGTGGCCAAACAGGTATTGCGGCGTTCAGCTGATAACGGCGTTTTGAATTTTATTTCAAGCTATAAAGCCAAACACTGCGAGGCTACTCAATGAACATGAACTACACTGCCGAGGAGCTCGCCTTCCGAGACGAAGTGCGCGCCTTTCTGGATGAGAAACTGCCGGCCGACATTGCGGCCAAAGTGAAGGGCTTCCGCCATCTATCCAAAGAAGACCACCAACGCTGGCAGAAGATTCTCACAGCGCAGGGCTGGTACGCCACGCACTGGCCGGAAGAATACGGTGGTGTGGAGTGGTCGCCCATTCAGAAGCACATCTGGGATGAAGAGTCCTGCCGTTACGGAGTGCCTCGCTCCATTCCGTTCGGCGTAAACATGGTGGCACCGGTTATCATCCGGTTCGGCAACGAAGAACAGAAGCAGACATACCTGCCTCGCATCCTCAGTGGCGAAGACTGGTGGTGCCAGGGCTATTCCGAACCAGGTGCTGGCTCAGATCTGGCTTCGTTGAAGACCCGTGCCGTGCGCCAAGGTGACCACTACATTGTGAATGGCCAGAAAACCTGGACCACCCTTGGCCAGTACGCCAACATGATTTTCTGCCTCGTGCGCACCAATACCGAGGTAAAAGCTCAGGCAGGCATTTCCTTCCTGCTGATCGATATGAACACTCCTGGCATCACCGTGCGCCCGATCATCACCCTGGATGGCGAGCACGAGGTGAACGAGGTCTTCTTTGAAGATGTGAAAGTGCCGGTTGAGAATCTGGTCGGTGAGGAAGACAAAGGCTGGACCTATGCCAAGTTCTTGCTGACCTACGAGCGCACCGGTCTCGCCGGTATCGGTATGTCAAAAGCGGCGCTGTCGCACCTAAAAGCACTGGCCTCCCGCCGACTCAAGAATGGCCGTCCGCTGATTGAAGACACATCGTTCAGCCAGCGCATTGCCAAGGTTGAAATTGACCTGGCTGCGGCGACCATCAGCAACCTGCGCATTATTGCCGCGGTAGAAGGCGGCGGCATGCCCGGTGCAGAAAGCTCCATGCTGAAGGTAAAAGGCACCGAAATTCGTCAGGCTATTAACGATCTGGCGCGCCGAGCCATCGGACCCTACGCCATTCCGTTTGTGGAAGAAGAGCTGGATCTTGGGTATGAAGGCGAGTTCCTCTCAGACGAGAACGCAGCACCCCTGTCTGCTCAATATTTCAACAATCGCAAACTCTCGATTTTCGGCGGATCCAACGAGATCCAGAAAAACATCGTGTCGAAAATGATTCTCGGGCTTTAAGGAGGCGACCATGGATTTCCGACTCAATGAAGAGCAGCAGATGCTGCAAGACACCGTCGCCCGCTTGGTGCGTGGTGAATACAGTTTTGAAAAGCGCCTGGAATTTAGCGAAACCGACGCCGGATTCAGCGTGGATTTTTGGAAACAGCTCGGTGAACTGGGGCTGACAGCCGTTCCCTTCTCCGAAGAGTTAGGCGGCTTTGGTGGCAGTGGCGTAGAAGTGCAGTCTGTTATGACTGAGCTCGGCCGTGGCCTTTGCCTGGAGCCTTTTCTGCAGTCTGTCATTCTTGGCGGCGGTCTTATTAGCCAAGCCGGCAATGATAGCCAGAAAGAAATCTTGCTAGGTGGCATTGCCAGCGGAGAGCTACACGCGGCAGTTGCACTACAGGAGCCTCAGAGTTTCTACGATCTCAACGATGTGGAAACCCGCGCTGAGAAAAACGACACCGGCTATGTGCTCAATGGCCACAAGGCCGTCGTCATTGGCGGACACTGCGCAGACCTGATTCTGGTGTCCGCACGCACCTCCGGCGATGCCCGTGACGCCAGTGGCATCAGCTTGTTTGCTCTGAAGCCGGATACCGCGGGGGTCGAGCGCCGGAACTACCCCACCATAGATGGCTCCAAGGGCTGCGATCTTACATTGAACAACGTTCAGGTAAGCGCCGATGCGCTAGTGGGTGAGGAAGACCAAGCCGCAGAGGTGATTGAGTATCAAACCGGCCGTGCGATTGCCGCTCTGTGTGCAGAGGCTGTCGGCATCATGGAAGCGGCCAACGAGTTGACTCTGGACTACCTCAAGCAACGCAAACAGTTTGGCGTGCCCATTGGTAAGTTTCAGGTACTGCAGCACCGCATGGTCGACATGATGTCTGAACTGGAACAGGCCCGCTCGATGGCGATCTTGGCCGCCAGCGTGGCAGACGAAGAACAGAGTGATGACCGCCGCCGCGTGCTGGCCGCCGCCAAAAATGTTATCGGTCGCAGTGGGCAGTTTATTTCGGAACAGGGCATACAGTCTCATGGTGGCATCGGCATGACTTGGGAATACAACTTCGCCCACTACGCCAAGCGCCTGATCATGATCAACCATCAGTTGGGTGATGATGATTTTCACTTGGAGCGCTACGCCTCGCTTTTACAGGCTAGCTAAACCCCTGTTGATTGGTGAGCCTGAGGCCTCTTTCTGATTAGTCAGAGGCCTTTTTCGGGGGGTGGCTTTGCCACCCCTTTTTTACGAACCACTACCCCCGCCCCTCCAGCGCTGCTCGCATTTTAAGCGTAACCAGTACCGTGTTCAGATGGGGCACGGCAATGCCATGTTGCTCGGCAATGGCCACCACATTACCCAGTACGGCCTCCCGCTCAATCGGGCGGTCATTCAGGTAATCCAGCGCCATGCTGTTCTTGTAAGCGGGCATTTTTCGGGTGCCGGCGATGTTCTTATCCAGCAGTGCTTCATCCATGGGATAGCCTTCTGCCGCAGCTATATCCATCACCTCACGCATCATGGCTCGGACCAGCTCTTCGCCGCCTGTCGTATCCAGAATGGTTCGAGTATCCGCACCGTTGGCAATGACCGACAGCGGGTTAAACGGAGTGTTCCAAAGGCACTTGCGCCAGCGCTCTCCCACCACGTGCTCAGTCAAGTCAATATTAATACCGCCGTCTTGAAATAGTTGTGACAAGACTTGGCAGTTGTCATCAACCCCCTTTGGATACTGCCCCATTACCAGCTTGCCATAGGCTTTATGCTCAACCACGCCGGTCTCTGCCCGGCTCACGGCAATAAAAGCCAGGCAGCTTATAAGTGGGTTACCGGGATAGGCGTCTGCCAGCTCTCTTTCAATGTCCAGGCCGTTTTCGATCAACACCAGGCAGGTTTTCTCGCCAATCCACGGAGCAACCAGCTGAATTCGGTCCACGCCGGGTAATATCTTCACACAAACAATCAAGAAGTCCGGCGCTTCATCGGGCAAGTCACCCTCCCGGTATACCTGGTCGGGCCGGTAGGACAGATCTCCGAGCGGGCTGGTAATACGCACACCCTGAGCTTTGACGGCTTCGTAGTCTGAACGCAATACGGTGCTCACTCGACAACCGGCTTTTTTGAGAATAGCGCCGTAAAAGCTGCCAATCGCTCCGGCACCCACAATCAGAATACTGGGTTTGTTATTCATAATCGGAATCGATCCTCCAAGTGATCAGACAGTTGTTCAATCCCTCTCCTTCCACTCGTCTTCCTGTAGCGCCCGCCACATTAATTTGCCCGTGGGCGATTTCGGCAGGGCACTCACAAATGTCACAATCGTGGGTACCTTATAGGCGGCCATCTGCTCCTTACACCAGCCGGTAATATCCTCAACACTGGTGTGATCTTCGGCTTCGGGCGTCAGCACGATGCAGGCTTTCACCGTTTCACCACGTTTGGGGTCCGGCGCTGAAATAATGCATACCTCATGAATAGCAGGGTGTTGGTACATCAGCCCCTCAACTTCCGACGGCCACACTTTGAACCCGGACGCGTTGATCATTCGTTTGATGCGATCAACCATGAAGAAATAGCCGTCTTCGTCGTAATATCCCAAGTCGCCGGTGCGGAAGAAACGTTTACCATCAATTTCGATAAATGCCGCATCGGTTTCGGCCGGCCGATTCCAATAACCAATGGTAACCTGGGGGCCAAAAGAGACGATTTCACCGACTTCGCTCGGCCCTTTCTCTTCCAGGGTATCGGGATCAACAATCCGACTATCTACATCAAAAGCAGGGATACCCAGGCACTGGGCTTTGGGTTTGGCGATGGGGTTCATGTGAGTTGCTGCCATGGTTTCTGACAAACCGTAACCCTCGATGTACTGCAGACCGGTCAGCTTCTTCAGTTTTTCCGCAACGGCGACAGGCATGGCGGCGCCGCCGCCACTAATCGTAACAAGGCTGCTGAGGTCGTATTTTTCAACCTCTGGATTGGAAAGAAAATCCACGGCCATGGTAACAATGTTGGTCCAGGCAGTGACTTTATAACGCTCAATAATCTTTGCCCCAACAGTGCGATTCCAGCGGGTCATAATTACGCACTCAGACCCCGTAAAAATCGGCCCATTCATGGAGCCAGTCATACCGGTTACATGGAAAAATGGCAGAGTAGCCAGGTGCACACTGTTGGGCGTGCTCTGGCTCCAGGTCACTCGATGTACCGCCGTTGCCATCACTGAGCGATGGGTGTGCATGCAGCCTTTCGGCGCACCGGTGGTGCCGGAGCTGTAGGGAATCACCGCCAGATCTTCCGGGCCTGAGGTGTGCTCCGACGGAACGTGGCCAGCAGCCATGGCGCTTTCCCAACGCACCAGGCCAGAAGCCTCTGCTGTCCATGCTGGTGCCGCCACTTCTTTGGGTAAGTCCAAGTCGGTATCGGGTTTAATGTATGTACTGTAAGAAGCAACCACCACCTGCTCCAGATCGGTTTTCTCCAGTACCGGCGCAATGTACTCCACCAACTCCTGGCCCGCCAAACAAATGGCCGAGCCAGTATCCGCAATATAGTGCTCAAGTTCGGCAGCCCGGTTCATGGGGTTCACCGGTACCACTACGGCATCCGCGCGCAGGATAGCGTAGTAAGAGATCACGTACTGGGGCGAGTTCTGCATATAAAGCAGTACCCGATCGCCCTTTTTCACACCCTGAGCCTGCAGGTAACCTGCCATGGTTTCTACTTCGGCCAACAGGCGGCGGTAGGTTATGGATGCATCATAGAAAATGATGGCGATGTTATCCGGGTAACGAAGGGCCGAGACGGCCAGATTGGTAAAGATGCTGGTTTTTGGCAGCGTCAGGGTCTTGGGTAATTCTTTGGGCCAGACCCCATAGTGGCGTGTAAACATGGCTATTGTTCTCCCGAGAGTTTAAATCAACCTACCCGCATCACGGACAGATCCGGACACGCTTTAAAGAGAGACGCCTTCCGGTTTTTCACTACCAGAGCGGATCTGAAACGTGCCTTCACCGATCGCCAGCAAATTCCCTTTGTCGTCGTGAACCTCACCGGTACTGTTGAAAATGCGTGTACCACCCGCGCGCTTGCGACCGGTAATCCGAATAGTCCCGCCGGAGCACTGGCCGGTAAACGTCGTGGTCAACGTTAGAGTAACGGCTTTACGCACCCGTCCCGGGTAGGGGCAATATGTGCCGGCTTGGGCCAGAGCAATATCGAGCAGCGACGAAAGCACCCCACCATGGATAACGCCCCCCATATTCAGGTGCTTCGGCTGCAGTGCCAACTCAATGACCGCTTCATTTTCCTCCCATGAGACTTGGCAGTACCCGAGCACACTATGAAAGCCGGGCAAATCTGTACCGTCGACATAAAGAGGTTCTTGTTTACTCATCACACTTTCGCTCCTCGCAAGGGTTGTCACTGCGCATACTCTGATGACATTCGTCACACGGATATGAAAATATCCAATGTCGGTCAACGCCGGGCTAATTTATCCAAAGCTGCCCGGCAATCGTCGGATCGAAGCCGTTCAGAAAACACTTCCCGCTCTCGCTCCAACGCCTGCTTTGTCTGTTCGCGCCACGGGGCCCGGATCAGCCGCTTGCTGGCTCTCAAGGCTT
>NZ_JBQDKB010000078.1:0-13241 GCF_052094685.1 Marinobacter sp.
ACAACTTGGTGATGGCATTTGCAACGCTGGGCTACAACCTACTGCGCTGGATGGGGCTGAGGCTCACTGCCCCGGATGCGCCTGTGCGCCACCCGGCCAAGCGCCGCCGCCTGAGAACTGTGATGCAGGAGCTGATGTACATGGCCTGTCGCCTGATCCACAGTAGCAGGCAACGGTTCCTGCGCTTTGGCCGCCACTGCCCGGGTTTTGCGGTTTATCGTGACCTCTACCGAGGCCTTGCGTCTCCCGGGTAGACCACCCGGATCACTTCGTTGCTTGGTCTCAACCCGATCATCTTATTGGGCAGATTGCCCGTGCCTGAGAATTACAATTTGATCAATATTTGATCGAAACAAGGCCGGTTTGCAGGCGTTGCAATCGGTAAAATGACCGCCGTGTTCTCAACACAACCGGACTGGCTTCAAAAATGAGTTAGGCGTGAGCCAACCAAGGCTCAGAGTGCTATATTCGAGCGGAGTCACTGATTCAGGATATTATTAAAACCATAAAAATTAATGACGCTTATAACGACATAATCATATACCGTTACGAAATAAAGCCGAAAACAAATACACGGAACCAAGCACTGCTTAGCGGCACATCCGGGAGGGATAAAGCGCGGAAAAACATTAACGCATTTTAACAATGAACGTTAAAAAAGCGTCAACAACTGCTAGCCCGAATTGCCTTGGCAGGTGACACTCCAACAATCACCTTCATCAAAATGATCATTTATGTCCGAACCAACCCCACTTCAAACCTTGTTCGACACCCTCCCCCAATCCGGCAGCGTGGAATGGATCGGTATCCGCCCAGCCCGCGGTGAAGCCATGAAAGCGCTCAATAACGTGATGATCTCACGGGGCACAGGCCTGGAAGGCGATCGATTCAAGGGCCGCGAAACCAGCAAACGGCAGGTTACGTTGATTCAGAAGGAGCACTTGTATGTCATAGCTGCCTGCTTGCATCGGGAGGCCATTAGCCCCGACGTTTTCCGGCGCAACATCGTGGTATCGGGCCTCAACCTCCTGGCCTTGAAAGGCAAAACGTTCAGGATTGGGGGCGTGGTACTGGAATACACGGGCCTTTGCCACCCCTGCAGCAAGATGGAGACCACTCTTGGGCCGGGTGGGTACAACGCCACGCGCGGGCACGGTGGTATTACGGCACGAGTGGTAGAAGGGGGTGAACTGGCTCTCGGCGACAACGTGCAGGCTTGCTCATGAAGCTGGAACAATCACCCTCTTCAGCAACGGCTTGCTGCTTGAGCTTCTTTTTGCAACTTTGCGCTCCGGACAATCAGAACTATACTTTTAATCTCTTATTTGATTAGCAAGTAGTGCTTTCGCAGCTACCGAAATCAAGCTCGGATGAATTACATCCGATAGCGAAGTTGCCCCCTACGCGATCGCCGCGCACTACTTTGCGGAAGAACTCGAAAAAGCAGCGCCCGGCGAGTTCGACGTTTCGTCCTTCCCTAACCACCAGCTCGGAAATGATACCGCGATGCTTGAGGGGTTACAGTTTGGCACTATGGGTGCGGATGTAATTACCGGCACCCAGGTAGGTCAACTGGAGACCGCGTTTCAGCTCAATGACCTCCCGTTCCTCTACGCTAACAGCGCGCAAGCCCATGAAGTTCTGGATGGCGAAGTGGGTCAGGAATTACTTAAGCGGCTTGAAGTCCAAGGCATAAAGGGACTGGGTTTTGCCGAGGCCGGTTTCCGCCATACCATCAATAATGTACGGCCAGTGGCAAAGCCCAACGACTTCAAGGGTATCAAACTGCGCGTCCAACCCAGTGACTTGTTTATCGACAGTTTCCGTGCGATTGGCGCAAACCCAACGCCAATGGCCTGGAGTGACGAGGTCGCTATCCTCGCCTTTATTTGGACCATCTTCCTGTTTTCAAGCGCTCTTGTCCGCGACTTTGGCCATGTCCGGGTCGCGCTTTTACTGGACGCGCTTCCGCGTGTGGCTGCAAACTGCTGCAATCCCCGTTTGCGGCGGACTAATTGTTTTTCACTCGTTGGTTCTTTTGTTGCGTCCCTCGTGTATCAGGGACATGCCTGAGGTGAACAATGGGTGACATTGGCACAGTTATGATTGTTGGCCTCTTTATTATGCTGATTCTCGGAGTGCCCATTGCGATTACCTTGGGCCTCCTCACAGCCGTTGGCGTTTGGATGGCAGACAGCAACCCCATGATCATGGCCCAACGCTTTCTGGCAGGTGGCTCAGTCTCCAGTCTTCTGGCTATCCCCGGATTCATTCTTGCCGGCGAATTAATGAGTGCAGGCGGGCTTTCTCGTCGTCTTGTACGAGTGGCATCGGTATTTTTTGGTCACCTGACCGGTGGACTCTCAATGTCTACTGTTGTGGCCGGGACGTTCTTTGGGGCAATTTCCGGTTCTGCGCCAGCGACTACCGCGGCAGTCGGCTCGATTATGATCGATGAGCTCGCGGCCAAAGGGTATAAGCGGGGTTACGCAGCGGCTGGCTTTTGTGTCGTCAGTGTTCTGTATGCAAGGCGCATGGGATACCCAAGGAAAACCGTGCAACTAAAGCAGACATTCTGTTTGCTCTGCGCGATGGTTCCTGGGCACTATTGGCGCCCGTGGTCATCCTTGGGGGCATCTACAGCGGCATCTTTACACCCACAGAGACTGCGACTGCAGGCGCATTCTATAGTGCCGTAATAGGCCTATTTTTTTACCGCGACCTGCACTTCAGGGAACTCCCCGCCATCCTGATCAAGTCCATGCGCACAACCGCGGTAATAATGTTCATTATTGCTGTAGCCTATGGGTTCGCGTGGGTTATGGCCAGCGAACAGATTCCCAAAAGACTCACGGAAAACTTGCTAGCTCTGACCACGAATCCGTTTCTTCTCCTGCTGATCATCAACATCATGTTGCTCGTTCTGGGCGCAGTGATGGATAACATCTCAGCCATGGTGATTCTCAGCACTGTACTGATTGGCCTAGGTCAACAGATTGGTCTCGACCCTATACAACTAGGTGCCATGGTAGTTATTAACTTTGCCGTTGGAATGGTAACGCCTCCAGTTGGCTATTCCATTTTCGTGGCCTCCAGTATCAGCGGAATGCGGGTGGAAGCAATAGCTCGCCACATCTGGCCGTTCCTATTGATACTTCTCGGGGTGGTTGGCTTGATTGCCTATGTGCCAACCGTGACGCTCTGGCTTGGTACAGACTGGCCACACGTTAAGCTTCCAGGTTCCATGCCTAAGGACGCCGTTCTTGTTGATGAGTTTTTGAGATTGGTGCCTGAATCTTCTGGTCGTCAGGCTATCCTCGTCGACAATCCTGATCGTTTGTATCAATTCACCTAAAACAAAAGCAACTAGCTGTGTAAAACCGGGCCTCCTGTGCGCTGCTCTCGTTGATTCCGCCGAACAGGTGGCCCGGTTTGCTCAATTGAGGTTTAATGCGCCAGACACTCACTTGCCTGCAGATACGCTTATCACTACGCCTCTTGCCACATCGCCCGAACAAAACGTCTCCGAAGTTGAGATAGAGCAGGCAATTCGCTCAGGCATCGAAAACTACTTTGACGACTGCCGGGCGCGGATACCGGCGTTTATTGACCGTCATTTCCATTATCCCGGCGCCATAGGGACCAACCGGATGGCGCTGGGATGGGACATGTTGCGGGCACCGATCAATCTACTTTGGGCGCCGGTGTACGCCCTGGCATGCCTGGTAAAAGTTCTGACTCCCAAGCGAACCGGCCTGATGTGGTTGCACGGTTTGGCAAATCGTATACCCGCCGGTTTTACCACCCGGGTACAACAGCACATCTCGCACCTGATCCTGGTGGACCTGTTGAACAATGGCCAGGAGGGCTCACTGCTTGAGAGCTCAAGTCTGGAGGCATATCTGATTGAGGCGCTGGAGGCGGTCTATGAGCGCCACACCTACAAACCGGTGGATCACCAGCAGTTCAGCACGCTGATTGAACCACTGATCGCAGACGCTCTCAGTCAGTACCGGATAACCCGAACGGCGTCTGCCGATATCACCAACAGTATTTCATGCACGGTGTTAGGCGCGTTCGCATTCCAGAAGTTTACCCCAGGTGGTATTGGGCTGGGAGTGGTGCTCGCATCCATGCTAGCAAAGACCCTGGCCGCCCAGGACTTCATCTTTGGTGAAACCATCGGCAGCTGGTACTACAGTTTATTTCCACCGGAGCCTTCGCTGGCGACGACGGCCAGCGTTATGGTCGCGGTTATGGCCTCACTGGCGGCGTTTGCGGCCTTTTCCGGCATTATATTCGACCCTGTTCAGGCGGCGGTCGGCTTGCATCGCCGGCGCCTGCACAAGTTACTGGACCACCTGCAGCGAGACGTTGCCCTCAGCACCCAAAGCAGCTTTCGCCCGAAAGACCAGTTTGTGGCGCGGATTCTGGACACCTTCGACATGATCAAATCGGGTTTGCTTTAGTTGGCCGGAAGTCTTTACCTAATTTTAATGCGAAATCCGTGCGAGCTGGCAGGCCCGATGCTAAAGTTTTGAGCATATTAAAATAAAAGCCATCGCAACAGGGAGCGTGTCTTCAGCGTGAACTGGCTTCTGGTTCTTCACATTGTGGCATTGTTGTTCTGGGCTGCCCTGCTTGTGTACCTACCGGCGCTGCTGGCTGGAACGGTGTATACAGGCTCATCTTCAACTGCAGATACAGAAGGCAGTCTTGCCGTACGTGAAAAGCTCCCCCGATTACTTTTTACTCACTTCGCCACACCAATTGCTCTGCTGTCCATCATTGCAGGTACGCTGGTGTTTGTTGTTCACCACAATATTGGCATCTGGCTGATCGTTAAGTTGACTCTGGTGGTGTTACTGATTATCAACCACACATTGCTGGGCTTATTGATTCTGCGTGCGGAGACCGGTAGCAGTATGCCGGTGCGACGGTGGTGCTTTGCTTCGGCGGTGATGACCTGCATGCTGATTGCGGCTGTGCTTTGGGTGGTGCTCGCCAAGCCCGTTTTCGTGAGTGTTCCATGATGTTCGGTGAGCAAGGCAGACTTATCACCTCACCAAGGGCTATGCCGACGTTCCGCCATTTTTTCAGGGGAAACACCGACCGCGTGATCGTATACCAGCTCACCGCCGAGCAAACTGGTGACAGTGATCAGGAACCCTGTCAACAACGACAGGTACAGCCCCCAAGGAAGAATCAGCAGCTCCGGCTCCCCCACCCTGATGAACCAGTTAAGGGTTGCAAGGGAAAGCAGCATCACGGCCAACAGTGCATGGCACCAACCGGTAATCAGCCGGCGTATCTGTTCTACAATAACAAGATCCAAAAATCCCACCGCGCCGGACACCCAGCCCCCGGCCACACCTATTCCCGCAAGCCAAACGCCGGCTCGGGCCCAGAAGAAATCACCTGTCAATGCATAGCCAATATCTGTGGCAATGAGCAGCAGCAAAGCGGCCACTGGGAAGTGAATCAGCATAGGATGGATCGGGTGACCCAAAATAGACATACGACTGACGATCTGTTCCCTGGCCATAATTATCCTTTGAGCGTGCGAGTACGAAGCAGGGGCTATCCACCATCGGGAATAAAAAGAGTAGCAGCCTTTAGCGTTATTGGCACAGGTGGATTGTTGGCCGGATGTCAGGGCGAGTTCTCCACGCTTTCTCCCGCCGGCCCTAACGCTCTCTCGGCAGCATGGTTGTGGTGGGGAATGTTTGGCTGGTTCACATTCGTTCTTGTGGTCGTGGTCGGGCTCTGGCTATACGCCATCAGGCGTGCCCCGGAGCCCGTGTCGAAAGCTCGAGCCAGGCAGGTCCAGAACCGGTGGATTCTCTGGGGTGGCCTGGTACTGCCGATCACCAGTATGGCAGTGATTCTGGCGTTTGGTGTCCCCGCCGGCCATCAAATGCTACCTCTGCCACCTGCAGAAGGGAAAGCGCTCCGGATCAACGTCACGGCACACCAATGGTGGTGGGAAGTGCAATATCCGGACTCAGGTATTCAGCTGAAGGACGAACTGCACGTTCCAGCCGGCGTCCCCCTTGACCTTCACCTTACCAGTGCTGATGTTATTCATTCGTTCTGGGTTCCCCGCCTGGGAGGCAAACTGGATATGCTACCTGGCCGCACGAATGTACTGCGCCTGCAAGCAGATGAACCCGGCACCTATCGTGGCCAGTGTGCCGAATTCTGCGGCACCCATCATGCTCATATGAAATTTACGGTAACCGCATACAGCCCGGAAGATTACCAGGCATGGCTCCGCGAGGAGACCGTTAATGACTAACCTGTCAGAAGAGGCAAACTGCAAACGGGAAGCGCAACTGGAACATGTGTGGGGCAATTTACCCGGATGGGGCGCTCTGGCAGCGGTGAACCATACCTCCATAGGGTTCAGGTTCATGGCCACCGGGATGATATTTTTTCTGATCGGTGGCGTGTTAGCGATGTTAATTCGCACACAACTCGCGATGCCCGAGCAGGAGATCATTGAGGCCAGCCTCTACAACCAGATTTTCACCATGCACGGCACGGTGATGATGTTCCTGTTTGCGATCCCGGTGCTCGAAGGGGTAGCGATGTATCTGGTGCCAAAGATGATCGGCACCCGGGACCTTGTATTCCCTCGCTTGAGCGCCCTGGGCTACTACTGTTACCTGTTTGGTGGTGTGATTATTCTCTCCAGCCTGGTGCTTGAGGTAGCGCCGGACGCCGGCTGGTTTATGTACACGCCTCTGAGCAGCAACACCTATTCGCCTGGCCCGGGCTCGGACTTCTGGTTATTGGGCATCACCTTTGTGGAAATATCCGCGATTTCAGCCGGCGTGGAGCTGGTCGTGTCCATTTTGCGAACTCGTGCCAACGGCATGGCCCTCAACAAAATGCCAATCTTCTGCTGGTACATCCTCGCCATGGCGCTGATGATCGTATTTGGCTTTCCACCTCTGATCCTCGGCAGTGTGCTGCTTGAACTCGAGCGTGCAGCCGGGTTCGTCTTCTTTGAAACCTCTGGCGGTGGTGACCCTCTGCTATGGCAGCACCTGTTCTGGATGTTTGGTCACCCGGAGGTCTACATCATCTTCCTGCCTGCAGCAGGGATTGTATCTACCCTAATTCCGGTGTTCGCACGGCATCCGCTGGTGGGTTATCGCTGGGTGGTGCTGGGCATTATTACCATGGGGTTTATCAGCTTTGGGCTGTGGGTACACCACATGTTTACGGTGGGCATCCCGCAGCTGGCCCAGGCTTTCTTCTCTATAGCCAGCATGTTGGTAGCGGTTCCCACAGGTATCCAGATTTTTGCATGGCTGGCAACACTCTGGCAGGGCAAAGTGGTGTTTCACCTGCCAATGCTCTGGATCGTCGGGTTTCTGGTGGTCTTCGTTTGCGGCGGACTGACGGGCGTGATGCTGGCGCTGGTGCCCTTCAACTGGCAGGTTCACGACACACACTTTGTGGTCGCTCACCTGCACTACGTGCTGGTCGGTGGCATGCTCTTTCCGCTGATCGCCGGTTTTTACTATTGGTTGCCCCATGTTTCCGGCCGTATGCCCTCGGACAAAATGGGCCGCTGGGGGTTCTGGCTGTTTTTCGGTGGATTCAATACCACCTTCCTGCTGATGCATCTTACCGGGCTGCTGGGCATGCCCCGGCGAGTCTACACCTATGAAGCGGGGCTAGGCTGGGATTGGCTCAACCTCATTTCCTCCATCGGTGGATTCATAATGGCGATCGGTGTCGCAGTGATCATTGTCGACATCGTATTGCATTTCCGTTTTGGTCGCCGAGCTGAGCAGAATCCCTGGGGCGCAGATACTCTGGAATGGGCCATCCCAATGCCGGTGAATGCCTATAATTTTTCGAGTATGCCCGATATTACCACCCGGCATCCGATGTGGGAGAACCCCGAGCTCGTAGAAAGCATCGCCGCAGGCGAACATGGTCTGGCGGAAGTCCAGAGCCTGAGGCGGGATATATATGGATCAGATGCTGTCACCGGTAAAGTCAGAGAAGTGGTTCACCTGCCCACCAACTCCTGGCTACCCCTGATGACTGCCACAGTCCTGGCGGTGGTATGCGTCAGCTTGCTGATCAAAGCCTACCTGATAGCTCTGACAGCCGCTGCGGTAGCGCTTGTATTGGTGCTGCGTTGGAGCTGGGAGAACGGCGCCCACCCCAGAGCCGCGCCAGTAGGCGCCAACGATCCTGTGGACCCACCACTGCACTCCCGTACCTGTGATGGCCCGGGGCTATGGGGCATGGTGGTCAGCCTGATGGCCAATGGAACCCTCTATGTTTCGCTGTTGTTTGGCTGGTTCTATCTCTGGACGGCTGCGCCACAATGGTCAACGCCCGAAACAGGCCCATTGGCACTGATTCCTCTGATAGCAAGCGGGATACTGCTAACCCTTGCGGTAATGATCTACCATGGTGCTGTCTCCCAACTGCGCAAGCGCAATGCAGGCAGCCTTGGCCTGCGTCTGTGGGTTGCTTCGGCCATCGGATTCACCCATTGGTGCTTGCTGGCCTGGGTGCTGCAAACATCGTCATTACAACCGACGGAGTTGGCCCATGATGCAGTGTTGGCGGTGGCGCTGTATTACCTGCTGCTGCACAGCGGACTTGCGTTGATCTTTACAGTACTCCAAGCGTTGCGGGTGAAACTGGGATATGTTGGCGCCAGGCTGCCTTACGAACCCGTCGTGATTCAGCCGTTCTGGATCTATACCCTGGGCGTTTTCTGGCTCAGTTTTGCACTGTTTTTGCTGTTGCCGATGGCATGGGAGGCATGATGAGTCCCTCCCCGTTTCATCCGGTAAACCTGGTGTTGGGGCTGGTTATCTGGGCGCTGTGGTTTGTGCTGCTCTATGGTGGGTTGTCGGTTGGTTGTGCCTTTGCACCACCGGATGCCGAGGCTGGTGTCTGGACCTGGATCAATGCAACTTCTTTGATAGCCGGGCTCACCGTATCGGGTTATTTATTAGCGTGTGCCCATGGTTGTTGGAAGGCTCCTTCACTGTCGCATGTCTCAGAAGTCGAGCCCATCAAGGCGTTTATCAGCAAAACGTCCGCCGCTGTTTATCTGGTGTCCGCATTTGCATCCCTGATGCTGGCGATGCCTGGCGTTATCTTGCCACCATGCATTTGAGCTTGCGCTGTGAGCCTTGGCTCGGTGTCGCTTTGTTTGGCCTGAGTGCACCGGCCTTTGGCCATAGTCCGATAACCAGTGAAGGTGCCGAGCAGCTGACCGCCATGATCGGCTTGGTCATTTTCTGTTTGGTCTGGCTGGTCTATCTGGTGGGCGCACGGCGGGCAAGGCCGCGCTGGTCGCAAGCCCTAGGCTTTCATAGCACCATGTTTATCAGTTTTCTGGCTCTCTGGGGGCCCCTTGACCACTGGGCAGAAAGCAGCGCCACGGCCCACATGGTTCAGCACATGGTGTTTATGGTGGTCATTGCGCCATTTTGGGTACTAACCACTCCCCTACCGCAACTTTCTGCAGGGAGCGGGCGATTGCTGGCACGCCTGTGGAGGCCCATGCTTAATCTGGTTCAGCATCCGGTTTATCTGGCTTACCTCCACGGTGCCATGATCTGGTTCTGGCACATTCCCCAGTTTTACGTCCTGGCCCTAGATAACCCTTGGTGGCACCTCGTTGAACACGGATGTTTCCTGATCACCGCAGGCCTATTCTGGTGGTCCGTGCTGAAAAGTCCTCAGCGCACCGTTGGCTGGGCATTGTTTGCCCTGCTCTTTACGCTGATACATACCGGCTTTCTGGGGGCCATACTCACCTTCGCTCAAAACCCTTTATATGGAGCCGGGCGCAGCCTACAAGATCAACAGTTGGCAGGTTTGATTATGTGGGTTCTGGGCGCTATACCGTATTTGCTTGGCTCCGGCTGGGTAGGCTGGCGGATGTATCAGCAATTGCAACGCCGGATATGAACAGGCCGCCAGCAGTCGATCAGCGCTCTGGGTTCAGATCTGCTTTGGTAATCCGGCCGCATCTGTTCAAGAACTAAGCCTGCCCACGAACTGAGGGATTATTATCAGATGAAGGACTGAGCCCGCTCAGCAACAGGCTCAGTTGCTCCTTAGTCGCCTGAGGGACGGCTCTGATTGATCGCATCCACTACAGCGCTGGCTGAGCGCACTGCGGATTCCAGCAGCGGCACACCTTCGTAGGCCCAGGAGCCGCAGAAGAACACTTTACGATCGGGCTGGCGGTGCCATTGGGCCAGCGCCTTGTGAACCCGGGAGGTGCCGGAGTGGACGACGGCGCGATCTAACGGCACCCGGGCGAGCACAGTGTTCGGGTTCGGTTCAAACAGCGGATTCCATGTCTGGAAAACAGGCGAGCTACCATCAAGCGTAGGCTCCACCTTGTTGACCCAGACGGTGAACATGGGTTTTTCCAGTGCTTCGTCCATCTGGAAATTCAGCCCGGTCCAGTCTTGTTTCTTCGCGGGCATGAAGCGCGGATCCTGATGGACCCAGAGCTCACCAGAATCGAACCCTATGTTTGCCAACATTTTCCGCTCGTCACCAAACTGCGTGTTATCCAGAAAGCTCAGCTGATTGGCCTGAGTAGCGACAATCACACGATCAAATACACCACCCTCGCCGCGTTGGTTATAGACCTCCACCCCCTCTTCATCTTCTTCGACCTGCGCCACAGGGCTGCCGGAATGTATATGCAGGTCTTTCGACAAGCCATCGACCAGCGCTGACGTACCGCCCTGGAGGCGGCAGATACCTGAGCCATGGAGAGTGCTGTCAAGCAGCAAGAGCAGCTGTGCCGCCGGCCAGTTAAGCAGGTGTTTTTCCTCGCAGGTACAAATGGTGACAAGCATCGGCAGCACTAGACCACGCCAGAACAACGGGTCGAAATCGTGTTGTTCGAGGATTTCTCCCAGAGTCGCTTCGTTGTTCTCACGTTCAAGCCGGCGCGTAAGGCGTTTAAGTTGCCAGACACCCCAACCCATGCGTAGTGCGCGGCCGTTTAGGTAACGCAGGGAGCCAACGAAGGGCCATCCCAGAACTGGCACTTCCCCGCTGCGAAACCAGGTGTGACGACTAGTCCAGCTGCAGGAGGCGTCGAGGCCTATTTCGAAGGTGCCAACCCCCACCTCTTTGGCAAGCTGGAGCACACTGGGCCAGGTATCAGCACTCATCACGCGCAAAGGCACATCCACCAGGCCGCCGTCTACTTCAAGGGAGTGGGCATCCATACCACGGCTCTTACAGGCTTCGAATACGGTGACATCGTGGCCGGCGAGACGCGCCCGATAGGCTGCCGCCAGCCCCGCCATGCCACTTCCAATGACTGCAATGGAGTAGGTCATCCGGGCCGATCCTTTTTCTGCCAGATATACATGAGCCGATTATGGTGGTTATTCGACTCAAGGAACAGGGCGAACTGGCAGCCTTAACGCTTTGCAGGCTTTACGCTTCAAACGCCTTACGATAGCTACCCTGATAATCAAAGATCCGTTCCTGCACCTGCCAGTAGTACTTGTGTTTGCGGGCAATGACAAAATCCGGTGCGGGTAACAAGGCTTGATTCTCCAGCACCGCTTCAACTGTGCGGAACGCTTGCGGGACCTGGCTATTCGCTAAACGCCGGCCAAACAGTTTGTTAAAGACGTGACGCTGTGCTGGCTTGCTGAAATCAAAAGACTCGCTGAGTTCTTCCCCATCTTCACTGTGATAGATGATTCTCAGTTTGCTTTCGTTTTTGTTCTCGTTCTTGTGGCCAGTGACGCTTAAGGTGATTCCGGCGCAACGAATGACCATGGCATCTTTGAGTTTCAGGGCATCTCTTAACTGATCATCCGGGTCGATAATGGCTTTTTTACACTGCTGACAGTTACGGGCCGCAATATCATTCTCGCCACCGCAGTGTGGGCACTCCTTGAAGCGAAAACGGTAATTACACTGTTCAGGGCGACCGTTCTGCGCTGCCGGCCTGACCTCTTCAGCAGGCTCCAGCAGCCCCTGACAACGGCGTCCGTAGTGCTCGACAACATGGCCCTCACTGTCTGCTGTGCCCCAGAAGATATTGGCAAAACCACAGTCCGGGCAGAATACCTGCACCGGCTCACTATCCGGATTCGGCTTCTTCTCTCCCACTTCCGGGTGATACAGGTTGACCCTGTTGCCCGCATAATCAATTACCAGACACGTCTGCTTACCTTCGTCCAGACGAAGGCCGCGACCCACAATCTGCTGATACAGGCTGACCGACTGGGTAGGACGAAGAATGGCGATAAAGTCCACATGGGGCGCGTCAAAACCCGTGGTGAGTACGGACACATTCACCAGATACTTTAACTGCTGTTGCTTAAAACGCTGAATCAGCACATCTCGTTCATTCTGATCTGTAGCGCCAGTAATCAGGGCTGTTTGGTGTTCTGGCAGATAACCAGTGATCTCCCGCGCATGATCCACCGTTGCCGCAAAGATCATCACCGCCTTGCGCTTAACGGCAAACTCCATTACCTGCTCACTAATGGCGCGGGTCACACGCTGATGTTTGCTCAGCAGTTGGTTCACATCTTTTTCAGCGTATTCGCCAAAGCGGTTCTGAGACAGCACAGAGAAATCGTATTGCGCCACCGCCGCGTTAACCAACTCAGGCTTGGTGAGATACCCCCGGTTAATCATATAGCTCAACGGCAGTTCATAAATGCAATGCGCAAAGGGCTTATCCAGCTCTTCACTGGAACCGCGAACAAAGCCTCGGTAGTGATAGCGATAGATCCAGCCCATGGCCAAGCGATAGGGTGTGGCGGTTAGCCCGAGTACTTTAAGGGAGTCGTTCTGTTGCCGTAGCAGCTCGATGATCCTTTGATACTGACTGGTATCCTCACCACTAACCCGATGACACTCATCGATGATGAGCAATGAGTATTCATCGCTGAACTGATCCAGATTGGCCGATACAGACTGCACGCTGGCGAAGGTGACCTGATATCGGTTTTCCTTACGCTTCAACCCGGCGGAGAAAATGCCGGCGGTTAACCCATAGCTCTGGTATTTGGCATGGTTCTGCTCCACAAGCTCTTTTACGTGGGTGAGCACCAAAATTTTACGCCGGGCAAGGCGGGCCAACTCGGCAATAACCAGACTTTTACCTGCACCGGTCGGCAGCACAATAACCGCAGAATCATCAGATTTGCGAAAGTGCTTCAACGTCGCATCAACGGCTTCCTGTTGATAAGGCC
>NZ_JBQDKB010000078.1:13341-17607 GCF_052094685.1 Marinobacter sp.
TTCAATGATGCCCGCCGGGCCCATGGGCGTGCCCGTGCGCTATCTCCTCCGGCTCGGCAGCGCGTACTTCGATGATTTCGATATCGAAGGTCAAGGTTTTACCCGCCATCGGATGGTTGGTGTCGACATCAGCAAACTTGAGACCGACCTTGGCCACGATCACATGGCGCGGGCCCTGCTCGGTTTTCACCTGGGCAATCATGCCCGGCTTCCAGCGCTTGGCACCCATCAAGTGCTTGATCGGCACGCGCTGCATCGCATCGGCCTTGCGCGGACCGTAGGCTTTTTCCGGAGCGACGGTGACGCTGAACGTATCGCCAGCCTCGCGACCTTCCAAAGCCTCTTCCAGGCCTCGGACAATGCCGCCGTGGCCATGCAGGTAAGCGTTGGGCTCGCCGCCACGGGAGTTTTCAACAACCTTGCCTTGTTCATCACTGACGCTGTAGTGAAACAAGACCACTTGATTCTTTTCGATTGGCATAGGGTTCTCTGCAAAGGTTTAAGGTACGCCATTATAACCAGCAACGGCGTCAAGGGCTTCCTGCTGGCAAGGTCGCAGCTTAAAAGGAACATTCATTTTGCGCTGCTTAATCGTTATCAGGATGAAGAGATGGCCATCCTAACAAATAACGATGCCGTTACCTGCATTGGTTTAAAACCAGGAGTCGCGGCCTAGCCGGTCCCTAGTACCCAAAACTTCACTCCAAAAAATATTCAAAGCTCCTGAATTCGAAAACTTGACGGACGTCAACTTGGCAACCAAAAAAGCAGAGCTTCACGGGAAGAACCTAAACATTTTGTTAATGTTGATTAATGTAAACGGAACAAGCACTTCTCATAAGGAGAAAGCGATATGATCAAACGTCCACTGATTACAGCAATGGTACTCAGCCTGAGTGTTGTTGCTGGCCCAGCCATGGCCAACGAGCTTATGGAACGGGCAAGCAATACGTTCGAGCCCATCCCCAAGTATCCGCCTGTTATCGACGGTAATGAGCTAACACAAGCAAAGGTTGATCTGGGCAAAATGTTGTTCTTTGAGCCTCGCCTGTCTTCCAGCCATTTGATCAGCTGTAATACCTGCCATAACGTTGGTCTGGGTGGCGATGACGAACTCTCGGTATCGATAGGTCACGGCTGGCAGAAAGGCCCCCGTAACTCGCCCACCGTATTCAACGCTGTTTTCAACGCGGCGCAATTCTGGGATGGCCGCGCAGCGGATCTCGCCGAACAGGCCAAGGGCCCGGTTCAGGCTGGCGTAGAAATGAGCAGCACTCCAGCCCGAGTGGAAGAAACCTTGAAGAGCATGCCGGAATACATCGCACGCTTTGAGGACGCCTTCCCGACCCAGGAAGCCCCGGTAACTTTCGACAACATGGCTGTCGCCATCGAAGCTTATGAGGCCACGCTGATCACGCCGGATGCGCCTTTCGACAAGTTCCTACGCGGCAATGAAGGTGCATTGAACGACAAAGAGCAGGAAGGCTTGGCCCTGTTCATGGATCGGGGCTGCACTGCCTGCCACAGCGGTATGAACCTGGGTGGCCAGAGCTACTGGCCGTTCGGTTTGGTTTCTCGCCCAGGCGGCGACATTCTGCCGGAGGGCGACAAGGGGCGCTTCGCGATCACAGAAACCGCCTCTGATGAATACGTTTTCCGTGCGGCACCGCTGCGTAACATCGAGCTGACCGCCCCTTACTTCCATTCCGGCGCTGTCTGGAGCCTGGAAGAGGCTGTCTCTGTTATGGCCACCGCTCAGCTGGGCACTGAACTGAAGGACGGAGAAGTTCAGTCCATCGTCGCCTTCCTGAAAACACTGACCGGCGAAGTGCCGGAAGTGCGGTACCCGCAGCTTCCGCCGAGCACCGCCAACACACCGAGGCCGGTGGATATGGTGCCCTGATAGGGGTTCATCGCAAAGAAGCTCAGGGGCGCGCCTTTTTTATGGGCGAAACCCTGAGCGCTGATAGCTCAAACTTTTTCCGACAGCTGTAACAGCTATGCTTAATCATTTCGGACCGATACTCTCCCGGCGCAACAAGTCCCGATAAAGCCGATTATTCCAGTCCTGAACAATGACCTGGGATCTGAACAATTGCCACAGTTCCCACGAATAAACGATCAAGAGCAAGACGACTGGCGGCCAAATCAACCCTGCCAAGAAACAGCCAATGGCAACAAACAGAGCGCCAAGATCAATCAGCCCCCATTGCCAGCGCCCCAGATAAAAATGATGCAACCCGGCGATAAAAAACCAGTTCAATGCGGCGTATGTATCCGGGTCCTTAACCGATTTTCCGGCCTGCCGATAGAATTCCGCCCGACGCTCTTCTGAAAGCTCCCGAATCGCCTTTCTGAGCGACTCTTCCTCGGCATCAACTTCTTCTTGTTTCAGCATGCTCGATATCCCACGTTACCGGCTCGATGCATTTACAAATCGCGTCAGGCTTGTTGCACCTTCGAAGACGGTGAAGCGTCAATGCCAGCCCTTTGCGAAGACCGAATTGCCGGATTGCCTCTTCAGAATATGCAGAGCAACTCGGTTCGAAATTGCAGTCGATGCCAAACCACCGGGTACCGCCTCCGGTGCGGCGATAAAATCCGATGGCCTTCAGAGCCAGCGTCTTTAGCACGTTTTAGCGACCTAACGTAACAATCACAGCTTCACGCTGCCAAAACAGCCAGAAGCGCTTCATCTCCAGAACCTGAAATACAACCTGCCAACCTTCAGAAGCGTAGCGGTTCAATTCCGCCTCAATCTTCTTTAAAGGCAAACCGGAAGAACCCAGCAGCAACGTTCCACAGCCACCCTCTGCGATATGGACCATCTTGTATTCCGTAAAATGTTTAACCGTCATAACTTCTCCTTTTATAAATACACTTGTCGGCTACCAGATAAGTGGCCGCAAAGAGTTCAACAAATCAAAATTCAATTGCTGCCGCAAACTGCTCGCTTCCGGAGCCACAAGCAACCAACCCAGAGCGACCAGATTCGCGAGGACCGACAGCCAGAAAACGAACTGGTAGCTTCCTTTTCGTGTTTTATGGCGAAAAACCTGTTGGGCCATAAGCGCACCGGGCCAGCCACAGCAAAGCTCAAAAAGGTGCAAGGTTTTCTCCGCCGTACGTTGCCCGCCCCGCTGCGCCGCCCGCTTATCGATCCAGTACATCACAAACAACACCAGACTCACCCCGCCGTAGGCCGCCAGGATAGAGACCGGCAGATAACCTTTATGGAACAGGCCCACCAGAGTGCTGAAAAATACCAACACAACAGCAGCCGCCACCCAGACTCCCGAAGCAATGCTGGCGCCAACTTTTGCCGCTCCAGCATACTGAAACCGCCCAGCTCTCGGCCGGCCCTGGTTATCCTTCGTGATGCTGTATGTCACCTTGCGATCAGAAACCGGCCGGCCCCGGCCTGCATAACTGCGGATATGAGCAAAGACCCGCTCACCACCGTCCTCAGGGGTAATGAAACCAAACCCCTTGGCGTCGTTCCATGCAGTGAGTAATCCTTTCTGGTTCAATTCACTTCTCCCTTGATCCAGGGCGATTTGATAAGGCCTGTAACAATGACAAGAGGTAACAGATACCCAAGTGCAGCAACAAGGGGCTGGTAAGCCGGGCTCAAATCCATTTCCAGGACATCCTTGTTATGAATCCCTCAATCAATCCGACGTGGAACATAAATCAGTCTTTGATTCGATGCCTTAGGATTTTTGTAACTCTTCGCTAATAAGGTAGGAGCAAAACGCAAGACCTGACCCCGGCACGTCTTTAAGCCGCCGGAAGCCATAATAACAACTGTCGGTAATGCTTCGCATTGATACTCTGGATTATATGAGACGTATACTGGTTGAGTTTTGACCCCCAACCAACGCATGCAGTACGAGGTACCCCTGGAATGATTAAACCCCTTCGATGGCTCATCAGAACCACCGTATGTTTGTTGGTTCTGCTGGCAGGCCCCGCACTGATTGCGGCCTGCAGCAGTCAGTCTGGCCAGAGCTGGCGTGACACCGATCGCTCCAGCGCAGGCATTGCGCCACTTCCTAGCCAGACCGAAGAAGCCGTTGTGCAGGTTTATGGTGCCCGAGCTTATAATTGGCGCGGCAATTTTGCGGTCCATACCTGGATTGCGACTAAGGTGCGCGGGGCATCCACCTACGAGGTTCACGATGTTACTGGCTGGGGTTATAACGCGGTGCGGTCCCGCCCCGGTGAGCCGGATACCGCCTGGTATGGCAACCCGCCGATGTTGCT
>NZ_JBQDKB010000079.1:0-17027 GCF_052094685.1 Marinobacter sp.
ATAGGTGTCTGGTACGGCGCCGGCATCTTCGCCCCTGGAAATTGTCGAGGCCCGTATTGTAGCCGAAGGACTTCGTCACGCACGAGCTAGACACGCCTTTGAAGGCCATTTCGTGACCAGTCTGGCACTCCTGAGCTACAATGCCCGTTTTGCCGACCTGCAATTGGTCGGCTCGTTCATTCGTCCGAACTCGGATAACTGATTCATGAGCAATAAAAAACCCGGTACATCAAGCGGTACCATCGCCCTGAACAAGAAGGCGAAACACGAATACCATATAGAGGAACGCTTTGAGGCGGGAATGGTTTTGCTTGGCTGGGAAGTAAAATCGCTGCGGGCTGGTAAGGCCCAGATAACCGACGCCTATGTATTACTGAAAGACGGTGAAGCCTTCCTGCTGGGCGGGCATTTTCAGCCGCTTACCGAAGCGTCTACCCACGTTGTTGCCGACCCCACCCGCACCCGCAAGCTTTTGCTGCACGCAAAACAACTGGCCAAGTTGATTGGGGAAACGAGCCAGGCAGGCCAAACCTGCGTACCTATGGCACTGTACTGGAAAGGCAATAAAGTTAAATGCGAAATTGCCTTGGTAAAAGGTAAAAAGCTGTTCGACAAGCGCGCAACCGAAAAAGAACGCGACTGGGATCGCCAGAAGCAACGCATTATGCGGGATAACAACGCCTCTTGAGGCCAGCCCCTGAAAACAAAGCGGGCTAGCCCTTGAGTTTGCAGTCCGCGCCCGCATATACTGTTCATACAAGGGGACGACATGGCTTCGACGCTGGTTGCAAACCCTTGGGTGCATGTCGAGATGGCAGCCAATCTCGTTAATCCAAAGCTGCATATTAATAGTCGCAAACGACGAAAACTACTCACTAGCAGCGTAAGCTGCTAGTCGTCCTGACTGGGTCGCCCGTAGCCCAGAGCTACATCTCAGGACGTCATCGCTTACGGGATGCTCCGTTATCCAGAGTTCACTGTCTAACGGCTAAGATTTAAAGAACTCGTCTCTTACACCCTGACCTTCGGGTCGTTTGAGATTAAATTAATAGAGGGATACTAAGCATGTAGATCTCGAGGCAGAGTGCCGACGGACGCGGGTTCGATCCCCGCCGTCTCCACCAAATGAAGATACTAAGCCGCCCACGGGCGGCTTTTTTAATGCCTAAAAGTTGTACTATCCCACCTTCTCGCCTACGGAGCTTCTCGGATGTCGATACTGATCACGGGTGCCAATCGCGGTATAGGTAGAGCGCTGGCCAAGGAGTGGCAAAGTGCAGGAGAAAAAGTTATTCAGACGGCCCGAAACTCCGCTGGCATGGAGACGCTCGACGTTGCCGATCCCTCCAGTATCAAACAACTCGCAAAACGACTCGAAGGACGACCAATTTCGACCCTAGTCTGCAATGCCGGGGTTTCTCTGGACAAGTTCGATGAGATGGACAGCGGCTACTCTCCGGAACATTGGGCACAATCTTTCGCGGTCAACGTGACCGGCGTTTTTCTAGTGGTTCAAGCATTGCTACCTAACTTGCAGGCCAACACAGACGCAGGTGGAGCCTCGAAAATTGCCATTATTGCTAGCCAGATGGGGTCACAGAATTCGCCGGCTGGTAACCGGTTTATTTACCGCGCATCCAAAGCGGCCACCATAAACCTGGGGCGTAATCTCGCAGTGAGCCTTAAAGGTGATGGGATCGCGGTGGGCATTTATCACCCCGGTTGGGTGGCAACGGACATGGGCGGGGGCTCAGCGGAGCTAACCCTCGAAGAAATCATTCCAGGGCTACGCAAACAGATTGATGGGCTCACAATATCCGAGACCGGGTGCTTTAAATCTTGGAACGGGCAAGACTGTGTGCTGTGAACGCCCACGTCTGTGCCTTCCTTTTTCTACGCGCACCACATTTAGCGACGGGCTTCGACGTCGGTATTAATGCCGCACTTATGGCAAGGATCAACGTTTTGATTTTACCGGATGATAACAGCACGTAAGCTTGCTATCTTTAAACCCTATCTTTTGGCTTTGTCCCTGGCATTTTCTGGCTTCCGGGGACTCAATTTTTGGGGATCCGGTGTTATGTCCAGCAAGGCTAAGCAAACCCAGAAACTTCTTCTGTTCCGCTTGTCGGGCACCCGGCTGTTCGGGATTGGCACGCTAAAAATCCGAGAAATACTAACCTTCAGGCCTCTTACTAAGCTGCCCCACAGCCACAGCGCTGTTGCGGGCACCATCAGCTTTCGCGGCGCAGCCGTGCCGGTGATCGATATGGCGGCGGCCGTTGGCTATCCGGCTTTAACGTCGGAGGAACTGAAAACGGCCTCCATTATGATCACCGACGTTCAACGCCAGGAGATCGGCTTTGTGGTGCGTGGCGTGCAACAAATAATCGAAACAGACTGGAAGAAGGTACAGGCACCACCCAAAGCGCTGGGAGACAGAGCCTTTATAACTGGCCTGCTAGATGTGGAAGGCGACACCGTTCAACTAATGGACGTGGAGCTGTTACTGGCGAATGTCTACCCGAATTCGTTGGACTCGCAGAATGTTGTTCTCACCGACGTTCAAAGCGAAACCCTCAAAGCCCTCAATATTTTGCTGGTGGACGACTCCCGAGTTGCCCGAAAGCAACTGTGTGATGTGCTGGACGCCAAGGATATCCCCTATCAAGTCACCACCAACGGTGACGATGCGCTACGGATTCTGTTAAACGACAACGAGCTAGGTCGGCCGGTTGATCTTTTGGTGAGCGATATTGAAATGCCCGGGTTGGATGGCTACGAGCTGGCTTTCGGTGTGCGGGACAACGCCGTACTTAAGCAGCCTTACATTATTCTGCACACGTCATTGAATAGTGAAATGAGCCTGAGCTACGCCAATCAGGTGGGCGCCAACGAAGCATTGACCAAGTTTGATGCAGACGAACTGCTGCATGCCATGCTCAGGGGCGCTTCGCCGACGTGAACTCTGGCTTGCTACGCTTTCGCGTACCAAGCCGAGATCTTATTACCTTATCAGCAGGTTTAATCGGCCAGAGGCGGCTCCGCCTGCAACCCTGTCGCAGGTAAGCGATTTGCGCCCCAACTCCGATACACCCGCTCCATCACCCGCTGCAGCTCTTTTTCACTCACTTCTGCGGGTTCGCCTCGCTCAAGTGGGTCAAAATGGAAGATATACAGCCGAGATGTAAACTGCTCGAATGGCAGAGAGGCTTCACCAAACCTTTCACCGCAGCCTTCCGTACTCACGTGAACATCATCCCCCCAGCTCTGACCACTGTCGTTGTTGGGGTTGTAAAAATACACGCGCATCTCGCCTTCAGGGTCCAAGGCTGCCCGAAGCATGGTGATGGCGTGCCAGCCGATAAATCGTGCGGCTCTGTCGGTTACGGCAATGCCTGCAGGCTGAGGGTGAATCAGAGGCTGATTACCATTGTAATAAGGATGGTAGCTGGCATAGAAGTGCCGAATAAAGCCTTCCAAGTCGTCCAAGTTACCCGAAGCCACATCCACGTTGATGGCAAAACCCCGGCCTGCAGACCAGCCGTGGAACTCCGGGTTCACCCACCTATGCGGATCGCCTTCGCGGCCGATACACATACGACCCATTTCGGCGTAGATTCGGTCGAGGTGCGGCACCACAACCAGCGAGACCGGGTCGAGATCAAAGGTGACTTCTGAGGCTACACCACCAAGACTATGAGCCGACGACACCGGCTGCCCCTCAAAATGCATGATGATTTCGTTATCCCTGGCTGCCCATGCCACCATCTGCAATAGATAATCGGGATCATTGTAAGCCCACATGGACAACGCCCGGGCTGACTGGCAGGTAGGATTATTACCTTGGCCAACACCCAGTGGTTGCCCCAACATATTCAGCACACCCTGAATTAGCCATGCGCCCGGCTGCGGCTGGTAGCCATTGGCAATCTGCAAGCGTTCACGGGCTTCTGGACACAGATTCAGCCGAGCCTGGCGCCACAGTGCGGGCGCCAAAGGTGGCTGATACAAAATGCCACGCTCAAGCATAAGCGCAAGGCCGTAAATACCTTGGGCCGTTTCGGGAAACACACCCTCGTTGATCAGCTCATGTACCAATTCACGGTAACACAGGAGGCAATCACGGCCGGTGCTGGAAAGCCCCAAGGCTTCGCTGAGCAGGTTGTCTTGACCCTCCATGATGTAACGCACGAAGCTGGCATGATACGGAGATACCAGGCCAGTATCGTGCATGGAACGGGCAAAGCCGGTGGCTTCGTTCTGCAGGGTTTGGGAGTCCATGGTTTCCAAGCGCTGCTGATAAACCACAGTACCCGGATCTTCGCTGCACCCTCGCGTTGGGCCATATAGGCTGGAGATAAGCCTGTCAGCGCCGCGCCCGGCACTACCAAGATCTGCACCCGGCTCAGCTCGGCAGATCGCAATCTGGGTGATCATTTTGCGCACATCGGCCACTTGAATCGGCCGCTGCTGCAAAATTCGCCAGATTTCCTCAATCAGGCTGTCGATCACGTGCTCGTAACCAATGTGTTGAGCTACGTACTGCACAACGTGTTGGCTGATCAGTGCCAATCTACCTTGTTCACGTTCGGCTTCGCCGGTCATGCCAAACAACAAGCCAAGATTAATCGCAAGCACTTGGGTCAGGTAATGGTTAGCCTGCTCAGCAGACACCGTGGGGTGCAAGTAAGCACCGCGGGCAACCGCCAGCAGACGCAGCTCGCTAAGCGCCTCCACAACCACTGTATCTACGTTCTGGCTTTGCAGCGCATAGGTGGTTAAGGCCGGCAACAGAATGGCAGGCTCAGCCCAGTCTGTGCCGTCAAAAACACCAGCTATTTCCAAGCGTTCGGCACGCGCTTCAATAACAGCGCAACCCGCTGGCTGCATCAGTATCCTGCGAACAAGGTCAAACACACGCGGAAGCTTGCCGACCTTCGCAAAAGCCCGGCTTTCTTCTAGGGCCAGAATTGAATCGTCCAGCTTTTGTGCCAGTTTGTCCAAATTCACAGCCGGTGCTGCGTTGCCCGATTGGTGATCGTTCAAACGATGTTCCTCAGGGCCTGCATCAAACCCGTTTGATGTAATGCATCACCCGATTATACATAGAAATCCAGATCTTCCTGATGCTTCAGGAGATCACGCATCACATATGGATCTTCACCAAAGAAATACACGAGGCCCCAGTGAGTGCCAAATGCCGTGCGCTTGGTCACGGTTTCTTCCACTGGCGGCGTTAGCTCATGGGATTCAAAATACTCGTGATTCTCGGTTTCCTCCGGAATCTCCAGCTTGCTGACAACCCGGCGCCGCGGATACACACCAAAGCAACCTGCATAGCCTTTCGCATCCACCACTTCTTTCGGGAAGAAGGCGGCGATTTCTTCAGGGGTGCTTTTCGGATCGAAAGCGAGAATCAGGCCTTGATACGCGTTGAAGCCATAAGCAGTCTCAAGCAACTCAAACACCTTGAACCCCGGTGGTCGATAAGCCACTTCACCAAAGTACATGGTGCTGTCGCTGGTCACGAAGTATTCGGGGTGAAGGAAGCCGAATTCAATATCAAAGGTCTTGATAAGCTTTTCGATCTCGCCTCGAATCTGATCACGGTACTTTTCGAGATCCGGCGTCGCCGGCACGAAAACAGAATAACCCAAGGTGACGTACTCGGAGATATTCAAGAAAGCGATCTTGCCATTATGAACCCAGGCTTCCACCGCAAACTCCCAGCCGTCCAGGTGCGACTCCATCAACACGGGAAACTCTTCGTCAGGGATGGAATCCACTTCGTCCGGGGTACGGATAACTCTGTGCCCAAGACAGCCAGCCTTATCAAAGGCTTTCAGGTGAATCGGGTCGTTGGGGTCGCCATCGAGCTTAAGCAGAGTCTGGTTAACCCTTTTCAGAAAGCGAACGACATCACCTTTATCGTGGGCCTCTTCAAAAATACCCACTCGTATGCCGCCAAGCTGTGCGCGGCGTTTCATCAAGGCCTTGTCACGTAGCAGCATGGCCTGGCCGAACAATCGCGGCTTGTCCATAAGAACGGAGTTAATCGCACCGGCCCACTCCACCGTTTCTTCAAACAACGGAATAGCAACATCCACACCCATTTCTTTAAGGGTTTGGGCAATTTCAAAAGAGCGGTCATTCAAGCGCTCAAAATTCCAAGGCACGTAGGGAATATCGTGCTCTTTGCAATAAGGCTCAGCCCAATCAGGTGCAACCACCACGTAGCGGCGATCGAATTTATCAGCGGCTTCTATGGCGTTTAGGCTCCAACCAAGAAACGCAATATATCCCTTATCAGGATTGAATTTATGCTCGCTCATAGGCTATCTCCTTGCTTCCGAGTGTCCTTTCAACACTACGCCGATATGTGAGAATCGCAAATACCATAGGGACATGAAATGCAAAAAGCACTGTGAGCACCGATGTTTAAGCCGGCGCTCACAGTGCTTCAGAGTTGCGTAGAACGTTTTCTAAGGTTCGTTTAGGTCAACTGGAAATATCAGCCCAACTTCAAGGTGGAGAGCGTTCTTTCACGTACTTGCGTCAACAGCGCCTCGTCGTCCACCAGTGACTGACCGTAAGAAGGCACCATCACCTTCATGCGCTCCTGCCACTCGGGTGTCTGGATTTTCTCCGGGAAGCAGCGTTCGATCACGCTGATCATCGCATTAGCTGCGGTAGATGCACCCGGTGACGCACCAAGCAAGGCCGCCAACGTGCCGTCTTTTGCCGCCACAATCTCGGTACCAAACTCTAGCTTTCCGCCGCCACCTTCGGCTTGCTTGATTATCTGCACACGCTGGCCAGCATTGCGCAGCTCCCAGTTCTCTTCCTCAGCTTCTGGGAAGAAGTTGCGCAGTGCATCCACGCGGTCACTGTGCGACTGGAATACCTCACCGATCAGATAGCGGGTGAGATCCATGTTGCTCTTGCTCACCGACAACATAGGCTTGAGGTTGGTTGTGCGCACCGAGCCGAACAAATCAAAGATAGAGCCCTGCTTGAGGAAGCGAGTAGTAAAGCCCGCAAACGGGCCAAACAGCAACGCCGGCTCGCCATTAATAATGCGGGTATCAAGGTGCGGCACCGACATGGGCGGCGCACCAATGGGCGCCTTACCGTATACCTTGGCGTGGTGCTGCCCTACTACATCTGGCTTGCGGCACACTAGCCACTGACCACTAACAGGGAAACCACCGTAGCCACGGGCTTCACTAATCCCGGATTTCTGTAGCAACGGCAATGCCCCGCCGCCGGCACCCAAGAAAACAAATTCGCTTTCCAGTTTGGTCTGTTCACCGGTGTGCTGGTTTTTAACCCGGACTTTCCATCGACCGTTGTCACGCTGGTCTATGTAATGCACAGGGCTACCCAGCATTAGCTCAAAATTGGGCTGGCTTTGCAGGTACTCGACCATGTTCCGGGTTAGAGAACCAAAATCCACATCCGAGCCGTGGCGGATACGCGTTGCAGCAACACGCTGCATAGGGTCTCGGCCCTGAATAATCAGCGGCATCCAATCTTCTAGGTCCCGCGGCGACTCCGTGTACTCCATTCCACGGAATAGGTGATGCGCACTCATGCGTTCATGACGGCGCTTGAGGAAAGCGACATCTTTGTCACCCCAAACAAAACTCTGATGCGGCGTGCGGTTAATGAACTTTGACGGTTCTGGCAACATACCCTGCTCAACCAGATACGACCAAAATTGTAGGGAAACCTCATATTGCGCATTAATCTGGAGCGCCCGCTCAATCGCGACATCGCCATCTTCGGTCTCAGGTGTGTAATTCAGTTCGCAGTATCCTGCGTGCCCGGTACCTGCGTTGTTCCATCCGTCGGTGCTTTCATGAGCAACGTGATCAAGACGCTCCAACATGACAATCTTCATGGACGGATCCAACTGCGTTAGCATCATGCCGAGAGTGGCGCTCATGACACCACCGCCGACCAGCACTACGTCTGCCTGTTTAACGGCCATTGGTTTTTTCACCCTAGCTAGTTTTGAGCCTTTCGCCCCCTCCACGATCAGCGGAGAGGTCTGTCGGATACCGGCAAGTCGCGAGGTAAAAGGCGTTGCCGTGTGCGTCCGTTCTATATGTGCTCACAATTATCCGGATTTTCGCAGAAACAATAAAATGCGATTGTTAATCAATGCGGATCTGTGCGCGGTCTGCGTATTAGTTTAGCGGTTGCATCGTTAGCTTACGAACAGTGACGTGCATCAGGTTATAAGTAATAATCCGGACACACGGGGCGACAAGGTGTCGCAAATTCTCCCTTCTTTAGCCGGCAATATCACCGCAACTTTAGTCTTATGTCTCTACCTGCCCGTGATCATAGCACTTCATATGAAAAGGGCTGACCTCAGCAGGCCATATGCGGTATCTTGCACTCCTTTCAAGCGCTGCTCCTCTGATTACCCGAGGTTTTTAAGGGCGCTCTATTACAGACACAAACTGACTGAGGTTCATCTATGGGAATGGCTATTGGCGCAATTATCGCCGGCCTTATATTACTGGTTTGGAGTGCCGACAAGTTTGTGGAAGGCGCAGCGGCCACCGCCAAACACTTGGGCATGCCCTCACTGCTGATTGGCATGGTGATTATTGGGTTCGGCACCTCGGCACCAGAGTTGGCCGTTTCAGCCATGGCCGCGGCCGATGGCAACCCCGGGCTTGCGCTGGGTAACGGCTACGGCTCTAACATTACCAACATTGCGCTCATTGTGGGCCTTACCGCTTTGATTGCGCCCATCGCCGTACACTCCCAAGTGCTTCGAAAAGAACTGCCGCTGCTTGTGGTGCTTACCCTCATCGCTGGCGCGCAATTACTGGACGGCGAGCTCTCAAGGTTTGATGGCTGGGTACTACTGGGCGTATTTTCGGTGGTCATGGGCTGGTCGATTTTTCAGGGCATGCGCGGCAAAGATGACGCACTGGCAAGCGAGACAGATGCTCAGCTAACCAGTGAACTGATGGCGATGAAGACAGCCATCATGTGGCTGGTCATTGGCCTTATCCTGCTTGTCGTCAGCTCCCGCCTGCTGGTCTGGGGTGCGGTTACCATTGCCCAGAGCTTGGGGGTTAGCGATCTGATCATTGGCCTGACGATTGTGGCAATTGGCACGTCGCTGCCAGAACTGGCCGCTGCCTTGGCCGCTGTCCGTAAAAACGAGCACGATCTGATTCTGGGCAACATTCTCGGCTCGGGCCTCTTCAACACTCTAGCCGTTGTGGGGCTGGCTGCGGTTATCGAGCCTATGTCGGTAGCCTCGGAGGTGCTATACCGGGATTGGACACTGATGCTGGCGCTGACCGTTGGCCTGCTGGTTATGGGATTTGGGCTGACCGGTTGGCGCAAAGTGATCAGCCGGTTTGACGGTTCCGTTCTGCTGCTGGTTTACGTCGCCTACACCGGCTATCTGCTCTCTACGGTTGTGGCCGCCACCACAAGCTGACGGCAATGCCTATACGCCTTAGCTATTCTCCTGAAAATCCATGGCAATGGAGTTCAGGCAATAGCGCTGGCCTGTAGGCGGCGGCCCATCTGGAAACACATGACCGAGGTGACTTTCGCAGCGAACGCAGCGTACTTCTGTACGGGCCATCCCCAAGCTTGAATCTTCAATGTACCGGATGTGTTCCTTCTCGAACGGCTGAAAAAAGCTGGGCCAGCCAGTACCGGAATCAAATTTTGCGTTTGAGCTGAACAGCGGCAAATCACAAAGCCGGCAGTGATAAACGCCGGCCAGCTTGTTGTCCAGCAGCGTGCCGCAGAACGGATGCTCCGTGCCGTGATCCAACAACACCTGACGCTCTTCAGCTGTCAGGCCAGACGCTTTCTCTTCAATCTGCGCATCAGTCAGTGGCGTTAAGTCATAACTTACAGTAGAGCTACCCATCACTTATCTCCTCAGGCTATGTTGTCGCCGGAACTTGAATCGACACCAGTATATTCCGGTTTAAGCCGGTCACCGAAGCCATCAATTAGTTTTTCCACTTTTGGGGCTGCTACCGCCATGATGTATGGCTGGTGTGGATTACGGGCGGCAAAATTCTGGTGGTGTCCCTCAGCCGGATAAAACGCCTCCAACGGTTCTAGCGAGGTTACGACAGGATCAGAGTAGACCCGTGCGTCATCCAGTTGGCGAATGTAGGATTCCACAACCCGCTTCTGTTCCGCGGTTTCATAAAAAACAGCGGAACGATATTGCGTACCCCGATCATTACCTTGGCGGTTCAGCTGAGTCGGATCGTGAGCCACCGAAAAGAACACCCTGAGCAACGCCCCAAAGCTAACCCGCGCCGGGTCATAGTGAACACTTACAACTTCCGCATGGCCGGTTGTGCCTGTGCACACGGCGTCGTAATTCGCCGTTTCTGGCAAACCGCCAGCGTAACCAGACTCCACGCGCGTTACGCCGTCCATTGCAATGAGCACAGCCTCAACGCACCAGAAACACCCACCGGCAAGAACCACTCTGCGCTCTCCCTCCTCGGCTGGCAGATCTTGCTCTGGCTCGGGAAAACGGCTGCGGGCCACGTTCAGGCCAGGAATGCTGCACGATGATGTCATAATGACCTCTGCTACGAATATGAATGTCTAAAGGCTACAGGATTGTGGCTGTTAACTCGCCGTTTTCCAACCTCAGTCGCTATGTGAAAGAGGGCTCCCGATACGGATAGTTAGAAACCCAATACCGAAAAAGTTCCCTGCGAGCTACATGAACAATGTACCGGCAGGTTGCATACCGCCTGTTGCCTACCATAATGAGACTATGTGCCTGCTAAAATAATGCCCCGGCACAGATTGAAACCAAAGGAACACAAATGACCTCAGCGGCCCGCACACCGGAACATCAGGATGAGCTTATGGAGCACCGCCTGAGCCTTCGGCTGGGGCCAGTTCACGCGCGCCAACGCCTAGGCATTGAACGTGAAGCTGAGGCAAGGGCTTTCCGCCAGGATCGCCCCTCGTATCGTTTCAAGAACCCAGCGTCTGCACCCGGATTCATCCGTTTTTGCCTAAGCCTAGTGGGACTTCACCGGCGCGGTCAGAACAATAGCCGACGCCTGGATACAGCTCACAACCACTTCCATTTGCCAAGCCTGCCGGCGAACTTCGAAGGTTTTCGCATCCTGCATTTAACAGACCTGCATGTGGATATGGATGAGGCCAACCTACAAGCCGTCATACAACAGATATCCCCACTGGATTACGATTTGTGCGTGCTTACGGGCGATTACCGCAAAGAAACCTGGGGACCGATTGAAGCGGCTCTCGAAGGCATGGCACGGCTGCGCCAAGCTATCCGAGGGCCAGCTTACGCCGTGCTTGGTAATCACGACAGTGTGCGCATGGTGCCCGCCCTGGAAGACATGGGGTACTCCCTGCTGATGAACGAGATGGCTCCAATAGAACGGGGTGGCGAACGGGTGTATCTTGCAGGGGTCGATGACCCGCACTTTTATAAAACTCACAATCTGCATCGTGCAGGCGACGACATTCCTGCCGGCGCTACCAGCCTGCTTCTCAGCCATACACCGGAGCTGTGGCGGGAGGCCGCCCACGCCGGCTATGACATGTTCTTGTGCGGCCACACTCATGGTGGCCAGATCTGCCTGCCCGGCGGAATCCCACTAACATTGGATGCAGACTGCCCGCGCCATCTTGGTCGTGGGTACTGGCAAGTGAGTGGCATGCAGGGATACACCTCTCCCGGGGCTGGCACTTCTGTCGTTAACGTGCGCCTGAACTGCCCGCCGGAAGTAACGATTCACACCCTAACTCGCGATCCGGTTCAATGAGGCTGGCGCCGGATGCCCAAGCGGTAGAGTAAAGGCGATATCCACATATTGGATAGTGTGAAAAACACCACAATGAACAGCGCAGCCCAAACATTAACCAACCCCCAGCCCATGGCCAGCAGCAAAGGAAAAGCTGCCTCTGGCACCTGATCCAACCAAGGCATCCGCGCGCTAGACTTCAGTCCGAGCCGGCGTTTGATAAAACTGCTAAACAGATCGCCGGCGAGCGCGAGCAAGCCAAACAATAACCCGAATACAAACCCGTGTTCAGTAGCCAAGGAAAACAACCCGCAGCACAATGCACCGGAAACAACGCCTCGCCAAGTTTTGCTTTTACCCAGCAACGGACGGCCATCAAACCCGTGCAGCCCTGCATCCACAGGCGCAGACCAGCGGCGCCTGAATACCTTTGCGACAACCACTGGCGCACCATTGGCCAGCACCAGCATTACAAACAACGTAAGGGATATCAGCAAACGCCGGTACTCCTTGCCCGTTTATTTCAGTCGATTCCGCCTTGGGTAAGCTTGAGCGGATCCATCAGTTCTTCCAAATGCGCCCGGCTGAGACCGCTGATTTCTTCAGCCACATCAATAACAGGTCGTCCGGTTTTATAAGCCTCCTTGGCAATATCCGAAGCCAGACTGTAGCCAATTTCAGGGTTAAGCGCTGTCACCAGAACAGGGTTGCGACGCACACCTGCATCCAATGCTTCGGTGTTCACGGTAAAGTTCCGGATGGCCTTGTCTGACAGCATGCTGGTGGCGTTGCCAAGCAAGCCAATCATATCCAGTAGGTTGCCGCCAACGAGTGGCAGCATCACATTAAGCTGAAAATTACCGGACTGCCCAGCAATGGCGTTAGCGCTATCCAGCCCCATTACCTGGGCCCCCACCATAGCCACTGCTTCGGGAATAACCGGGTTAACTTTACCCGGCATAATACTGCTGCCCGGCTGCAGCGCTGGCAGGCTGATCTCCGCAAGCCCGTGAATGGGTCCGCTGTTCATCCAGCGTAGGTCGTTGGCAATTTTGGTGAGCACAATGCCCAGCCCACGCAGCTGGGATGAAAGCGCCACGGGGCCATCCACCGCGCTCTGGCCTACAAACTTATGATCCAAAGAACAGAATGAATAGCTGGTACTGGCCTTCAGGAACTTCACAAACTGACCGGAAAACTCCGGCAGCGCATTCACGCCCGTGCCTACCGCCGTGCCGCCTTGGGGCAATGCGAGCAGTTCTTCCGCAACCGCATCAAGGCGTTTTTCTGCCGCAAGTATCTGTTCCCGCCACGTACGCAGCTCTTGGCCAAGGGTAACCGGCATGGCATCCATGAGATGAGTACGACCGGTTTTCACCTGCTCAGAAAACAACGCTTCACGCTCGTAAATAACGCCACGCAAATGCGTTAACGCCGGAATAAGCCGTTCTTTTACGCCAATCACCGAGCTCACGTGGATAGCCGTGGGAATCACATCGTTCGAGCTCTGGCTCATATTCACATGATCGTTAGGGTGCACCTGAACGCCGCTCTTGGCTGCAATGGCGGCAATCACTTCATTCACGTTCATGTTAGTGCTGGTGCCCGAACCGGTCTGATAACGATCAACCGGAAACTGATCGGCATACTCGCCTCGAATAAGCGCTTGGCAGGCCTCAGTAATGGCGTCGCAAAGGCGGTTATCCAGAAGCCCTAGACTGGCATTGGCCTCTGCCGCTGCCAGCTTGATACGGGCTACTGCTTCAATAAAAGCCGGTGGCATGGGCTGGCCACTAACCGGAAAGTTATCAACAGCGCGCTGAGTTTGGGCGCCCCAAAGGGCCGCCACTGGCACATGCACATCGCCCAGGCTGTCGGTTTCTACTCGGGTTTGACTGTCTGCGCCCCTAGCTCCATTTTCGTTCATGGCTCCTCCTGTCTGTTCCTGCGTCAGGATGGCTGGCTGTGCATCAAAACATACGACTGACAGGCCCCTTTAGCAGGGGCCGCCTACCGTAGCTGGGTCAGAAAAAGCCCAGCGGGTTGATGTCGTAGCTGGTCAGCATGCACTTGGTCTGCTGATAATGCTCCAGCGCCATCTTGTGGGTTTCACGGCCAACGCCAGACTTTTTGTAACCACCAAAAGCTGCGTGTGCCGGATAAGCGTGATAGCAATTCATCCATACTCGGCCAGCCTGAATGCTGCGCCCCATACGATAAGCACGGTTGGTATCCCGGGTCCAAACGCCAGCGCCCAGCCCATACTCAGTATCGTTGGCAATCGCCAAGGCTTCCTCTTCAGTTTTAAACGTGGTTACGCCCACAACCGGGCCAAAGATTTCCTCCTGGAACACCCGCATCTTGTTGTCGCCCTTGAACAACGTGGGCTGAACGTAGAAGCCGTTATTGAATTCCGCATCCATTTCTTCCCTATTGCCCCCGGTGAGAACCACGGCGCCTTCTTGCTTACCGATTTCAAGGTAAGACATAATTTTATCGAATTGTTCCTTACTCGCTTGAGCACCCACCTGTACATCGGTATCCAGCGGGTTACCGCGTTTGATAGCTTTGGTGCGCTCAACCACCTTCTGCATGAACTCTTCAAACATGTCTTCCTGCACCAGTGCACGAGAGGGGCAGGTGCACACTTCGCCCTGGTTGAAGAACGCCAGAACCAAGCCTTCCACACATTTATTCACGAACTCCGGCTCGCCCTGCATCACATCAGAGAAATAGATGTTGGGAGACTTGCCACCCAACTCAACCGTGGAAGGAATGATGTTTTCAGCCGCACACTTGAGGATGTGCGAACCAACCGGTGTAGAACCCGTGAAGGCGATTTTATCGATACGCTTGCTGGTCGCCAACGCTTCACCGGCCTCAATACCATAGCCGTTAACAACGTTGAGAACGCCCGGCGGCAACAGATCGCCAATAATTTCCATCAGCACCAGAATACTGGCAGGCGTTTGCTCTGCGGGCTTGAGCACGGTGCAGTTGCCGGCGGCCAAACAGGGGGCCAGTTTCCACGCCGCCATCAAGATTGGGAAGTTCCACGGGATAATCTGCCCCACCACACCAAGGGGCTCATGAAAATGATAAGCCACGGTATTTTGGTCGATCTCACCCATGTGCCCTTCCTGGGCCCGAATGCAACCGGCAAAGTAGCGGAAGTGGTCTGCTGCCAGTGGAATATCGGCATTCAGGGTTTCACGAACCGCTTTGCCGTTATCCCAGGTTTCTGCGACAGCCAACTTTTCCAGGTTGGCTTCAATACGGTCCGCAATCTTAAGCAGAATATTGGAGCGCTCCGCCGCAGGGGTTTTGCCCCAGGCTGGCGCTGCCTTGCGTGCAGCATCGAGTGCCAAATCAATATCCTCGGCAGAGGAGCGCGGGATATCACAGATAGTATCGCCAGTTACCGGCGTTATGTTTTCGAAATATTGGCCCTTAACCGGTGCAACCCACTCACCACCGATGTAATTCTCGTAGCGGGTCTTAAAAGAAACAACGGAGCCGTCTTTTCCTGGTTGTGCGTAAATCATGGTCGTCACCCCTTGTTGTGGTTGTATATGACAACGCGATGTTTCGCGTTTACCCATCCACTGTAGCCCTCAAACAACAATAGGTGAACCACCGGGGAACTCCGACAACTCCTGCAGGCAATCTTCCAAAAATTCTGCGGGATCTGCCAGCACGGCTTCGTCTGCCACAACACCGAACTGAACCTGTCCGGCGTAGCTCACAATGCTCACTCCCAGCCCTATGTCTCCGGCCTGGGGCACCCAGAACATCTGTTCGGTAATCCGACAACCAGCAATGTATCTGGCCTCTGGGGTACCAGGAACGTTAGACACTACAGCACTGGCTTTGCGATAAAACACATCCAAAAGTGGCTGGCGCAGAGTTTCGGGAATGAGCGATGCACAGGCAGACATCCCCCAGGCAATCCCTGGCTGCCAGCTCTTTTTCAGCCGGCGAGTCTCCTGCTTAATGCGGTAAAGCCGCTCCAGCGCGCTCTCGCCATCCACTGGCAAAGGAACAAACACTGTACCAAAGTAATTACCGAGGGAGTCCTGCTCTGGTTTCAGTTCATCCGGAAGGCGATCGCGAATATCAACGGGAACCGCTGCGTGCATAACGGCGTCTTCTAAGCTTGCTCCAGAAATGCCCAGGCGGGGCCGAACCGCTGCCGCTACACAACTGAGCAGAACATCATTGATCGTTACGTTCGTCGCCTTGGCAATTGAACGAAACCGATCGAGTGGAACGGGCACAGACCATCGACATTGGCGCTTGCCCAGCAGCGGGCGCTTAAGATCGGAGGGCGTGTCTTCTGGCTCTGCCAGAAAATCACTGACTTCATCCACCAGTTTCAAACCGTTGCTGGCCAGTTGATCCAAAAACGTACGGGCCTGCTCCAAAGAGCTTTCCGGCTCATCGATTTGCTTGTTCGTGGCAACATCGGGCGCTGCATCACCACCAACCAACCGCTCTAACCGATCTTTGGCGGCAGATATCCAGGGAGATAGATCTGCGTTGTGTGGTGCGCCGTATATTGCGGGGTGCTGCTGCGGCGAGGCACAGCACAGGCGATCAAAAATGCCTGTAAGTGATACACCGTCGGCATAGCAATGATGTAGTCGAAGCAACAACACCGAGCCACCTTCAGCGTTCGGTGCCAACCAGAATTTCCACAAAGGACGATATAAAGGCAGCGGCTGGTTCAGGCGTTCAGAAACCCACTCCTGAAGAGCCGGTTCGTTGAAGCGATCAAGCACCACATCAAGATGGTGCCTGGGATCAAAATCCGTATCGAGTTCCCACCGCCACCCGGGCACTCGCTTAACAGGCATATACCGGAAGCGCTCCCAAGCTATCCAATACACTCGCAAAAATTCCCGCAACCTAGGCGCCGTCAGGCCATCGACCCGCATCATGACGGTAATGGTCATAGGGTTCCGGGGGCTCTCCAGAGCCAGCCAGGCTGAATCCGCAGGAAGCATGAGATGCGTTTGCTCGTGACTCAAACCCGAACGTCCCCGGAAGTAGTGAAATTAAAGAGTATTGGAATTAAAGAGTGCTTGAGTTAAAAAATCAGCGTTCAGCATTGTGCCAGACATACTTCACCGGCTCCACAAAGGTACCAACAGTGAAGTGTTACAAAAAATTACACATGAACCCACCTTCACTCCTATACTGGTTATAAGCCTTGATGTAATA
>NZ_JBQDKB010000080.1:0-16775 GCF_052094685.1 Marinobacter sp.
CTGGCTCTGGCTCTGGCTCTGGCTCTGGCGTTGGTTCCGGTTTTATTTCGGGTTTAGGTTTGGGCTTTGGCTTTGGCTTGGTTTTTTGTGCAGGTTCGGGCTTTGCTTCTTCTGCGGGGGCCGGCGCCGCCTTGCCTGCGAGCGAGATTTTGATAGCCGGTGCTGTGTTGACGGCCGCGTTGCCTAGCTGGTTGATCTCTATTGGGCTTTCTGGCGCGGCTGCCATGAGAATTCCCGCGCTCAATACAACGGCAATTGCCAGTAGGCCAAGGCGGGTAAGCCTTCCGGTGTCTTTCACGTTTCAGGCTCCGTAAGCAGCAGGATTTCTTCGTAACCCCCCTTTTCCAATGTACGTAAAAGGCTTTCAAGGTCGGCCATGGAAATGCTGCTGGCTGCGGCTATTTTTAGTGGGTTTTGGGCGTCCGGTTCTGGCAGTCGTTCAAGCAGGGCTTGTGCATTCAGTGTTTCGCCACTTATTCGCCAATGGCCTTCAGCGTCAACCAGCAAGTCGGCATGGGGCGATTGTTGCTCGGCACTTGGTGGCGTAGCCGGCAGGTCAGGCAAGGGGTCGTCAGCAAGCTGGCCGGCCACGATGAAAAACATCAGGAGCAAGAAAACCAGGTTGATGAGTGGCAGAAGTGCATCCTCTACCCGCTCCATCAAAGATTTGCCGGAGGTAGAGGGGGGTGGAATCAGTTCGGTCATGGCGTGTCTTCGGTTGCACGTTTCCAGTGGGTTTGGATGCCGTTGCGGGACAGCTCGCCAAGGGTGGCTGTGAATAAGCTCAGCTGGGCATCTGGAGTGGTCGTGAGGTTTACCTCGGAGATGCCTGCGTTGCGCAGTTCTGGCAACAACTGGCCGATTGGTAGCGTGAGCTCCTGCCATGCTATGTCACCCTGTTGGGTAACCGTCAGCAGGGGCAGTGGTTCACCTGTTACCGTGCTGCGGCCTTCGGTACTGTTGGCAAGCTCTAGGTGATCTACGGGTATTAGCCGGCTGGTGAGCATAAAAAACACAAGCAGGATGAACACCACATCAATCAATGGTGTAATACGGATCGGAATGGGCCGATTGGGCCTGGGTTCAACCAGTTGCATTGGCGAAGCGGTGCCTGCTGTGAGTTTCAAGTTCCTGTTCGTCTTCTGCCTCTGAGCGGGTCTGGCTGGTGGTTGGCTTAGCCGGTGCTTCACTCGCCGGTTCGCTTAGGGATTCCACTTGGCCTGAAAAGGCTTCTGGCGTCACGGTTAACACAGACACCAGGGTGCTGTTAACGACTTTGTGAATGCGTCGCAACCGGAATTCGATCCAGGCCGCCAGAGCAGCGAATGGAATGGCAACCACAAGGCCTGCCGCGGTGGTTGTCAGGGCTTCGTAAATACCGCCACTTAACTGCGATGCGTTGGCGCGGCCTTCCGTAGCAGCCATTGCGCTGAAGGCTTCCATCATGCCAAGAACCGTGCCTAGCAGACCAAGCAAAGGCGCAAGAGCCGCGATCACTTCAATAATTTTCAGGGGGGCTTCAAAAGGCTCTAGCCCTTGTTGAGCGTCTCGTGCAGCGGTCTCGCGAACCTGTCGATCGTCCTGCTTGTTTTGCAGTGCCTCAATGGTATTGGTTACCAGATTTTGCAGCGGGTTTAGTTTTGCCCAGCGGTTAGCCTGTTGACGAATGACTTGTGGGTTTACGCTGGCGGGGTTCTGTTGCCAAAGCGTAATGATGCTTTTAAGTTTTTTGGACAATCTGGGTGCATAGAGCGCGCCTACAAGTATCAGGTAGATAAACGTGACCAGGCCCAGAACCGCCATGACAAGCAGTACGATCATCACTGGGCCGCCCATAGCTAGCAGTTGGTGTAGGGGGCCGTCTGCCAGCGTGGAGCTGAGGGGCGCCAGGAAATCGCTCATGGGGGTTATCACTCTTACTGAAGTTTGATGCAAATTATAACGATTCTCGTTGTGTTTGCAAGTATGTAATTCTTCACGTTGCAGGCCTCTGTTAGAATTTGTGTCGCCATTAAACGCATTCTTCACAAACGATTTTATATAGAACCGGAGGTTGGCCCATTTACACGCAATTCCTGCCGAGCGGAGTAGCTCTACCGTGCTGATGAGTGGTTGGCTGGGTAGCCTGGTTAACCGGGCGGTGCTTCTCGTTGTGGGTGTTGTTGTTCTGACAGCGCTGTTGGTTACGCTTGCGGGGTCATTTCTTAGCCGGTCGGAACTTGAGCAGCAGGCTGCAAATCAGGTAACCACCATTGCTCAGTTAGTAGCGGGAGAGTTGGACGACAAGTTGTCTCAACGCCTGGAAGCGCTTAGCCATGTGGCGCAGGGGTTCACTATGAACGAGGCGGCTTTCGGGGAGCGTGCAAGAATACTGATGCGCCGCCAGACTGCATTGCGGCATATGTTTGATGGTCTCTATCTAATCGATGCGCAAGGCAAGATCCTCGCCGAGCACCCCGAGGCTTTGAACATGACTGGGCTGGATGTCAGCAGCCGCGCCTATTTTCGCCATGCCTCTGGGCAATTAACGCCCCGCATCAGTGAACCTTACCTCTCAAACCATGAAGGCCGACCCGCTTTGATGGTGGCCGCGCCTATATTTGATCACCAGCAACGATTTATCGGCATGCTTGGCGGTGCAATTTCCCTCGCAGGTAAGCATCTTATCGAGGAGCTTTCTCGTATTCGAATTGGTAAAACCGGTTACCTGGCTATTGTAACCCGCAGTGGTACCGTTCTTGCGCACGGCCGCACTGGAGAGGTCATGCAACCGCTAAAAGGCGTTAGCCCAATGCTTCAGGGTGCCATGGACGGCTTTGAGGGAACAGCCCAGACCCGTAATAGCGACGGTGAATCTATTATTCTGTCGGTACAACAAATGTCTGAAGTGCCCTGGTTTGTGGCGGCGGTGTGGCCGGCCCGTGAAGCTTATGCCCCCGCGACTCGCATGACAGATGCGTTTCTCTGGATGTTGTTGGCAGTGATTCTGCTGATCCTTCCCTTGGTTCTGTGGCGCTTTCGCCGCTTGATGGCGCCGTTACAGGAATTGGGGCAACAAGTGCACGAGCGCCACTTAGGGGTGCGAAACAATCCCGTGGGTGGCTCTGGCGGCTCGGAAATCCGCCAAGTGGCCGATATATTCAATATGGTGATGGATGAGCGTGACGACGTCATGAGTTCTTTGGCTGAGCGGGAGGCATTTTTCCGTTCGCTAACCCGCGGTGCGCCTATTGGTATTGTGCAGGCCGATGTCCTTGGCCGTATTGAGTTTGTGAACCCTGTCTTTGAAAGCATTATCGGTTTGAAACTTGCTGAGCTTGGGGGCTCGCACTTGTTTGGATGTATCTCAGATGAGGATCGCGATGTTGTTGCTCAGGGTTGGCAGCAGTCTCTTGAGCGGCAGGAAATATTCCGCGGCCGTTTCCGGTTGCAAGGGCCAACCTTTGGCCGCCCGGTTTGGTGCCAGGTAATGACGGCGGCTCTTGAGACCCCGGAAAAGGTCATGGGCACCATTACGATTGTGCGGGATATTTCCCACGAGTTGGAAGTGGAAGAGGCCCTTCGCGATGAGCAGCAAAGAGCGGAAAACATTCTCGGAGTGATGCAGGACGGCGTTTTGATGGCGGATACGGGCGGTGTTATCCGTTACGCAAATCACGCTGCAGGCCGTTTTCTGGACTCAGATGGAGAATACGTTGGTAAAAATGTTTTTGAACTGGTCGGCATTGATCACGAAGATCAGGCGCTCACTCATGAGTGGTTCCTGGGCCGGGACGATCTCGATAGCCTTTACGTTACCCTTCGAAACCTCAGTGGGAATACGTTTGATGTGGATCTGAGCATGATTCACATCCGGCAAGGGCGACAAAATGAGCGGCTAGTGTTTGTGTTCCGGGATGATGCCGAGCGCCGGCGCGAGGAAGAGCGACTGTCTTGGGAAGCAACCCACGATAGCCTGACACAGCTGCTGAACCGTCGTGCGTTTAACGCTTCGCTGAACAAGTGCCTTGATGAATCGTCGCGAGAGGAAGTGAGCTCTGTGTTAATGCTGATCGATCTCGACCACTTCAAACCCGTGAATGACGAGGGCGGGCACTTGCTCGGTGATGAACTGCTACGGCGCCTTTCCGATTTGTTCAAGGATGCTGTGCGTCAGTCTGACACCGTTGCCCGGCTGGGGGGCGACGAGTTCGGTATTATTCTCCCTGCCTGTGGTATCGAGCGAGCCAAAACTCTTTCGGAACGTATCCGCGCCGGTGTTGAATCTCTTGAACTGGAGCAGGACGGCCGAATGTTTGGGGTCACGGCGAGTATTGGCGTAACTGAGCTGGTGGCCGGCGATCGCGAACCTAAAGATGTGGTTGCCCGTGCCGATGAAGGCACCTATGTTGCAAAATCCAAAGGCCGAAACCGGGTTGTGGTGATGTCTGCGCCAGAGCAATAACCAGAGCGTTCAGACCCACCACTGCGCCGTTAGGCTCGCTTGCCACAGCAGGCGTAGGGCGAGGAGGGTCAGAACCAGATTGAATGCTTTGCCGAACCAGCGGTTATCCAGAGAGTTTAGAAAACGCAGGCCTAACCAGGTGCCAGCAAAACCACAGGCAATCATGGCGAGAATAAACGGAAGCCAGCGCGCAAAAACAAAACCTGTCACACCAAACACTAAGGCTTTGGGTGCATGCTGCAGAATCATAGCGGCCGCAAACGTTGCCACCGTGCGAAACCGATCTATATGAATTTGTTTGATGAACGCCGCCACAAGTGGACCGCTGGCGCCGACAAACAGGCTGATAAAGCTGGTTAATGTGGATGCGATGAAGATCCCGGCCGGGCCGAAAGCACCTTTTGGCAACGCCGGGCCCCAGCAAAGATAGAGCACGAATATGGCAATGGTTAGCTGCCATAGGTAGGCCGGCAGGCTTACCAGTAACCAGGCTCCTGCCGCTGCGCCTGCAATAACGCCTGGCGCGAAAGCTGCGATCACTCGCCAGTCGATGTGCTTCCAGGTGAGCATGGCCCGGCCACCGTTGGAGCCCAGTTGTATCATGCCGTGTACGGGAATAATCGCGGCTGCGGGCATCCAAGATGCCATGAGTAAAAGCAGCAGAACACCCCCGCCGGCGCCCAAGCTGGCGGTAATCATTGATGTGATAACCGAGCTCCCCAACAGGAAAAGCGCGACCGGCAGGCTCAGGCTCTCTGGAAGTAACCCTATTTCCACGCGCAAAACTCTCTGGATTTAAGCTTCGCCGTTCGGCACAGCGCCTCGGTTGCCAGTTGCACATCGGCCACGTAATACAGGGAAGCCAACCCTAGCCTGTCGCGGCCCAAGTTATGAAACACCATGCCAAACGCGATGTCGCCCGCCGTAAACCGTTCGTGGTGGGAGGCAAAGTATTCTGCTGGCTTCGCCAGTGTTTCGTCATCAAGAAGCGCCTGAACACGACTGGCGCCGCCGTGGTATGCCTGAACCAACATGAGGACAAATAGTGCCTCGCGTTTGCTTTCTGGCAGGTGGCCAAAACGCTCGTCGAAGGCTGGCTGCAGATTGCGGGCATTTTGGTGCGTCAGGTGCAGGGCACAATCGATTTGTGCCAGCCGATGCCAATAGTTTGCCGGCTTTATTTGGCAGTCTTTCAGGGCAGAGGGTGAAAGCTGGAGAATGCCTTTGGCATTTGCTCGGGAGTGGGCTCTTACCTGCCCGCCGCTTTCAATAAGGATTTGCCCGGCCAAATAGTTGGGCAAAACCGCGGGTAGCGTAAAGCGGTTTTGCTCACTGCGACGCTGAACGATATACATCAGCGCGCCGTGCAAAGAGCCGGGTTGCTCACGGGTGGCAAAAGAAAGGTCGTCCCAGTGGCCCCATACGCGATCTTTGGCGCGGGCGCCCAGGTAGCGGCCAACAGCAAGGTCCACGTTTACATGGGGTTGGTCACAGGCCAAGGCGAACGGGTACCCCTTGGTGTTTGCGTCACCGGCAATCCATTCCTCAGTGAGCCCCTTATCGTGCAGCGACTGGCGGGTGTCGTTTAGCCGCTTTTGGGTGGCTGCGCTATCGTCGCCGTTGCTAATCCAGCCAAGAAACTGCCCGCGCATATCGAACAGAATGTGACGGTCTGGGCTTGAACAATAGCCGGATTCCTTCAGCACCCAGCGGCGAATGGTGAGAATATTCTGGTAAACACCCTGGCTAACCCAGTAAGGCGAAGCCCTCACAATGGCAGTCCAGCCGGCAGTGTCAGCGTTTTCACCCTCGGCCAGATCTTCTTCGGCCAGTGCAGGCGTGTGCACGATCGTGATCAGGGTGAAAGTCAGGGCAAGCTGACGTAAGCTTGCGAATATTAAGTTCATAAACGATGTGTCCGTGGAGTTCCGGGCACCACAATAACAAATGGACGCCATTATGAAGCAATCTGAGTATCTTCGTTACGACGCCACCGCGCTGGCTGATCTGATACGCCGTGGCGAAGTGACCTCCCGGGAAGTATGCGAGGCCGCGGTAGAACGGGCAAGCTCTGTGAACAGTTCCCTTAACGCAATCTGCTTTCCCCAGTTTTCCGAAGCCCTGGCGCAGAAGTTTCCTGAGCAAGGGGTATTTGCCGGTGTTCCTTTGTTGCTTAAAGATCTGGCGCAGGAGCAGGCGGATCGGCCTTGCACCTACGGCAGTCGGGGCTTTAAGAACAACATTGCGCCACAGGACTCAGAGTTTGTGCGCCGATCTCGTGAGGGTGGGCTGGTGTTTTTGGGGCGAACTGCCACGCCAGAATTCGGCCTAAAGGCCATTACCGAATCCGAGCTGTGGGGAGCGTCGCGCAACCCCTGGAATACCAAGCTTACTCCCGGGGGCTCAAGTGGCGGTTCGGGTGCCGCTACTGCCGCAGGTATTGTGCCTATGGCTGGCGCCAACGACGGCGGTGGCTCAATTCGCATACCTGCAGCCTACAACGGGCTGTTCGGGCTCAAACCGTCTCGTGGGCGCATCTCTAGTGGGCCTGTGATGGGCGAATCCTGGACAGGCGCCTCGTCAGACCACGTGGTTACCCGCACCGTACGCGACAGTGCAGCCATGCTGGATGTGCTCAGTGGCTCGGCCTCCGGCGACCCGTTTGTTATTCCTGCCCCCAGCGTTGCCTATGCTGATTTGATGCAGCAGTCGCCTGGCAGTCTGAAAATTGGCGTGTTCACCGCCTCCCCTTACGACACACAGGTGGCTCCTGAATGCGTTACAGCCGTTGAAGAAACGGCGCGGATTCTGGAAAACCTGGGACACAAGGTTGAGTATGCCCGGCCGGAATTCGATGGCATGGCGCTGGCCCGTTGCTACCTTGGTCTCTACTTTGGCGAAGTGTCTGCCATGATGGCGAAAGCCAAAGCTCGGCTTGGTGCTTCTGACAGCGATTTTGAGTTGGATACCCGCCTGATTGGTATGCTGGGTAATACGATGCCTTTGTCAGATTACGTACTTCGCCGCCAGCAATGGAATGAGTTCGCCCGGGCGCTAGGGGCGTTTTTTGGCGGATACAATCTCTACCTCTGCCCCACCACCGGCCAGATGCCTGCCCGTATTGGCGAGTTAGAGACCCCCGCACACCTGAAACTGGCAGCAAAGCTGATGCTGACCCTTAAAGCCGGAAGAATGGTGCATCGCAGCGGCCAGGTGGATCAGATGGCGATGGAAAGCCTGGCCCGCACGCCATTCACTCAGCTTGCCAGCCTCACGGGAACGCCTGCTATGTCTGTACCTATGCACTGGACAGCTGAGGGACTGCCGGTTGGTGTGCAGTTGGGCGCACCCCATGGCGGTGAAAAGGTGTTGCTGCAACTGGCTGCTCAGCTTGAAGAGGCTGCCCCTTGGTTTGGCTACTATGAACGGCTTGAAAATGCTTTTCCGCCAGCGGCCTTGTGATCCATTGATTGAAACCCCACGTTTATCTTTCTATGTGTAACAAGCTATGCTGTGTATCAGGGAGATCACCTTCCTGATACACCCTGATGGCATCGTGGAGGCGAGCGTATTATGAACCAACCGATGGCAATCGACGAACTGGTATCAGTAGCACAGGCAGAAGCCATGGGGGAGCTAGACGCCCCGATGATGGCGATTGTTCTGGCCAGCGAACAAAGCTATGACTTGCCCATCAACTCACTTGAAACCGATGCCGACAAGGCACGCTGGGGATTGATTCTCCGCGCTGCCCGCGAGCATGTTGAAGCGGATGCCGTGGCGGTTCTGTACCCCGCCTGGACAACCATCCGTCAGAAAAATGCGGAACCGACAGAAGAACGTAGCGCAAAAGAAGAGGGGGCCATTACAAAAGAGAGCACCGTTGAGGCCTCGGCTGATGAAGATGTCGAGGAAGAGGCAAACGATCCGATAGATACGTTGTTTGTGCAGCTCCATACACGAGATCATGTGTACTGGCGCGGGTTTGAGCAGATTCGGGATCCTAAGCATCAGCGCATTATTGGCTTTCGCCGTATTAAAGCGTTGTCCACCGACTATAAGCGTGACGAAGAACCTTCGATTGCATCCTGGCTCAGCACACTGTTTGAGCCCCTACCGGAGCACGGTGAAGAAAGCGATGTGGATCTTGAGCTTGCCGATCTTCTGGAAGAACCTGAAGTGAGCGCAGCGTTGTATCCCCGCCAGTTGCGGGCGTTACATTGATCTGAAACTTCGAACAAAAAGCCGGGCGCTGATAGCCCGGCTTTTTGGGTTTTAACGATACTGCTTTCTAGATAGAACCTGCTCTTTCTACGACCCACATCAAGCTGATAGTGCCCACACCCACGAGAGCCAACGGCACCAAAACCCGTTGGTACACGCGCACATGCGCTAAGGCATATAGCAGCGGAAAGCCGATCAATAGCAAGCCCAGTTGCCCGAATTCCACCCCCAGATTGAAGCCCGCGAGGGCAATGGCCAAGTTGGAAATTCCTCCGGTCAGATCGCCAAGTACGCTGGCAAAGCCGAAGCCATGAACCAGCCCGAAGACGAACGCCAGTTTCCAGGTTTTCCGGCCCAGAAAAGGCCAGACCACATTGAGGGCGGCCATGGCGATGGACAGCGCAATCACTGTTTCAACCCAGGCGATGGGGAGCTGAACAATACCCAGCGCCGACAAAGCCAAGGTGATGGAGTGCGCCACCGTGAAGGCAGTCACAATGCCCGTCAACTGCAGTAGCCGCGATTTCAGTGAGCGATTGTTTGTACCTTGGCTATCCTGCCGGTAGCTGATCAGCGTAGCTGGTAGCACCAGCACCAGCAGAAACAGCATGTGATCTAGCCCGATCAACAAATGGATAACGCCTTCGCGGAGAAACGTTGCAAAGGTGCCCCATAACCCTATAGCACCTCCCGTAGCGTTCCCCGTAAGCTCAACAACCTGCTGCTCTGGAGACAGTACGGTGAGAGAGCGGGTGTCTCCGGATGTGATCTCAACCAGCCCCCGGTGCAGGCTGTCCCGATCGAACAGCAGGGTGTATTTAATCTGCTCTGGGGACTCGCCATTGGCGCAGTCGACCCGATATTGGGTGGCCAGATACGGCCCGTCGCTGTGTGCACTCAGCCCCCAAGCCTGCCCTCGAAGGTCACAGGCGCCCTGAGCACTGGCCAAAGTAACCGAATTTTCAATGGCTTGTGTGGTGGCTGGCCGCTGTGTGCGAAGTTCCTGGCCCGTAACCTTTTGATCGTTGTTGGAGTCCAGGGGCACCAACAAGGCGAGATCACGCAGTGCAATGTCGATTCGTACTTCTGAAGCATCCAAGTCTACGTAGATAAAGCTGTCGCTGGCCTTGTGGGCCAAGGCCGTACTTGCGAGCAGCATCATGACTAACATGGTGAGAAGTTGTATGGCGCGCATCATGAACCCTCCGGATAACGGGCATCAGACTGGTTCTTTTGCTTAAGCCAGCTGCGTAGCTGGGCCAGCGCTGTGTCGTCTTGCGCGGCAATCGCAGACCTAAGCGCCAGACGTGTATCCAAGGGCTCACGCTGTGATGCCCAGTTAGCCATGGCGTGCTGGAGCGCGACATCTGGCCGATGTTCGATATCCAGCTCGAAACGAGCTAAGTCCCGCTGATGCAACATGGAGCCTCGCCACAGGGCTTCATCAAACCGCTCGCGCAATCTGGAAGCCAGCGCCGAGGCATCTGGATGATCTATACGGCGCATAGCGATGGCGCGAATGACGGCCAGGTTGTCGATGGCCTCATAATCCTCTGTGATGGCCAGCGCTTGGCTGGCTTTTCCATGGTGGAGGTACCAATCTGCAAGTTGAGCCCGGGTGTATAAGTCGTCTGGATCCTGGTTCAGCACCCACTGCCAGTGCCTAACCGCAGAGTCTTGGCCCAGCTGTGCTCCGATGTCTCCCAGCGTCCCCTGGGCCCAGAGGCGTTCTTGGGTTCCTGCGCTACCTAGGGATCGGGTTGTGTCGGCCAAGTTGTCATAAGCGGTTTTGGCCGCTCCGGCACGGGCGGCCACTTGGGCCTGACAACTTGCTGCGATCAGGCCGGGGCGTTCGGTTTTCAGTTGCTCACAAAGTGCCAGTGCCCGGTTGTAATGCCCCTGAACAATCTCAATGTTGGCGAGTGTTACCAACGCCTGAGCTCGCTGTATGGGTGCCTCAGTGCGGTTGAGCACGGTCTTTAAATCTTGTCGTGCCGCATCGAACTGATGAAGGCTCTGAGCCAAGGTTGCTCGCAGTATCAGCAATTCATCGGTCAGCTCTTGGCCCACCTGCTGGTTGAATAATCGCTCGGCGTAGCCCAGAAAGCGGGGGTCGCCGCTGCGTCTTGCTTCGGAAATGAGCCTATGAACTTCCTGGGCCATGTCCTGGGGCGAAGAAGGAATACGATCGCTGGTTGGCGCAGACGCGGGCAGCGTTACCAGCACAGTATTGTCGTCAAAATCGCTTTGAATTGGGCTCGAAGCTGCTGCAACGGTTGCCGAACACAGCAAGCCGAGCAAGCCAAACCCCATCCAAAAAGCCCCCCCGCGCCGAAGCGCAGGAAGGGAGAAGACCGGACATAACGCAAGGTGGGTCCGGTGTGGAGAGTTTTTATTTGAGGAGGTCATCGTAGGCCCGTGGATCGTCCTGGTTGTTGAAGCTGAAATCGACCCCGTTAACGTTCGCGGGCTCCCGGTTGGGGTTTGGGTTTTCGAGTTCGCCCCGTACAAAGGTTTCGAAATCCACCGACATCGCGGGCTGCTGGCCCTGGTTACTGTGGCTGCTTGAGCCGTCGAAACACCCTGTCAGTGCCAACGCCATAACACTCGCCCCGGCAAACTTCATGGTAAGTTTCATGATTCACTCCTTATGAATTGGGTGAGCCGGCTAGCGGAGTAGCCAAGTACGGAAACACCACCTGGAGCTCGGTTGGGTCCAGTTGGACGCCATCGGTAAACGGAGTGTCCTTGTTTGGGGCGTTCTCGGTTAAGGCACCCATAACCACCCGCAAAGCGGAATCGACTACGTCATCAACTGGGCGACGGCCGTTCGGGAAACCGGCGTTGTCTCCACCCAGAACACCCAAGTCGTTTTGCGTGGCTGCGGGGGTAGCAGCAATAGCCGGGTTCAGCCGAAGCATCTCCGAGCCTTGCACGCCCACTGGCATATTTACATCGGGTACACCGGTCAGGAAGGCTGTTACCAAGTCAGTGCGGGGGAAGTTATCCGGCGCGACAGCGCCTGCGCTTCCAAACAATATTTCCAACAGTTCCGGCAGGGTTGGGTGGGTTACGTAGGTGGCAAACTGGCCATCGTTCATGGGCTCGCTGGCGTTGAACAGGTCTTTATCTTTAAGGCCGATAACCACTTCGTTCACCAGAGGCATGCCCAGGCGCGATACTTGAGTCCAGGCGCCGCCTTCCACCGTGGCACCTTTGCCGTCCGCAGTCGGTTCTGGGTTGATGATTCTCGCCTGCCGCACGCTGGCGGTGGTCCAGGCGCCGATAACTGGTTGATCCATACCGGTCATGGCCGTGCCAGTCAGGCACTCGGTGGGTACTTCCAGAGCAAACGATGTCACATTCTTGTCGGCTAGGTCACCTTCACCTTCGCCGTCACGTGCGCCGAGAGGGTTGGTGTTAACCAGGTCGAAAATCTCGCCTAGGTTTACCGCGAAGGCTTCTTTGCGTTGACCCACAAACACCTGGCCGTTGGTGGAGCAGCCTGGAATGCCAATCTCGAAAATGTGTTGGCCCGCGTAGGCTGCATAATCGCCAATCGATTTGTTACCGATGTTGTCCAGAGGTTTATCGAAGGTTCCTGTGCCGTCAGTAATATTGGTCGCGGTCTCAACAGTGCCGGTACGGCGATCACCACGAATTACTGAAACCGTATACTCCTGGCTGAGCTGAACGTTGGCGGCGTTGGTGGCATCGCCAATGTTCTTCAGTGGCACAGAGACCATCTTCTGATCGCCATCGGTGCCGACCGGCAACTGAATGTCGTTCAATGTGCTTGAGAACTGAAAGCGGAATGTGAGGTTTTCTTGTGCATTGCCGCTGTTGTCGACGTGGATTTCGTAAACGGCGTCTTCGTCCAGATCGAAATAGTTGGGCCCGCCGTAGGCGTCTTGAAGCGGCAGGTAGTTGGCAATCAGGGTTACATAGTCTTCCCGGCCTGTTTCATAGCTTCGGAACATATAAAAGTCGGTGCCATCCACTTTTGGCACTTCGGTTATAAAGGGCGCTTCACGGTGGCTGGAGGCTTGGCTCAAGCCGGCGCTAAGGCAGGCTCCCGCGACAGCAATCGCGAGCGCAGAGCGTTTGATGATTGTGTTCATAGCGATTCCTCAATATGTCTTATTGTGGTTGTGGCAAAAGAGGGAACGGTTAGCTAAAGAATAAAGATGCACACCGCAATAAAAAAAAATAGAGTGGTATCTGCATCTCGCCGGATAGGCCGTGCGTATGGATAGCTATCAATCGACGGAGCTGAAATGTCTCAAGTGTCCCAGAACCACAATAATCAGGACGATTTGATGCGCTTGCTGGTGGCCGTATCCCGTGAAGACCGAGCCGCGTTTCGACAGCTGTACCAATGCGTGTCCTCAAGAATGTTTGGTATGTGTCTGAAGCTGGCGGGGCAGCGGGATCTGGCGGAGGAAGCCCTTCAGGAGGCGTTCATCCAGATTTGGCACCGAGCTAGGGAATACCACACAGACCGGGGTATGCCGCTAGGTTGGATGATGAGCATCGCCCGCTACCGGACACTGGACATGATGCGTGCGCGCAAGGTTCGTCATAACAGCGGTGAACAGCATCTTGAACACATTGCAGACGGGCGCGAAGGCCCTCTTGATGAGTCCCTTCGCAGTGCTGGAGAAGCCCAGCTTACCGGTTGCCTGGATGAACTAACGGACGTGCAACGTGACAGCATTCTGCTCTCTTATTACAAAGGCCTTACCCACGATGAGCTGGCCGAAACGCTAAGCTCGCCGCTGGGTACCGTAAAAAGTTGGATTCGCCGGGGCTTGATGGCTTTAAAGAGGTGCCTGGAAAAATGAAAAAGACACCGGAACGCATCGAAATGCTTGCTGCGGAGTATGTTCTGGGCTCTCTCCATGGCCCGGCTCGTAAGCGTTTTGAGCGCTGGATAATGGAATCCGCCAAGGTAAGGGAAGAGGTCTGGTTTTGGGAGCAAAAACTCGGCTTGCTGTCTGCTGACGTGCCGGAAGTCGCGCCACCGTCGTCCGCATGGGAATCTATAGAACGTCGTTTATGGCAGAACACCCACGAGATAGGTAAAGCTCAGCCAGCTGCAAACGATCGTTGGTTCTGGCGTGGCTGGAGTATTGTGGCTACGGCAGCCGTTTTGGTTATGGCTTTTGTGTTGGTGCAGCCCTCACCCAAGGATCTTCCCCCAATGCAGCTTTCTGGTGCGATTGTTCAGGCCGATACCAGTGACCCTCTCTGGCTTGTAAGCGAAGCCGGGCAGGGTAATTTGCTGAAGCTGCGTTCAGTGGCCGCCGGCGCGGCTGAAGCTGGCAAGGATTACGAACTTTGGATCGTACCGGAGAGTGGGCAACCGCTGTCGCTGGGTGTTATTCCTGTTGGTGGTCTGCATGAGGTGACTCTAACGGACAAAACCAGGCAAGCGCTGTCTCAAAGCCGCACTCTGGCCATCAGTCTGGAACCTCTTGGAGGTTCCACTACTGGGCAACCAACCGGGCCAATTCTGCACGTAGCCCAGTTGTACGAGCTTTAGAGTTGCTTTGTGGGTTCGGGTTTGGCCGCTGAATAGTTTATAATCGCCGGCTTTAAACCTGCACCCACAAGGCGCTGACCGTGATTGTATTTAACCAGGTACAGAAGTCGTATCAGGTGGGCGGCCGGGCGATCCCCGCGCTTCATCCTACTGATATGACCATAGAAACCGGCGAGGTGTTCGGCATTGTCGGGCATTCCGGGGCGGGGAAATCCACCCTGGTACGGCTGATCAACCTGCTGGAGCCTGCCACCGGCGGCGATATTCTGATTGACGACGAGAATATCACCCGGTACAGCGCCGCAGAGCTGCGAGCCTTTCGCCGCAAAGTCGGCATGATCTTCCAGCACTTCAATCTGCTGTCTTCCAAAACCGTAGCGGATAACATTGCTTTCCCCATGAAGCTGGCGGGCATCTATTCCAAAGCGGAAATTCGGGATCGCGTGCAGGAGTTGCTGGCCCGCGTTAGCCTTGCGGATCAGGCCGATAAATACCCTTCCCAGTTATCCGGCGGCCAGAAGCAGCGCGTGGGCATTGCCCGTGCATTGGCCTGCAGGCCTACAATTCTTCTGTGCGACGAAGCCACCAGCGCACTTGACCCGCAAACCACCCAATCGGTACTTAGGTTGCTGGCGGAGATTAACAAAGAACTGGGCTTAACCATCGTGCTCATCACCCACGAGATGGATGTGGTGCGCCGAGTATGTGACCGGGTTGCCGTGATGGACGGCGGGCGCGTGGTGGAAATGGGGCTGGTGAGCGATGTCTTCCTGCACCCACAACACCCCACCACTCGGGAATTTGTACTTGAAAGCGAGAGCGTGGATAGCCGAGACCGGCAAGAAGATCTACAGAAGGCCAATGGCCGTATTCTGCGGCTGACCTTCAAAGGTGAATCCACCTACCAGCCGCTACTAGGCAGCGTGGCTCGCGCCTCCGGTGTAGATTTCAGCATCCTCGCTGGCCGTATCGATCACATCAAGGATACGCCCTACGGACAGCTAACCCTGTCGCTGGTAGGCGGTGATCTGGGCGCGGCCATGAACGCCCTGGAAGCGGCCGATGTTCACGTAGAGGTGTTGCGCTGATGGAAGCTTTATTGAGTAACGTGGATTGGCCAGAGATCGGCATAGCAAGCTGGGATACTCTGATCATGGTGGGACTGTCGCTGCTGTTCAGTGTGCTGGCAGGTCTGCCGATAGGTGTGTTGTTGTTTCTAACGGGTAAACGTCAGTTGCTGGAACAGCCAGTGGCCTATGCCGTGCTGTCATTTGTGGTGAACGTGCTGCGCTCCGTGCCGTTCATCATTCTGCTGATTGTAATGATACCGTTCACCGTAATGCTGATTGGCACTTCTCTTGGTGTGGCCGGTGCCATTCCGCCACTGGTTGCAGGCGGTGCGCCGTTTTTTGCCCGGTTGGTAGAAACCTCCTTGCGGGAAGTTGACCGAGGTATTATCGAAGCCACCCAGGCCATGGGCGCCAACGTGCGGCAGATCATATTCGGCGCCTTGCTGCCCGAGGCGCTTCCGGGCATCATCGCGGGTATTACCGTAACCGCGATTACGCTGGTGTCTTATGCGGCTATGTCTGGCGTTATCGGCGGCGGAGGCCTGGGAGACTTGGCAATTCGCTTTGGTTATCAACGGTTTCAGACAGATGTGATGGTGATTACCGTGGCCCTGCTGGTGATATTCGTGCAAGTGCTGCAGATGATCGGTGATCGACTGGTTCTGCATTTCAGCCGTAAGTAATTTTAGTTAACAGGAGAGTGTATTCATGAAGTTAAAAAAAGCTTTGGTAGCCCTAGCTGCTGCATCCGTTTTTTCTGGCGCGGTAGCCGCTGAAAAGCTGTCCGTAGCCGCCACCCCCGTACCCCACGCCGAACTGCTGGAATTTGTGAAGCCGAAGCTGGCGGAACAGGGTGTTGAGTTGGAAGTGAAAGTATTTACTGACTATATCCAGCCGAACATTCAAGTGGATCAGAAGGGTATGGATGCTAACTTCTTCCAGCACCAGCCGTACCTGGATGAGTTTAACGACGGTCGTGGCACAAACCTGGTGACCGTTGCGGGCATTCACGTAGAGCCGTTTGGTGCTTACTCCAACAAAATCGACTCGTTGGACGAACTGGAAAAAGGCGACGTGGTTGCTATTCCAAACGACCCCACCAACGGTGGCCGCGCGCTGTTGCTGCTGCAAAAAGCCGGTGTAATCACCTTGAAGGAAGACAGCAAAATCACCGCCACACCGCGTGACATTGCTGATAACCCCAAAAACCTCGACTTTAAAGAGCTGGAAGCTGCCACACTACCAAGGATTCTTGGCCAAGTAGACGTTGCTCTGATCAACACCAACTACGCACTGGAAGCAGGCCTGAACCCATCAGAAGACGCTCTGATTATTGAAGGTTCCGAGTCTCCTTACGTGAACATTCTGGTGGCTCGTCCTGATAACAAAGACAGCGAAGCCATGCAGAAGCTGGCGAAAGCGCTGAAGTCTGATGACGTTCGTGAGTTCATCAAGAAGAAGTATGAAGGTGCCGTTGTTCCGGCATTCTGAT
>NZ_JBQDKB010000081.1:0-16702 GCF_052094685.1 Marinobacter sp.
GTGGCCGCTGGCTTGATGAGCACGTAAACGATCCCTTCGTGAAACAGGCGCAGGTAGATGGCTATCGCTCACGGGCCAGCTACAAGCTTCTTGAAATCAACAAGAAGGACAGGCTGATTCACCCCAACATGGTGGTGATGGATCTGGGCTCTGCGCCGGGCGGCTGGTCGCAAGTGGCGGTTAATCTGGTGGGCCATAAGGGCAGGGTGCTGGCGTCTGATATTCTGCCTATGGATGCCATTGCCGGGGTAGAGTTTGTTCAGGGTGACTTCACCGAAGACTCGGTGTTTGATGCCATTATGGAGGCGCTTGGCGATAGCCGGGTAGATGTGGTGGTTTCCGATATGGCGCCGAATATCAGTGGGGTAACGGTGGCCGATCAGGCGTCTTCTATGTATTTGGTGGAACTGGCGCTGGACATGGCCAGCCAGGTACTCAAGCCTAAAGGCAGCTTTGTGGCCAAGGTGTTTCAGGGCGAAGGCTACGATGAGTATCTGAAAGCCGCCCGAGAGGTGTTCGACAAAGTGGTGGTACGCAAGCCGGATTCCTCCCGCGCCCGCTCCCGGGAAGTGTATATTGTGGGCAAGGGTTTCAAGGGCTGAGCCCGCGCCGTTTGTGCAAAAAAAGGGGCACCTGTAAATCATCAGGGCCCCGCAAAAGGATAAGGTTTTGGCTTACAGGCTTGCTTGAAGCACCCTGCGGCACATATCCGGCGTGACATCACCGTGCTCGCCAAGCGCTACCATGCCGTGGCTTTCCAGGCTCTTGATCAGGGGCTCTATGTGTTCTTCACTAAGATCGTAATCGCTAAGGCGGGTCTTAACGCCGAGAGATTCGAAGAACGCTTGAGTTTTGGCAATGGCGGCTTCGGCTTTTTCTTCAGCGTTTCCTTCACGAATATTCCAAACGCGCTCGCCATACTGAACCAGCTTGTCGAGTTTGGCGGATTTGCGCTCGCGCAACATCGATGGCAATACAATCGCCAGGGTTTGAGCGTGATCAAGGTTATGCAGGGCGGTTAGCTCGTGGCCAAGCATGTGTGTGGCCCAATCCTGAGGCACGCCACTGCCAATCAGGCCGTTCAGCGCCAGTGTGGCTGTCCACATCAAGCTGGCCCGCACCTGGTAGTTCTCGGGTTCGGCCAGGGCTTGTTCGCCGATTTCGGTGAGTGTCAGTAGCAAGCCTTCTGCAAACCGATCCTGTACCGGCGCCTGGGCCGGGTAAGTCAGATATTGCTCAATCACGTGTACAAAGGCATCTGCCACCCCATTACCTACCTGACGTAGCGGCAGGGTAAAGGTCTTTGTGGGGTCGAGCACTGAGAACTGCGGAAACACCAAATCACTGTGGAACGGCAGTTTCGCCTTCAGGGATTTGCGAGTGACCACGGCGCCCTTGTTCATTTCCGAGCCTGTGGCCGGCAGAGTTAGCACGGAACCAAAGGGCAGGGCGCGCTCAATGTTGCTGCCGCCCTTGAGTAGAATGTCCCACTCGTCGCCTTCGAACACGGCCGCAGCGGCTACAAACTTGGTGCCATCAATAACCGATCCGCCGCCTACGGCGAGCAGAAAGTCGGCTTTCTCCTCATGTACCTGAGCTACCGCTTTCATCAGGGTTTCAAAGCTTGGGTTTGGTTCAATACCGCCAAACTCTGTCACCTGGCGATCCCCCAGGGCCAGTTTAACTTCATCCAGAGTGCCGGTGCGGCGGGCGCTTTCACCACCGAACAGCACGAGTACTTTGGCGTCGCGGGGCACCAATTGGTCGAGCTCGGCAATTTTACCTTCGCCAAAGGCGATGCGGGTCGGGTTATAAAAGTTGAAGTTGTTCATTTGTGATCCTTAATGATGGCTCTGCGAGATTAAAATAGACCGGTCGCCTAGTCTTTAGGCAAAAAAATAAGGCCTTATGGCCCAGTGTTTATGAACGGATTGCTTAGCTTTTGATCAGATCCTGGGTAAACATCATGGCGTGCGTCATGTGCTGATCGTCCCTGTGAAGTTTGGTTAGCAGGCTCGCGCCCAGCCAAAGCTGGTACAAACTGGTGGCCAGTTGCCGGGCGTTTTGATCGCGCAATGACCCTTCGGCTATTGCGTCTTCAATGCACTGGGTTATGCCGCCGATAATCCGGCCAGTGCCATCCCTGAGTGTCAGGCGCATCGCCTCTGACAAATCGGCTACCTCGGCGCTGAGCTTAACCACCAGGCAGTCTTTCAGGCCTGCCGGGCCGCAGTATTGATGCTGCCAGTTATGCCAGTAGCTCATCAGGCGATCCAAAGCCGGCTGGCTGTTATCACTGAAGCGTGCTTCCAGGTTTTCCATGTAACCGACAAAATAATCCTCCAATACCGCTTGCCCAAAGCTCTCCTTGGATTTGAAGTAGTGATAGAAGGAACCTTTCGGTACACCCGCCTGCTGGAGAATGGTGCTCAGCCCAACAGAGCTGAAACCCCGTGCCGCAAGAATATCGCGACCAGTGTCCAGAAGGTGTTGGCAGGTGTCTTGATGTCGATTCATGGCGCAATCATAAAGGTCATTAGACCGGTCGTCTAGTGTTTATTTAGTAGTCATTGTCCCGTACTTCCTGCTTTTCACTCTCAAAGCCCTGCATCACATTCACGGCATTCACGCCAATCGCATCCACATCGTAACCGCCTTCCATGGTGAAAACCGTAGGCAGCCCGAGTTGTTCAATGCGTTTGCCCATCGACAGATAATCTGCCGATTTCAGCTTGAAGAACGAGATTGGGTCCTCTTCAAAGGTATCCACACCCAAGGCGATCACCAGTGCGTCTGGCTGAAAGGCTGCAATGCGTTCGCACGCGGTTTCTAAGCCCTGGCCCCAGATGCTGTAGGGGGTTCCTGGAGGATAAACAATGTTGAGGTTATAGCCGTCTCCTTCGCCTTCCCCGGTTTCATCTCCAAAACCTAGAAAGTGGGGAAACACAAGATCCGGATCACCATGCAGGCTGATGGTCAGTACATCGCGGCGATCATAGAAAATGGCCTGGGTGCCGTTGCCATGGTGAAAATCTACATCCAGAATTGCCACCCGTTTACATCCCTGATCACGAAAGGCCTGAGCCGCAATGGCCGCGTTATTAAAGAAGCAGTAACCGCCGAACAGGTCGGCGTGGGCATGGTGGCCGGGCGGCCGGCACAGGGCAAAGGCGGCGCGCTCGCCGCCAGAAACCAGCTTTTGCGCCGTCAGGGCGACGTTGGCCGAGGCGCAGGCCGCTTCCCAGGTGCCGTCGGAAATGGAGGTTTCGGCCGCAAAGCTGTAGTAGCCAAGGCGCCCGTCAATGTCTTTGGGCACTCGAGGCCGCATGCCGCGGCCACACCAAACAGCCGGAATGGCTTCGCCTGGTTTGCCTTCAGCAACCCAGTCTGCCCAGCAGTGCTCCAGAAACTCTAAGTAATCTGATTTATGCACACGTTTTACGGGCTCCAAGCCAAACTCTTCTGGCTCAAGCACGTCACCCAGGGCTTGCGCTTTCACGCGGGCCAGAATGGTTTCTGCCCGGGATGGTTTTTCATGGGGTTCAATCAAAATACCACCATCCAGCTCGGTCTTAACGGAACGGCGGCTGTGCAGTGGCGAGAAAACGGTTTTCATGGGGCGAATACCCGAGTTAGCTTGGCGCCAGACTTTGCCATAGCTTAGGCGGCGGCTCAAACGAAACCGTGGTGTTTAAGAGCGAGTTTTCGGCTATTGTCAAAGATGCCCGTTGTGCTAAATCGCACCCTACTGATTTTCAGAAAAAGGATTGAACTATGGCCAGTGACAGCTACCACGAGCCCGTCGGCGAACTGACGGATGATACCCGCGAAATGCACCGTGCGGTCGCCTCTTTGATGGAAGAGTTTGAAGCGGTAGATTGGTACAACCAGCGAGTGGACGCCTGCAAGGACGCTGAGTTGAAGGCAATCCTCGAGCATAACCGCGATGAAGAAAAAGAACACGCAGCTATGGTGCTGGAGTGGATTCGACGCAAGGATCCCGTGATGGATAAGCACCTGCGAACGTTCCTGTTTACCGAAGGCCCGATCGGCCACCACGACTGACCCTGCGCCTACGGCTGTGGGCACAGTGCTCGGCCCACAGCATTCGCAAACTGGCCCAAACAACAGCTTTTGTGCGGCGGTAGGCCAATTTCCCACTGTACTGGGCTGCGTTATCTTGAATGCCAATAGGTACCCAAAATAACGACTGTGAAAGTGAGGGTGGGTTATGAGCGAACAGCATTTTGACGTATTGATCATCGGAGCCGGGGTGTCCGGCATCGGTATGGCCTGCCACCTGAAGCGGGAATGTCCAGGAAAGTCTTTCGCCATTCTGGAGCGGCGACAATCACTCGGCGGTACTTGGGATTTGTTTCGCTATCCGGGCATTCGCTCAGATTCCGACATGTTTACCTTTGGCTACAACTTCCGCCCCTGGACGGGTGGCAAGGTGCTGGCGGATGGCGCCTCCATCAAAAATTATGTGCATGAAACTGCCAAGGAAAACGATGTTGAGCGACACATTCGTTACAGCCTTGCGGTAAAAACGGCAGACTGGTCCAGTGTGGATAAATGCTGGAAGCTGACCGCCGAGAATGAAGGAACTGGTAAGACAGAAACTTACACCGCTAGCTTCTTGGTGGGTTGCACTGGCTACTACAACTACGATCAGGGCTATAAGCCGGATTTTCCCGGCGAGGCCGATTTCAAAGGCCAGATTGTTCACCCGCAACACTGGCCAGAAGATCTGGAATATACGGGTAAGAAGGTTGTAGTAATCGGCAGTGGCGCAACGGCGATTACGCTGGTGCCTACCATGGCAGAGAAAGCCAGCCACGTAACCATGCTGCAACGCTCACCTACTTACCTGATGCCTTTGCCGTCAACGGATAAGGTAACCCTTGGGCTGCAGAAGGTGCTGCCCGCCAAACTTGCCTACCGAATAACCCGTGCCCGTAATATCTCGATTTCCCGGTTTTTGTACCAGCGCTCTCGTAAAAGCCCGAAAGCCATGCGCCGCTTGTTCTTAGGTATTATCAAACGCCAAGTGGGTGATCAAACCGATATGCGTCACTTCACGCCAGACTATGATCCTTGGGATCAGCGCCTGTGCGTGGTGAAAGACGGCGATTTGTTTGGGGCCCTGAAAGCAGGCAGGGCCTCCATCGCAACCGATCATATTGAACGGTTCACCGAAACCGGCATTCGCCTGAAATCCGGTGAGCAACTGGATGCGGATATCATCATTCCCGCCACCGGCCTGGATATTCAGATGCTCGGGGGCATCAAGCCAAAAGTAAACGGCCGGGAAGTGGTTCTGAAAGATAAGGTGGTCTACAAAAATGTGATGGTTGAGGGCGTGCCCAACGCCGGCATGATCTTCGGGTATACCAACATTTCCTGGACCCTGAAAGCGGATATTGCCAGCGAATACATGTGCCGACTGATCAATCACATGGATCGGCGCGGGCTGCGTGTGGCGGTCGCTAAGGACACTGAGAATAGCCTGGGCGAGGATACCGTACTTGGCTCACTTGACGCCGGCTACATCAAACGTGCTGCAGATCGTCTGCCGCGCCAGGGCACCCATGGGCCGTGGAAATCGTCTCAGAATTATCTGGAAGACGTGAAAATACTGCGTTTTGATCCGATTGAAGACGGTTACATTGAGTTTGATGGCAAGAAAACCAAAGCCCAAGGCCAGCAGCCTCGTGGCTTTTTCAGGCCTCTGAGCTCGGCGCTGTTTGGCGCTTGAGTATTGATGGGGCGCAGCAATCGCTGCGCTCCATCACGCTTATTCCTTACCTAGGTAGGCCGCTCGGATACCTGCCCAGCTCTCGTCTTCTGTCACCCTTAAAACCTCTTGCGAGATCTGCGCTCGAAGCGGGCTGCCGTCTGGCAGGGCCAACGCGTACAACTGCTTTGCAAACACACCGGGAAGAATTGCTAGCTTCTTTTGGCCCAGTTGCAGGTTTCGATACTGCATCAGCGCACGGTCATACACGATGGCGTCGGTTTCGCCACTGACTACCGATTCCATGGCGGAGGTTAGATCCGGATAGGTCTGATAACGAATATGCTCGTCTTCCAGGTAGCGCTGGCTTGCTGTATTGGAAATGGTGGCCACCACCTTGCCGGGCAGATCGTTTGTGCCTTGAATGCCGGTACGCAGGTTGCTCACTGTCAAAGACGACGTGATAGCAGCTGTAAAGCTGGCCACCATAATCAAGCCGGCAAACATCCAAACCAGACCGATTAACCGACCGGCAAGTGAGACCGGCGCTTTATCGCCGTAGCCGACGGTGGTCATAGTAACGGCGGCCCACCAGAAACTGGAGCCAATACCCTGGGCTGCGGAGCCACCGAATTGCTCCGGGTTGCGGCGCCGTTCAACCAGCCACAACAAGAAACCAACGACCAGCAGCAGAGCGCCCAATGCAAGAACGGCGCTGAGGAACTGCCAGCTAACGAACGCCTTTAGACTGCTAAGCAGGCCTTGCTCCGGCACCGGCGGTACAGCAATAGACAGGCCCGTTTGATAAAAGGGGTGGCTGAAATCGAACCGGGCTTCCCGGTCGGCCGTCATGGTCAGGGCGCCAACGGCTACATCTATTTCACCATTTTCAACAGCTTCGAGCAGCTCATTGAAGCTAAGGGGAACCCATTCAAATTCCCGCTCCATGCCGGTAGCAATATCTTCCCAGAGATCAATGCTGATCCCTTCCCAGCGGCCATCATCCGTTTCCATAACAAAAGGAGGAACGGTGGTGATGCCGACTTTCAAAGGTGGCTCTTGGGCATGAACCTGATTGGAAATACTCAGTACGAGCAGAAAAAAACAGGACAGAATTCGTTTAAGCATGGCTGTGTGCGGCCCGAGGTCTGGGCTGCGCTCCTTGTTGGCGGTTTTGGTTAATAGCTTAAGCGTATGATTCATACGTAATAGCACGTAGATGGATCAAAGCAAATGCCCGATTAGTGGTTTGGTTCCTTCGCACGGTCTAAGTGGTCTATTATTAGGCTCACATTTCACAAAAAAGAACGCGACCCATGAACATTTTCAGGATTGTTGTCTTGCCCTTTATTTTATTGCTTTGTTCAGGCGTTGTTATGGCTGCCGATGGATTAATCGCGGTTAAAAGTAATCATAGCGTAGCGGCTACAGCGGATAAACTTGAAGCTGTCTTGAACGAAAAGGGTATGAACGTCATGAACCGTATCAATCATGCGGCGGGAGCTGAATCGGCAGGAATGGAGCTGCGGCCAACTGAGCTGGTGATTTTTGGCAACCCCAAGGTAGGCACACCTCTGATGCAATGTGCCCAGAGCGTTGCGATGGACCTGCCCCAGAAAGCGCTGATTTGGGAAGATGAAGAAGGCCAAGTTTGGTTTGGCTATAATAATCCAGAGTACCTGAAGGCCAGGCATGCGATTGAAGGCTGTGATGCCGGGCTGGAAAAAGTAAGCGGTGCTTTAGCGGGTTTTGCCAAGGCGGCAACCCACTGACAGATAAAATAAGGAAGCTACGGGTATCGCCATAATTGCGGATACCCGGCAGAGCGCAGAACCCTTAAGATTCCTGGCTCTGTCGCTTAGGAAATGCCCCCTTGCAGTTGATACGTTCTGCTCTTGCTTATATCGCCCTCATCGCCGCTATTCTAGCGCTTCTTCCCGGTATGGCCGGGCTTGGTGCCAGTGCGGTCAGCTTGGCTGTGATTCTGGGATGGCAGGACATGCGGCGAGTGCCCAAAGCTGTGTTTGTTGTGGCGGGGCTGGCTATGGTGTTTGCCTTGGGGCGCGATCCTGGCTTGGTCAGCTCGGCAGCCGGGAATATGAGCCGTTTGGCCGGCCTGATACTGGCGGTGACACTGTTGTCCTCCGTGCTCAGTCGCACCAAGGATCTGCAGAAAATTTCTGCCAGCCTCTTTAGCGGTAACCCTTCGGCTCGCTACCTAAGCCTGTCGTTTGGCACCTCCCTTGTATCCATACCTCTGAATTTTGGCTCTGTGGCGGTTGTAGGCAGCCTGGTAGGTGAGCGTATGCGCAGCAGTGGTGACTCACCAGCTACCCGCAACGCAACCCGTGCGGTGTTAAGGGGGTTTGGTGTGTCGCCTACGTTTTCTCCGCTGTCGATTTCTGTGGTGCTTACCCTTACGTTGTTACCGGGGCTTAGCAGCCTTCAACTGCTGCTATTCACCGTGCCGTTTTCCGCTACGCTGGTGCTGTGCGGGCTGATTTGGCGTGAACCAGAAACCACTCAGCAATCAGACACACCAGAGAATAGGGCGGGGCTGGCGCCCTGGTTGCGATTTGCTGCGCTTATTCTGGCTATCTGTGCCGGTGTGTTCCTGCTCAGCCATCAGTATCAGTTCAGTTATGCGCACGCGGTAACGCTAAGCTGTATAGGCGCGGTTCTTGGCGCAAGATTGCTGGCATGGAGCCGCCAAACAAACCCACCACTGGTTAACATGTCCAACGTCAGCAATGAGCTGGCAATTGTGGGCGGCTCTGCGTTTATTGGTTCGGTGATCAGCGGCGCCGTACTAGGGCAGCTCAGTGGTGATCCGAGTGTGCCCATTTGGCTTTGGCCGGTTATAGCCGCTTGCGTGCCCTGGGTTTTCTTTGCGGCCGGCCTGGCCGGTGTTAACCCCATTGTGATCGGCACCCTTGCGGGCGGCATTCTCGGCGTTATTTGGCCGGATAATGCGTTGATTGGCCTGGGTGTTGGTATGGTAACCGGGTGGGGTATCACCGCCTTTGGCACCCCCTTTGCCGCCAACGCGCTTATCATGGAGCGCCTAACCGGCTACAAGGCTATGGATGCGTCGTTTCGCTGGAATCTTCGGCTTTCGCTTGTCGGGCTGGTGGTGGCCAGTTTGCTTGCGTCTATAGTGACGGCGGTGCTCATTTGAGGTGCTTGTCGATACGGTCCCAAGCTAAAATCCCTTATAGCTTATTGTTAAATCCTCTGTTAATGTGCGCGCATCCTGCCTCTAAGGATTCTGCAGTTTCCGGCTTACAGCCGCGTTGCGAACCATCCATACGACCTGTCAGAGGACGTCACCCCGATACCGGCGCGTGACTGTAGTCGTCTTTTATACCATGAATTTTCATGGCTTCTGCCCGCATTCGCCGAGAGTGGTGTTCGTGGAGGCAGTACAATCAAGAGTTGATCTTATATGAGTTTTTCTTCACTCGGTTTGTCCGAGCAGCTGGTCCGTGCAACCTCCGACCAGGGTTATGAAACCCCGTCTCCCATTCAGCTTCAGGCCATTCCTGCCGTACTTTCTGGCAAGGACGTTATGGCAGCAGCCCAGACGGGCACAGGTAAAACCGCCGGCTTTACACTGCCATTGCTGCAGCGCCTGGCTGAGAACCCCCGCACAGGTAAAGGCCCCCGTGTACTGATTTTGGCGCCGACACGGGAACTGGCCGCGCAGGTTCACGACAGCGTAAATCTTTACAGCAAATATGTTCCTACCAAAGCCGCGGTGGTTTTTGGTGGTGTAAAAATCAACCCGCAGATGATGAAACTGCGCAAGGGCCTGGACGTACTGGTTGCCACCCCAGGCCGCCTGATGGATCTGTATCAGCAGAACGCTGTGAAATTCAACGAGGTTGAAATCCTGGTGCTGGACGAAGCCGACCGCATGTTGGACATGGGCTTTATTCGCGACATTAAAAAGATTCTTGCGCTGTTGCCAGCCAAGCGTCAGAACCTGCTGTTTTCAGCAACCTTCTCCGGTGAGATTCGTTCTCTGGCTCAAGGCCTGTTGAACAACCCGGTGCAAATTGACGTGGCGGTTAGAAACACCACCGCTGAGACCGTAAAGCAGTCGGTGTACAAAGTTGATCAGAGCCAAAAAACTGCGCTGCTGAGTAAACTGGTGCGCGATAATAGCTGGGAACAGGTGTTGGTGTTTACTCGCACCAAGCACGGTGCTAACCGTCTTACCCAAAAGCTTGAAAAAGACGGCATTACCGCCGCAGCCATACACGGTAATAAATCCCAGGGCGCTCGCACCCGGGCTTTAGCAGATTTCAAACAAGGCCAGGTACGAGTGCTGGTTGCCACCGATATCGCGGCCCGTGGCCTGGATATCAAGCAGCTGCCCCAGGTGGTTAACTTTGAACTGCCAAATGTGCCAGAAGACTATGTGCACCGCATCGGCCGAACTGGCCGTGCAGGCGAGAACGGCCACGCGCTTTCATTGGTAAGCGCCGATGAAGGCAAGATGCTGGCAGGCATTGAGCGTCTGATTAAGAAGCAGCTGCCGCGTAAGGAAGTGGAAGGTTTTGAGCCAAAGAACAACTTGCCGCTCAAACCTAAAGCCAAGGCGGATCCGAGCAAGGCTCGCAATCGTAGTGGTAACGGCGGCGGAAACGGCCGGCCAGGCGGCAATGCTCGCAGCTTTGGCGACAAGCCAGGCGGGCGCAGTGGTGGCCGCAGCCAAAATGGCAGTGGTCAGCGCGGGCGTTCAGGTCAGCGGCAAACTCAGGGTGCCTGAAACCTTATAGGGTTACAGGTAACTGATTAAACAATGCGGAGCTTCGGCTCCGCATTGTTGTTTGTGAATATCAGAACTTGTAGGTGAAGCCTACCATGTAAACCATTGGGTCGATTTCGACTTCGAACTTATCGGTCTTTGCAGCAACGTTACCGGCCCCATCGTAGGCGGTAATGGTGGCATCCGTGTTGATGTCAGCCCACCAGATAGCTGCGTTCAGACCAAAATTCTCGCTCAGCATGTAATCCACACCGGCCTCAAACGCAACGCCTACGCTGTCGTCCAGCTTGAGCTTTGTAGAGGCGGCACCTAATGCAGCAGCTACCGTATCGGTGGTCTTCTCTTCAAAGAAGGTAGTGTAGTTTACACCCACGCCCACAAATGGCTGGAGTGCTGAAGAGCTGTGCATCGGGAAATACTGTAGCGTAAATGTAGGTGGCAGGTGTTTGGTTTCGCCCAGTTTCCCGGCTGCCTCAAGGTCACCAGCCCCACTGATATTGTGCTTGAACGGTGTAGCACCCAGAACACCAAGGCCAATATTGCTTGTGAACATATAGGTGGCGCGAAGCCCAAGCTGCGTGTTGGAATCGACAGCAACACGGGCGTCACTGCCCAATACTGCTACGCCACTTGCGGTGATCACTTCACTGGAATCATCCGGCGCCACATGCACAGCGCCTGCACGCAGTATGAAATCACCAGCTTCGAAAGCCTGAGCAGCGGGTGCCATGGCCATAACGGCGGCTGTCATAACACTGAGCTTGAAAGAACGGGACATACCATCTCCTTAATCTGAATCGTTGTTGCGCTCAGATTAAAGGCCGCAGAGATAGGAAACTTGATATAGCGCAATAATCCCGTATGGATGATTCGTGTTAAAGCGCCAGATTGACGCAACTCAAAAAATGGGCCGGGAACGTATATGTGCTGGTTGTCAGGCGGGGTCTTTTTTGGTGCTGGGTGTCGGTACGTCAGATACGAAAACATCCCGCACCGTGACTGGCTCACCTGCTGCATTCTGTACCTGAACCGTTTGAATCGGTTGCCCCGTGGCCCGATCGCGCAAATCCAGTGGGGTTTCGTTTGGTGCAGGGTTCCATTTGTCACCCCACTGGCGCAGGGCAATGACCACCGGGAACAGATCCCGGCCTTTTTCGGTAAGCCGGTATTCGAAGCGTGAGCCGTGTTCTCCCACCTCCACTTTCTTCAGTACGCCGTTATCCACTAGCCGTGCCAAGCGGTCGCACAGGATATTTTTAGCGATACCCAGTTCCTGCTGAAAATCCACAAAACGCTGGGTGCCGTACATGGCGTGCAGCACGATCAGCAGGGACCACCAATCGCCCACCTGATTCAGGGCGCGGGCGACGGAGCAGTTGGAGTCATCAAAACGTTTTCTGGCCATGTGCGTAAGTGTACATAATAGGGTTGCATCTTAAAACCAGATTAAATAGAGTTGCGCCATTCAATCGAGTTGCTTTAAGAGACCAAATTAGGAGTAATGACCGATGACCATGAATCTGGGCCCCATGTTTCAGCCGTTCGATATGCACAACCTTACCCTGCGCAACCGCGTGGCCATGGCGCCTATGACGCGCAATTTTTCGCCCAAAGGCATTCCCGGTGAAAACGTCGTCGACTACTACCGACGCCGTGCCGAGGCAGGTGTGGGCCTGATCATTACCGAAGGCACCACCGTGAATCATCCTGCGGCAAATGGTTACCCCAATGTGCCTGCGTTCCATGGCACCGAGGCGCTAGAGGGTTGGAAAAACGTTGCGGATGCGGTGCACGAAGCCGGCGGTGCGATCTTCCCGCAGCTTTGGCACGTAGGTGCGGTGCGCAAGGAAGGCACAGAGCCGGACACCTCGGTTCCCGGTTACAGCCCGTCTGGCCTGTTTGCGCCCGGCAAGCCCAACGGCAAGGCCATGAGCAAAGAAGACATCGACGATGTGGTTACAGCATTTGCCGATGCCGCGCAGGATGCCAAAGCCCTGGGGTTTGATGGGGTAGAGATTCATGGTGCGCACGGTTATTTACTTGATCAGTTCCTGTGGGAAGGCACCAACCAGCGCGAAGACGAATACGGCGGCAGCATGGAAAACCGCCTGCGCTTCGTAGTTGAGATTGTAGAAGCGGTTCGCCACAGAGTCGGGCCTGAGTTCACCATCATGCTGCGATTCTCCCAGTGGAAGCAGCAGGATTACAGCGCAAAACTGGTGAACAGCCCGGAAGAACTCGAACAGTTTCTCAAGCCGCTGGTTGAAGCCGGAGTGGATATTTTCCACGCTTCAACTCGTCGCTTCTGGGAGCCAGAATTTGAAGGCTCCAGTCTCAACCTGGCGGGCTGGACTCAGAAGCTGTCCGGCAAGCCCACCATGTCGGTTGGTAGCGTTGGCCTGACGGAGGATTTCATCAGCGGCACCATGGCCAGTAAGCAAGAGTCGGTTGAGCAGTCTGGCATTGATGAGCTGGTTGAGCGTATGAACAATCACGAGTTTGAGCTGATTGCCGTGGGCCGTGCGCTGCTGCAGGATCCGCAGTGGCTCACTAAAGTGAAAGAAGGGCGACTCGGGGAAGTGGACGATTTTGCCCGAAACTCCCTCACCAAACTGTACTGAATCTGAACTGTACTGAATTTGGAAAGAGCATGTCCTCTCTGTAACAGCACGCCCCCACTGCCTATGCGTATGATGGGGGTGTTTTTTGGTAAGAATTAACAAGAGGGACGGCAATGTCTTTGAAAAACAGTGTTTCAGTATTGATGCTTGCAAGCCTGCTGGTGTTTGCCGGTTGCGCCACCGTGGGCAAAGATTTTTCTACCCACAATGTTGATCAGATTACCGTGGATGAAACTACCCGGGCCGAGATTCAGGAAATGTTCGGTGAGCCTTGGCGCACAGGTGTTGAGGACGGAAAGCGCACCTGGACTTACGGCAAATACCGCTGGTCAGCCTTCGGCGATGCGGAAACCACAGATTTGGTTGTACGTTTTAACCCCGATGGCAGCGTCTCTTCCTACGTATACAACACCACCGAGTAACGATTCCGCTGGTATGGTATCCAGGCATTCCGGATACCATACCCATTAACGGCATAGTGACATCAGCCTCGTAACCCGCCCACTAGCTTATCGATGCTGTCCTTGGCATCTCCGAACAGCATACGGGAGTTGTCTTTGAAGAACAGCGGGTTTTCCACGCCGGAATAGCCTGTTGCCATGCCCCGTTTAAGAATCACCACCTGGCGCGCCTTCCAAACCTCAAGCACCGGCATGCCGGCAATGGGGCTGCCTGGATCTTCTGCTGCTGCCGGGTTCACCGTGTCGTTGGCGCCGATAACCAGCACTACGTCGGTTTCCGGGAAATCCGCGTTAATTTCGTCCATCTCCAATACTATGTCGTAGGGAACATGGGCTTCTGCCAGTAGCACGTTCATATGCCCAGGGAGACGGCCGGCGACCGGGTGAATGCCAAAGCGCACGTTCACACCTCGCTCTCTCAGCAGTTTGGTCATATCGCTGACCCCGCTCTGGGCTTGTGCCACAGCCATGCCATAACCCGGTACGATAATCACCGAGTCGGCGTTACGCAGTTCTTCACACACTTCGTCGGCACTGGTTTCCACCGCTACTCTGTCGTCAGAGCCCGCAACGGCAGAGCTGCTGCTGGTCTGGCCGAAGCCACCGAGAATAACGCTGATAAACGACCGGTTCATGGCCTTGCACATAATGTAGCTGAGGATAGCACCGCTGCTGCCGACCAGCGCACCGGTCACAATCAACAGGTCGTTACCCAGCATGAAGCCGATGGAGGCTGCCGCCCAGCCGGAATAGCTGTTGAGCATGGAAACCACCACGGGCATGTCGGCACCGCCAATAGCCATGATCAGGTGAATGCCCAGCACGGCTGCGATCACAGTCATAAGTACCAAGGCAAGTATTCCTAAGGCCATGCTGTCGGTACCCAGGAACCAAGCACCCAAAAATACCGATACGACCACTGCGGCCAGGTTCATCAGATGGCGGCCGGGTAAAGTGAGGGCTTTGCTGTCGATACGGCCATCGAGCTTGCCACAGGCTACTAAAGAGCCTGTGAAGGTGATAGCGCCGATGAAGATACCCACAAACACTTCCACCAGTTTAATGGTGTGTTCAGCACCCGTGGTGTAGGTGAGTGGCTCAATGTAGCCCGAGAAGCCCACCAGCACCGCGGCCAGGCCCACAAAACTGTGCAGCAGCGCCACCAGTTGGGGCATCTGGGTCATTTCCACCTTGTTGGCGATGGCGATACCAATACCGGCGCCCAACAGTACCGCAATGATAATGGCGGCGAGTCCGCTGTCACTAACACTGGCCATGGTGGCCACCAGCGCGATGAGAATGCCGGCAACCCCGTAGAGGTTACCTCGGCGCGCGGATTCCTGATGGCTCAGGCCACCCAGACTAAAGATAAACAATACGCTGGCGACCACATAGGCCACACTAACGAGTCCTGTACTCATGGTGGTCGCCTCCTATCTGCGGAACATGTTGAGCATGCGATGGGTAACCCGGAAGCCGCCCCCTACGTTGATGCTGGCAATCAGCACCGCCAAAAAAGCCATAATTCCGACGGCGGCGTTCTCCGCCTGAGCCAGGTGCAATATGGCACCAATCACGATAATGCCACTAATAGCATTGGTTACGCTCATCAGGGGCGTATGCAGGGCGGCTGTCACATTCCAGACAACCTGCCAGCCGATAAAGCACGCCAGCACAAACACAGTGAAGTGGCGCAGGAAGCTTTCTGGAGCGTGAGCGCCCACCCCGTAGAGCGCCGCAAGGGTGACCACAAGTAAAACGCCTTTGCCAATAAGACTGCGGCGTTGAGATTCCTTATGTGCCGCGGCCTTCTCTTCCGCAGAAGGCTCTTCAGTGCCTGGTGCGGGTTTGGGGCTAACCGGTGTTTGTGGCTGAGGTGGTGGCCAGGTTACGTCCTGATCCAATACCACTGTAAGGCCCCGAATAACGTCGTCTTCCATGTTTACCCGGGGCTGCCCGTCTTTCTCCGGTGTCAGTTCGGTTACCAGGTGAAACAGGTTGGTGGCGTACAGGTCACTGGCCACCTTGGCCATGCGGCTTGGCAAGTCCGTGTAGCCGATCAGCGTAACGTCGTGATGCTCCGCAATCTTGCCTGGCTCAGTGAGTTCGCAGTTGCCGCCACGTTCAGACGCCAGATCCACAATCACACTGCCGGGCTTCATGGATTTCACCATATCCGCCGTGATTAGCTTCGGCGCCGGTTTTCCGGGAATCAGGGCGGTGGTGATAATAATGTCCACCTCTTTGGCTTGTTCTGCGAACAACGCCATCTCAGCTTTGATGAACTCATCGCTCATCTGCTTGGCGTAGCCGCCGGAGCCGCTGCCTTCTTCCTCATCAAAATCCAACTGCAGAAATTCGGCGCCCATGCTTTCAATTTGCTCTTTTACTTCCAGCCGAGTATCGAATGCCCGAACAATGGCCCCAAGGCTGTTGGCAGCGCCCACAGCAGCAAGCCCGGCCACACCAGCGCCGATCACCATTACCTTGGCTGGCGGTACCTTGCCGGCCGCCGTCATCTGGCCAGTGAAGAAGCGCCCAAAGTGATTGGCGGCCTCTACCACCGCGCGGTACCCGGCGATATTGGCCATGGCACTCAGCGCATCCATTTTTTGGGCGCGGCTGATTCGGGGCAGGCTGTCTATGGCGAAGGTGGTTATTCTGCGATCAGCAAGCTGTTGTAGAAGCGCAGAGTTCTGGGCGGGCCAGATATAACTGGCGAGAAACGCCCCCTCCTTCATTAGGTCGGCCTCATGCTTGCCCAGCGCTGAATTTTTCATGGGCGCACGAACCTTCAAAATGAAATCGGCCTCGCGCCATAATGCGTCGGTGTCTGTCGCAATGGTGGCGCCAACGGCTTCATAGGCTTCATCGCGATAATGTGCCGCTTCGCCTGCGCCGGTTTCCAGCGTGACTTCATAGCCCAGAGCAATGAGCTTGTGTACCGATGGCGGAGTGGCCGCAACCCGTCGCTCGTCGGTGAATATCTCCTTCGGAATACCAATCTTCATGATGCAAATGCCCTCAGTTTGAACTGATGAACTTTATATCTATATCCTAGCAGCCTGTCGGACTTAACCAAGCAGTATCGACATGAGATAATCGGGGC
>NZ_JBQDKB010000082.1:0-15780 GCF_052094685.1 Marinobacter sp.
CTAGAAACGTCGAAGGATGATTTATGGAACGCTTGGCTGTACCGTCAGTGCTGATATTCGATTGGCACGGCACCTTAGTGGACACCCATGACGCCATGTTCAGCGCCATGGAAGATATGCTGCCACAATTGGAGGATCTGGCGTTGGTAGACCAGCTGCTACCAGAAGAGCAGTGCCGCACGGGGGATGATGCGAGGTTGGTTCGCTATATTCGGATTTTTCGGCGCTTGCACCCGCGTATTTTGGCGGAAAGGCGAGTATCGCGAACTGACATTTTTAACGCGATTTTTGGTGATAACACCGCAGCCAAACTTATAGCTCACCAAGCTTACAACCAAGCGTATCGGCGCTATTTCGGGCAAGTTAAGCCCTTTCAGCCAGGGGTATACGAATATCTGTTAGCACTAAGAGCCATGGGTATTCGGCTGGCTATTGTCACCAATAGAAATCGGGAGTTTTTAGACAAAGAACTAAAAACCGTTGATGACGGGCGTTGGCTGGCTCTATTTGAAGCAACCGTATGCGCTGATGATGTCACGGAGTACAAACCAGACCCGCAGGTTATCAGTAGAGCTCTGGAAAAGCTGAATCTCCCCGCAGATGCACACGCTTGGTATATTGGTGACAGTTATGTAGACATGCTCACGGCCAACCGTGCCAATGTTTCCGGCATTTTCTATAACGGTGCTTGCTGGGAGCCAGATCGTATCAGCAGTTGGTTTTCCCATCGCGATGCGCCCATGGCGGTGCTGGACAGTTTTGAAGAATTGATGGATCTGCTGGCGCTGATGGAGCGCTCTGAGCCAGAGAGTTTTCAGCAAGTGCCGGCCGAAGTTCGCCCGAGCCCTTTCCCGCCGCCTACCCGTCCGGGACCCCGCATAGAAGCCGACTGGCATCCGGCTGTGGTCAAGCTCATCCGCCCAGAGGTGGTGCTGTTTGATTGGCACGCTACGCTGGTTGATACCCTCGACGCTATGTATCACGCAGTGGATGACATGTTCCCGGATTTCCACAAGCTTGGGCTGATGCCGCGGATGGTGGCGCCGGAAGACAGCAAAACCCCTGAAGATGTGAAGTTGGTGGCCTACGTGCGCGAGTTTGCCAAACTTCACCCCAAGGTGAAGGCCGACCGGAAGATCTCGCGCACGGACATTTTTGAAGTGCTCTTTGGCGACGATCAAGAAGCAAAACAGATTGCTCATAAAGCGTTCAATCACCATTACCGAAATCACTACGGCACAGTAAAAGCCTTTGAACCAAAAGTACGGGCGGTGCTGGAAGGTTTGCGGCGGCTAGACATTCAGGTAGGTGTGATCACCAATCGCGACCGTGAGTTTTTTGAACACGAGTTGGCGGCCGTTGAAGACACCGGCTGGGTAGAGCTTTTTGATGTAGATGTCTGTGGCGACGACACCCCATTGCGCAAGCCGCACCCGGATCAGCTTCAACTGGCAGTGCAGAAATTGGATTATCCGCCCGATCCCAGTGTTTGGTACGTCGGCGACAGCACCACCGATGTGATTGCAGCCAAGCGCGCAGGCATGACGTCGGTTTTCTTCAACGGCGCACAATGGGATCAGCCCTGGCTGAACCGGATATTCCCAGGCACCCACAAGCATCCGGACAAGCCAAATGTGGTGGTGAATGACTTCTCGGAGTTCTGGGCGTTGGTGCTGGCGTGCGAGATAGGGCCGCCCTGACATTCAGGCTCAGAGCTCGTCCAGGTGCTCCAGCAAATAATTGGCACGGCTAAGAAGCGCTTCCCGCCTCTCGGGCTTCTGCTTCTCCCAGTTACGATACATCATGCCCATGCGTGGGTTGCGCTCGAAATCAGCCCGGTGCCGATCAATAAAGTGCCAATACAGAGAATTGAATGGGCAGGCATCCGGCTCGGTGCTTTTGCTGACCTTGTAATGGCAGTTGGTACAGTGATCAGACATACGCTGAATGTACTTGCCGCTGGCAGCATAAGGCTTTGAGCCAAGGTAGCCGCCATCTGCATGCATCACCATGCCCAGTACATTGGGCAACTCTACCCAATCGTAGGCGTCAGCATATACCGCCAGGTACCAGTCGCAGATTTCCTCCGGTTTTACGCCGGTCAGCAGGGCGAAGTTGCCGGTGACCATCAACCTCTGAATATGGTGAGCGTAAGCGTTGCGACGGGTTGCATCTATGGCTTTGTGCATGCAGCGCATTTTTGTGTCGCCGGTCCAGTAAAACCATGGCAGAGCGCGAGTATTGCCAAGCCGGTTTTCCTTGGCGTAACCCGGCATGTGTAGCCAATAGAGGCCCCGCACAAACTCGCGCCAGCCGAGGATCTGGCGGATAAAACCTTCTACCGCATTGATGGGCGCCTGCCCCGCGTACCAAGACCGTGCAGCTTCTTCACATACGGCGAGAGGGTCGAGCAGCCCGCAATTTATATAGGGCGAAAGAATCGAGTGGAACAGCCAGTCTTCTTTGTCCGACATGGCATCCTGATAGTTGCCAAAACAGGGCAGAGCGAACTCAATGAAGTAACTCAGGGCTTCTTGAGCATCCTCGGGCGTTACCGCAAAGTGAAAGTCATCGGTGATGCCGAAGTGATCGGGAAAGTGTTGTTCCACCAGATCAGTCACCTCACGGGTTATGGCATCTGGCTCTACCCGAAAGGGTGCGGGTGCCGGGGGTTTGCCGGTCCACTTGCGCCGATTGTCGGCATCGAAGTTCCAGTGGCCGCCTTCAGGCTTGTTATCTGGTGTCATCAGCAGGCCGGTTTTGCGGCGCATTTCCCGATAGAAGAATTCCATGCGCAACTGCTTACGACCTTCGGCCCAGTCTGCGAACTCCTGCTTGCTGGCAATGAAGCGGGTATCGGTGCGGATTTCTACCGGAAGGTTCAGGCGCTTTTGCCATTGGCCGATCTGATCGTGCAGGCGCCATTCTCCGCACTCTGTGGTAATGATTTTGTCCGGGCTGAAATCTGCTAGCCGGCCCGATACCACGCTTTCCAAGCTTTGATGCGTGTTGTCTGGATGGTATTGCTGGTAATGAACCTGCCACCCGTTTTCCTCAAGCTGCTGGGCAAAGTGGCGCATGGCGCTGAACAGTAGAACCAGCTTTTTCTTATGATGGTTGGTGTAGCTGGCTTCCTCGTGAACCTCCGCCATAACGATTCTGTCGCGCTCGCGGTCAGCCCCTTCAAGCGCGCTGATATCGGTTGTCAGCTGGTCGCCAAGGATCAGGATTAGGTTAGCCATGGGCAGTGCGCTCCAGTAACTGGCGGATTTTGCCCTTGGGGTTATACAGGTGGTTACCCCAAGGAGGTAGTCAGAATACGCCTTGTGCGCAAGGGTGGTTCAAGCCCCGAGCTGATAAAATTCAGACATTCATCAAGATGACCCGCATCAAGATGTGTGCAGCCTGCCGGGCATACAATGCTCCGCGCCTCGGTTGGCCTTTCCCATTACACGCACAGAGTTTTTATTATGGCTTCCAATCCCGACTCGCAGACTGCTGAATCCACACTTCCGGAGTTCATCTGGGATGACGCTCTGATCAAGCGCTACGACCTCAGTGGGCCGCGTTATACCTCGTACCCAACCGCCGTGGAGTTTGATCAGAATTACCCGATTGAGCAGATGGTGCAGGCAGCAGCGCGCAGCAAGGCCAGTAACCGGCCGCTGTCTTTGTATACCCACCTGCCGTTTTGCGCGCACCTTTGCTATTACTGCGCCTGTAATAAGGTGATCACCAAGAAGCGCAACAAGGCCATGCCCTATGTGGAGAGGGTTCTGAAAGAAGCGGCCATGCAGTCTGAATTGTTTGGTGCGGATCGCCCGGTAAAACAGTTGCACTGGGGCGGCGGAACACCAACCTTTTTGCCCAACGACGTGATGCAGGAATTGATGGAAGGTTACGCTGAGCTGTTCAACCTGCAAAGCGGAGACGAGCGCGATTACAGCGTGGAAATTGATCCCCGTGAAGTGGATCAGGATACCCTGCCAACCCTTTGGAAACTTGGCTTTAATCGCATCAGTCTGGGCGTGCAGGATGTAAACCCGCAAGTTCAAAAAGCCGTTAACCGTATTCAGCCCCGGGAAATGACCGAAGCGGTGCTGAGTGAAGCCCGGCAACTTGGGTTTCACTCAATCAACCTTGATCTGATTTACGGCTTGCCGCACCAAACCCCGGAAAGCTTTGCAGATACTCTGGAAGCGGTGCTTGATATGTCGCCAGATAGACTGTCGGTATTCAGCTATGCGCACCTGCCAGACCGCTTTTATCCGCAAACTCGCATCAAAAACGACACGTTGCCATCGCCCCAGCAAAAGCTGACGATTTTGCACAATACGATTAATCGCCTGCTTGAAGCGGGCTACGAATACATCGGCATGGATCACTTTGCCAAGCCCGATGATAGCCTGGCGGTGGCTCAGCGGGCTGGGCGGCTGCATCGGAATTTCCAAGGCTACACTACTCACTCGGATTGTGATCTGGTGTCTTTGGGTGTGTCTGCTATTGGCCAAACCGACGATGCCTACTTTCAGAACAACCACGATCTACCCACCTGGGAAGCCTCAATAGATGCTGGCCAACTGGCGATTTCCAAAGGCGTAAACCTGACCCGAGATGACCGTATTCGCCGGTGGGTGATCGGCCAGCTTATCTGCCAGTTCCGCCTGGATCGCCAGCAGTTTTCGGCCGAATGGCAGGAAGATTTTGATCGCTACTTTGCGGATGAGCTCAGCCGCTTAAGGCCGATGATTGCCGATGAGCTGGTAAGTGATAGCGGCCAAATACTGCAGGTGCAGCCCAATGGTCGATTGCTGATTCGCGCCATTTGCCAGATCTTTGATCTATATCGCAAAGAAGGTGCCAGCCAGCGTTTTTCCCGCATCATCTAGCTTTTGCTGATCCGGGGCCATCAGTGCCCCGGTTATTTCTTTGTGCTCTAAATACTGGACTCATGCCTGTATATGGAGTAAATTCTCTGTCTTCCTTACGGAAGATTCAGATTTATCGCCCTGATTTAACGGTTTTTTGCTTTTAAATCCCTTTCTTGGCTTAACTTACGGCCAGAAGAATAGCCTCCGGCAACCGAATTTAGGGCTGAATAGGCTGCAAACATTATGACTACTAAACAAATTTCAAGATTGTATATGCGTTTTCGCTTTCCATAGCGACCCTCATGCTTTGGTGAAATAGCAATCCTGCTTTTTGCCGACACCCTTTGGTGTTCCTTTCGATTTTCACTTTCCGCGCTCTGCGGGCTTTGTTGAACGCTTGTGTCCCAAGTAGTCGAGTCTTTGTGTTCGTCTGCTGCTCAGTGGGGCACAGCCGTAGTAAAGAGGTCCTGATTTGAACGAGAATGGTTTTGCTCAGTTTTCAGTAACAACCATTATGTTGTTGCTGGTCGCGTTTTATGGCGGCACCTATCTGCTCACCCTGCTGATACGTAAAAAAGAAGAGGATACCTCTGGCTTTATGGTTGCTGGCCATAACGTGGGTTTTGGCATGGGCGCGGCCAGCATGACGGCAACCTGGATTTGGGCTGCCTCTTTTTATGCCGCGGCTACCTCAGGCTACACCTACGGCGTATCTGGGCCGATACATTACGGCCTATGGGGTGCGTTGATGATTCTGTTCATCTACCCGTTTGGCAGGCGCTTTCGTAAATTGGCTCCCAATGGCCACACCCTTGGTGAGCTTATTCACGCGCGCCATGGGCCTTCCAGCCAGTTGATCCTGGCCGGTTCTAACATTCTTGGCAGTATCATCAGCCTGATGGTGAACTTTACCGCTGCTGGCGCGTTGGTATCGATTCTGTCGCCACTGTCGTTCCAAACAGGCGTGATTGTTGCCGGCGTTGGTGTACTTAGCTACACGCTTACTTCCGGTTTTCGGGCCTCTGTGTTCACAGACTTTGCTCAACTGGTTGCGCTGATGGCCATTACCGTTGTCATCATTCCTGCCGTGTTGTTCTCTGTGGGTGGGCCATCGGTAATGGTCGATGGCCTGAAAAACCTGACGGTCCAACAGGGAGACTTCTTCTCCGTTGATGCGATTATGAGCCAGGGTGCGCCTTTCTTTGTGGCGGTGCTTGCTTACGCTATTGGTAACCAGACCATTTCCCAGCGCTTGTTTGCGGTGCGTGAAAAGCACATCAAACGCACCTTTGTTACGGCAACATTGGGTTACGGCGCCATTGTTATCGGCCTTGGCATGATCGGCCTGATGGCTCTGACCGTGGGCATGGAACCTATCAACGGCAACATGAACAACTTGATCCCGCAGATGGTATCTACCTACCTGCCAACGGCATTCGTGGCCCTGTTCTTCGTGTTGGTTATAGGCGCGTTGTCGTCAACGGCCGACTCGGACCTATCCGCTCTGTCGACCATCGTGATGGCGGATATCTATGGCAAAAACATCGCCAAGGACAACCCGGATCCCAAGAAAATGCTGTTGATCGGACGCATGACCATGATTGTGGCAACCGCAGCCGGCTTGATCTTCGCAAGCTTCTCTCTGGATATTCTGGTGATGCTGGTGTTTGTCGGTGCGCTATGGGGCGCCATCGTGTTCCCGGTCATTATCAGTTGCTACTGGGACAGGGTGACCAACGCCGCGTTTACCTGGTCTGTGGTTGTTGCCATGGCTCTGTTCTGCGTCGCGCGATTTGAATTGCTCGAAATGACCGGCGTAACCGTTTTGTTCTTCGAAATACTGGCCTCTGTAGGCGGTGCCGTGGTGTTCGGCATGATGGCGTTCGGCTTCTTTGGGCGCGCGGTTGGCCTGGTTATAGGCGCGATTGCCGGCGTACTCATGCTGATATATGCCACAGGCTTTCTGCGTGACTACATGGTTCTTACGGCTTCACTGACAGCCTACGGTGCCAGCGCCGTCGTGTGCACCGCGATGACGCTATTCAATAAAGAAAGATTTGATTTTGATCTGATTAACCAGCGCGTTGGCAATTACGACGATGCTAAAGACGAAGATGAATCCACCATGATTCCTGAAGGAGCACACTAATGAGTGAACTCGCATACGGTACTTATATTCTGATTTGGCCCGCCCTAACACTGGGTGTTCTGGCGGTTATCTGCGGCGCGGTTGTCAAAGATGCCGTCCAGGCGCGTGAGTCAGATAGCGATATGGTCTGACGCTTGAGTATAGAAAAGCGTGTCTACAAAACGGGAGCCTGCGGGCTCCCGTTTTTCGTTTGGTACCATAAATACTGTCCGCGAATAGCTATTCACCTTTCTGCTGACAAAGGTCAATGCCCCGAAAGAGCCCCCGGCGTATGGTCTGTGGAACTTTTATGTGGAGACAGCCCATGGAACTTGTTTGCCCGGCCGGCAGTTTGCCGGCACTGAAAACAGCGGTGGATAACGGTGCCGATGCTGTGTATTTGGGGTTTAAAGACAGCACCAATGCCCGCCAATTCGCTGGGCTCAATTTTAACGACAAGCGTGCAGGGGAGGGTATTGAGTACGCCCACAGCAAAGGCGCCAGAGTGTTTTGCGCCATCAATACCTACCCGCAGCCAGATGGCTGGGAAACCTGGAAAGTGGCGGTCGATCGCGCTGCGGCTCTAGGGGTAGACGCCATTATTCTGGCCGACATGGGGCTGCTGGAGTACGCCGCCAACAAGCACCCCCAGGTTCACCGTCATCTTTCCGTTCAGGGCTCGGCCACCAGTTACGAAGCTCTGCGTTTTTACAAGGATAACTTTGATATCCGCCGCGCGGTTTTGCCCCGGGTATTGTCCATAGACCAAGTGCGAGGTGTTGCGAAACACAGCCCGGTAGAGCTGGAGGTGTTTGCCTTTGGCAGCCTGTGCATCATGGCCGAGGGGCGGTGTTATCTATCTTCGTATCTCACTGATGAATCCCCCAACACTCGCGGTGCTTGTTCGCCTGCTAAGGCTGTGCGCTGGCAAGAAACCCCGAGCGGCCTGGAATCTCGACTTAACAATGTACTTATCGATCGATACGGAAAAGGTGAATCCGCCGGCTATCCCACTCTGTGCAAAGGCCGTTTCGACGTGGAAGGCAGCGTTTATCACGCCATTGAAGAGCCAGTCAGTCTGAATACGCTGGATCTGTTGCCAGAACTGAAGGGGTTGGGCATTAGCGCTGTGAAGATTGAAGGCCGTCAACGTAGCCCTTCATACATCGCCGATGTTGCTCGAACTTGGCGCCAGGCGCTGGATGGGCTGAGTGCGGGAGCCGAGGGATTTCATGTGGATCCTGCTTGGAACAGCACGCTTGCGGGCCTGTCTGAAGGTGGCTTGACCACCATCGGCGCCTATCACCGAAAATGGAAATAAGGCTGAACAACCCATGATGAAGCTCTCTCTGGGCCCGATTCTCTGGTTCTGGTCCAAACAAACTGTTTTTGATTTTTACGCCAACGTTGCCGAATGGCCCGTTGATACTGTGTATCTGGGAGAAACCGTGTGTTCTCGTCGCCGTGAGCTTAGGCTGGCAGATTGGCTGGAGATTGCGGCTGTACTCAAGGGCTGCGGCAAGCAGGTGGTGCTCTCAACCCAAACTCTGATTGAATCCGAGGCTGACCTGCGGGCATTGCGCAAGATCTGCAGCCAGCAGGAGTATCTGGTAGAGGCTAATGACCAGAGCGCGTTGCAGCTGGCCACTCAGAATAACCTACCGTTTGTGACCGGCCCGTCGATGAATATCTACAACAGCGCAACCTTGAAACTGTTAGCAAAACAGGGGCTGAAGGGCTGGAGCCTGCCGGTAGAACTGGGCCGTGAAACCCTGCGCCAATTGATCAGTGAGTTAGAGGCGGAGGGGTTGGATCTGGCTGCAGAGGTGTTTGCGTGGGGCTTCCTGCCGCTGGCGTGGTCGTCCCGGTGCTTTACTGCCCGGCACTACAACTTACCCAAGGATAACTGTGAGTTCCGCTGCCTGCAGCACCCGGATGGCATGGAGCTGCGCTCCCGTGAATCCCAGGAGCTGTTCCGCCTTAACGGTACGTCTACTTTGTCTGGTGCACGTTATGACTTGATGCGAGAAATACCGGACATGGAAAAAATGGGCGTGTCCACAGTACGCCTCAGTCCAGAGCATCAGGGTATGGATGAAGTGGTTCGCCGCTTTGATCAGGCACGTCGTGGCGAAATCCCAGCCACCGACCCGCTGCAACTGGTTGAGGCGCCACCCTGTAATGGCTATTGGTACGGTAAGCCGGGGATGGATCTTGTAACCGGCCAAGCATAGATCCCGATCCTCAGACCCGTGTGGCGAAAGTTACCTCACGGGTGGGGCTGGGCCAAATAGCCGCCCTTCCCAGTTTTCAACCTGTTGTGTTTCAAGTCGTTTTTTTGCGAGCTGGCGAAGGTTGGGGGAAAGCTCCTTGAGTGCTGCCATTTCCGTAAGCGCTTGCCGATCCATGGTGTTTTCGTAAAGCACAGACAGCACTCGACATAGGGGCCAGTCGTCATGAGGCCGCTCTTTGAGTATTAGCGTGTCTCCCTTGCTGATTATGCCAGGCTGTAGAACCCGGTAGTACCACCCTGTTCTGAGGTTGTTTTGTACGCGAGGGGACATGTCCGGTATGCCAAAGCGCAGGTTTAGCCGCCAGCAAGGTTGGCGCGGCTGGGATACCTGAATAATGGCGCCCCCAAGCTCATATATATCTCCGGCACACACATCGGATTCAGTAAGCCCCTCAGTTACCAGGTTCTCGCCAAAAGCGCCAGGCAAGCAATGCTCTGAGGCTGGCTCAGGAAGCTCGCGGCGCAAGCGAGCATAGTGGTCTGAGGCAAAGTGGTGCAGCGCTTTCTCTGGGCCGCCATGGTGGCGTTTGTCGCCGTGTTGGTCATCGCTTAGGCCGTTTTCGTTCAGGTAGGCGGAATCAATCTCCCGCTTGTGAATGCCTGTTAGCGTTTCTGTGCCCGCAAACCTGGCCAAGCTGCCGATTCTTAGTTGCTTGATCACAGTGCTTGTTGCCATATAAGACCTCCTGCCCCGAGGGGGCTATCACCAGATCGACATCATGGCACCGGCTCCAAGAACCAGCGACCCTCCCACCTCAGCTACAATCAGCGCAATCATAAAACTGTGAATCATCCAGGATGGCAGTGTCATACTCCCCATTTGATGGGGTTTGCGAAACTGGTTGCTGGTGTCGCGCAGTAAACCATGGATGATATAGGTCGTAATTGCCAAAGCGAAAAAACCCAATGCACAGATTGCCGCCAACGTGTTCAGCCAGTCTGGGTACACGCTGTGGCTAGCAAGCCAGCCCAATAGCATGGCAGCAAAGCTGTACATGAGGGAGCTGCGGTGGGCAATGTCCACGTACCTTGGCGCTGCGGCTTTCGGGCTGCGGGCCATGCACCCGTATTTCCAAATACCGGTCAGCAACCCAGTCATAAAGAAGACAAAGGTAGCGGTTAGGCAAAGTTTTTCAGCCAGTGTCATTAGGTTCGATCCTTCCATTCTGCGCGCCCGCTACGAAAGTGCGCATTGGCTGCTGTGTTGAGAGCTTAGAGGTTTTAGTTGTCTATTCTCAAACCATCTCACAGGGCAGTATGGATTTGATATGGCCTAAGCGGCTTAAGGCCTCAGAAGAAAAGCAATTGACGGATATTGAGATCCCATTCCAGGCTGTCCAGAAGGTTTTTCAGGGCTAGTCCTAGCTCTGTATCTCCCTCAATCATCAGGCGTCGCTGAAAAAATAGTTGATCTGGGTCTTGTTGACGTGCGGAGAGGGTTTTGAACGCAGAAAGGGAACCACGAATGGTGGCCTCGCCGGGGCCGTCTAATACCCGGAGCCGGCCTGCCCAAAAACCGAAAGTGATGCCGGGGTGGCCTCCGTTTGCTTCCAGCCGAATGCGGCGGCCCTCAAAATCGTCAAACTCACCTTCGGCAATGGCTTCAGCAAAGACCCGGTTGAGGGGCGCTTCGGCAACCAGCTGCTTTATTGGAATCGGGATAGAACGATCGATAACCCCGAGTAAAGGAAGCGGCGAGGGCAGGTATTCGGAAATCAGCGCAAGAGAGTCACTGACCAAGGGTTTGGCGTGTAGTGGCAAAGCGGCAGGCAGTGGCAAGGCCATAATTAACTCCAGGCAGTGAATTCAGACTGCCCAGAGTAACCAAAAACTGCCTTGCTTGATTTGATATAGCTCAGCCCTTATGCAGGCCTTCTTCTACCGCCCATACGGCGACTTCTACTCGCGAGCGCAGGCTGAGTTTTTTCAGCAGGTGTTTTACGTGTACTTTTACGGTGCCGTCGCTGATGTCCAGCTTGCGACCAATCATCTTGTTAGAAAGGCCCTCTGCAATCAGCCGCAGAATGTCTTTTTCCCGTGGTGTCAGGCTGTCGAAATCCGGTCGCGAAGCTTGTTGTGGCTTGTTGTGGCTTGTTGTGGCTTGTTGGAGCGTAAGGCTTCGGCAAGAAGTGTGGTTAGCCGATCGCTGATAACCATCTTGCCCACTGCTGCCTGGTGCAGCTGAGCAATCATGTCTTCCGGCTCCATGTCCTTCAGAAGGTAACCGTCGGCACCGGCTCGCAGCGCAGCGACTACGTCGTCTTCCTGGTCCGACACCGTGAACATAATGATGCGGGAGCTTATGTTCAGTTCCCGCAGTTTTTTCAATGCGTCAATGCCGCTGATTTCCGGCATGTTGAGATCCATCAAGATAAGGTCAGGTTCAAGCTCGGTTGCCAGGCGAATACCATCGGTGGCATTGCTGGCTTCACCAGCCACGACCATGTCTTCCTCCATCTCGACGAGTTGTTTGATACCCTGGCGCAGTAAAGGATGATCGTCTATCAGCAGTATGCTTGCGGGTGTGTCAGACGGTGTATCAGACATGGTACTTCGCTTCCTCTCTCTTGATGTCGTAACGGCATAGTCGGTTCGCCGCTTTTTTGATATTCAGGTGTTAGACACTTCGGCCGGTATTAGATGCCGGCTTTTCGGAACAAACGTAAGAATAACTTCAACGCCCCCTTCATTGCGATCCTGCACTGCAACTTGGCCGCCGAGTGTACGGGCGCGATCCTGCATGATAATCAGGCCGTAATGGTTAACCGGTTGGCCACCCTCGGGCAGGCCTTTGCCATTATCCCGTATTCTTGCTTGTACTTGGGGTGATTCAAACACCACCTCTACCGAAATTTCTGTGGCATCGGCATGCTTAACGGCATTGGCCAAGCCTTCACGCACAATCTGCAGTGTGTGAATCTCTTCGTTGGGCGATAGCGCCTGAGGTGGCAAGTTATAGAACAGCCCTATAGGTTTGCCCAGCCGTTCTGAAAACTCCTCTATGGTTTTGCTCAGGGCTGTGGTCAGATCCGGGGTGTCCAACTTGAGCCTGAAGGTGGCTAACAATTCCCGAAGCTGACGGTAGGCGCTGTTCAGTCCGGTGCTGAGCTCGTCCAGTATGGCATTGTGGGAGCTCTTCTGTTCACCCTCAATATTCAGCCGGCGCAAGCGGGCTACCTGCATTTTCAAATAGGACAGTGATTGCGCCAGGGAGTCGTGCAGTTCCCGGGCGATCACGGTGCGCTCTTCGGCCAGCGTAAGCTGTTGCTCTTCGGTGATCTGCTGCTCAAGGAATATAGCGGTGGCCAACTGGTCGCTGAGTGTCTCAAGAAGGCGGCGGGCCGTATCTGAAAGGCCCTTTTCGGCAGGGTACCACACCTCCAGAGTGCCAAGAAGTTTACCCGGAGTTCGGATAGGCAGTAGCAGCCTGCGACCATCGTGGTCTTCTATGGGTAACTCGTCGTAAACGTCCGGCGTTACCAGGCAGGCGTTGCAGTGGTGGTCGCGACAGTAAAAAGGGCGTTCTATTGATGCCGTTGTAACCGCCTGAACGGGCTCTGACGATTGTCTGTCGTGTAGATAAAGCCGAATAGGCCCTATCCCTAGAAGTTGTTCCAGTTCCTGCAACATGGGAACGGCGCCACTGCACAGATCGTGATTGGCAAACAAGTTGCGGCTAGACGCATGCAACAGTTGAAGGGCCGCATGGCTCTTTTCGAGCTCGTCAGTTTTGCTGCGTGCCCGTTCTTCAAGATCGAAGTAGGTAAGCGCAAGCTCGCTGCTCATCTGATCAAATGCACTGCCCAGTTGCGCCAGTTCGTCACTTCCTTTCAGGTTTGCCTTGTGGGAAAAGTCTTGTTCACCCACTGCTTTCGCAATGCTGACCAGTTTGCGCAGGGGCTTTAGCACTCGGCTTCTCAGGTCTACGAATAGGGCAACGATGATCAGTATGGAAAAGGCCAAACTGATTATCTGGATTAGGTGTAGCAAGCCGATTCGGGCTTCGGTTCGCCGTTCGAGCATGTTGACGAGTTGGTCTACCGAGTTTACATAGCTTTGAGTGGCCGCGAGTATATCTGCACTGGCAGACGATCCTTGCGGGTGATTCTCCAGCCCCGGGCGTAGGGTTTGCTCCCAGAATGCTCTGATAGCTTGGTACTGCTTGGCTAGTGGGTGATCTTCGGCGGCGGGGATAGCTCGGGCAATGTTGTTGTTCCGAAGGCTGAGCTCATATCGAGACGCCATATTCTGGATACTGTTTTCGCCGGTGCTGCTCTCTTGCGCGCCGGCTACGTGAGACAGCAATCGAAATGCGCCCATGCGAAGAGCGCCGGCCAAATTGATGGCAGTCGCGTTCCCTTCAATGCTTTTTGAAACCGCAAGCGTTGTAGCCATGCTGACCATAGACGTTAGCACCACGGCACACACAACAATGGCAATCCGGTTAACAAGGGGGCTTCTAGATTTCATGGAATCTCGTCTTTGCAGTCACCTGGCTCGGATACCTCCTTGAGGTTAGTCAATTACCCCAATGGTTGGTAACCCATCATAGTCTTTGACCTGCGTCAGGGCAAAAGCTGAGACTGAAAGGCAGCTTTTAACAACGCTCCTTAAGGTATTGGCGAATGAAGTCAGAGGCGGATCAGGAGGATGAGCGGCTGGCATCACTTGCCGTTATTCTGCCGCTTGCGGTGATGGGTTTTGTCATCGCAGCAGGCTGCTGGACGCTGTTTGCTGTTGCGGGCATACACCTTAGAGCCGAATTAAGCCTCAGCAACCTGCAATTCGGTTTGCTGCTAGCCATGCCTATGGCCGTTAGTGCCTTGTTGGCTGTCCCAGCCGGGCTTGCCGCCCGGAAATTTGGTGCTCGCCGCATTATGCTCATTTGCCTTGCAGGGCTTGCTGTTTGCATGGTGATTCTGCTGACAACAGATACTTTCCCCGGGTATCTGTTGTCAGCCGGTGGGTTGGGATTGGCCGGTGGCTTTTATAGCGCAGGGCTGCAGTTTGTGACCAGTAATTGCCAACACGACCGCCTGGGGCTTGTGCTTGGTGTGTTTGGTGCTGGCGTTACCGGCGCCGGGTTCACTTACTATCTTGTGCCTTTGTTTCATGAGGCATTCTCCTGGCAGGGCGTGCCACTTGCCTACCTGATCGTGCTTCTGCTTGTGCTTGCCCTGCTTTTGCTGCTCACCGATTCGGAAGATGCGATTGCAGATCCAGAAACCGAAACCTCCATCAGAATACTGTTCGGGCGACTCAGGCAGCAGGGCGCCTGGCAACTAGGTGCTTATTTTGGCTTGGTTGCAGGAGGCTTTTTTGCATTGGCGCTGTGGCTTCCGGATTACCTTTCTTCGCAGTTCGAACTGCAGGTTCAATCGGGGGCCAGGCTTGCGCAATGGTTCGTTATTCCCGGCGCGCTGGCTCAGATTTTGGGCGGGGGCCTGTCTGATCGCTATGGCAGCCCAAGAGTTGTTGGTCGGTCACTGCTTATTGGCTTAGTGGCTTTGGTGGTGTTGTCTTACCCGCCCATGACGCTGTTCATACAGGGTGTGGAAGCAACGATTAAGGTTGAGTACGCCTTGCCTATGACCGTTGAGAGCATTTTTGTAGTGGTGCTCGGTGTGGCGCTGGGATGCGCCATGGGTAGCTTGCAGCGAATGGCGATTATCGAAAGCCGCCAGAATGCGGCGTTTGTTGCCGGGCTGCTGCTTGTCAGCGCCTGCTCTGTGGCGTTCGTGCTACCGGTTATTTTTGGTGCGGTAAATCACTGGTTAGGTGTGCGTAGCGCGGTGTTCATGATTCTGTTTCTGCTGCTGTGTATCTGCCAGATTATGTTCGCCCGTTTCAGTCGGCGCCACGAACGTCAGGTACTTCTCCAGCCAGGGATATAAGGCCTTTACCCCTTCAGTGGTAGAGGTGGGTTATGTGGTAGTAACCACGCAGATTTCAGGGTTGTTCTGCCACACAATGGTTTTAAATCGGAAAAACGATCCGGTAGATGGGCAGACGGAGAGAGACCATGAGTCATTTGATCGACAAGCTGAGCTACTTCAGCAAAAAGCGTGAATCGTTCGCGAACGGCCACGGCGAAACCCACGAAGAAAATCGCGATTGGGAAGACAGCTACCGCCAGCGTTGGCAGCACGACAAAATTGTACGCTCCACCCACGGTGTAAACTGCACCGGTTCCTGCAGCTGGAAAATCTACGTTAAGAATGGTCTGGTCACCTGGGAAACCCAGCAAACCGACTACCCTCGTACCCGCCCGGATCTACCTAACCACGAGCCCCGTGGTTGCCCTCGTGGCGCCAGCTACTCCTGGTACATGTACAGCGCAAACCGCCTGAAGTACCCATTGATGCGCAAGCATTTGATGAAACTTTGGCGTGCAGCCCGCATGCAGTTCAACGACCCGGTTGAGGCCTGGGCGTCCATTGTGGAAGACCCGAAGAAAACCGCCGAGTACAAGCCCCGCCGTGGTATGG
>NZ_JBQDKB010000083.1:0-15599 GCF_052094685.1 Marinobacter sp.
TATTTTTGAGCTTGAGGACATGAGCCTCGGCCAACATAACAAACAACACGGCTAGCTATTTAGTGGAGAGTACTGTGCGTATTCTGTTATCAAATGATGACGGTGTTCATTCACCGGGACTTGTCGCCCTATATGAGGGCCTTAAAGGTCTAGGCGACCTGGAAGTAGTAGCACCTGATAGAGATCACAGCGGGGCGAGTAATGCGTTGACGCTTAATCGTCCTTTAACGGTTGAGCAGCATCCCAATGGTTTTCGCTCTATCGATGGAACACCGACCGACTGCGTGCATCTGGCAGTGAATGGGCTGTTCAATGAGCCTTTCGATCGGGTGGTGTCGGGCATTAACACTCACGCCAATCTCGGTGACGACATTATCTATTCAGGCACCGTAGCGGCCGCAACGGAAGGCCGCCACCTTGGGTTGCCGGCTATTGCTGTCTCACTGGTGAGTGAGGGGCGTAATCATTACGATACAGCCGCCAAAGTTGTACGCATGCTTCTCGAAAGTGACCGTCCTTTTGTTTTAGGGCCGCGCTCCATTTTGAATGTGAATGTACCGGATATCCCTTGGGAAGAGCTTGCAGGTTTCCGAGTGACCCGGTTGGGTGACCGGGAGCGAGCTGAGGGTGCTGTCCCTATGACTTGCCCCCGGGGCAAGGAGCGTTATTGGATAGGCGCGGCCGGAAAAGGCGGCGATGCCGGCCCAGGAACCGATTTTCACGCGGTGGCACAAGGGTACGTCTCGCTGACACCGGTTCACATCGACATGACTCGCCATGAGGCGCTTGTGTCTCTCAGAACCTGGGTGGACTCTCTCCACGCATCCATGGGGGATGGGGCGTGAGCGGCGAGCTTCAAGGTATCGGGATGACATCCCGGCGTACGCGTATGCGCTTGGTGCAGCGCCTCAAGGAATCGGGTATCACGTCAGATCGCGTACTGGAAGTAATGGGGCAGATACCGCGTCACATTTTTCTGGATGAGGCGCTGTCGCACCGGGCTTATGAGGACACGTCGCTTCCTATAGGCTATAACCAGACACTGTCCCAGCCTTATATCGTTGCGCGAATGACGGAGCTGCTGCTCAGGCACGAGCCCGCCAGGGTGCTGGAGTTGGGCACAGGATCCGGTTACCAAACCGCCGTGTTGTCACAGTTGTTTGGCCAGATTTACAGTGTTGAACGCATTAAACCCCTTCAAGATCGTGCCCGGGATCGGCTACGGCAAATCAATATCCGCAATGTCATGCTCAAGCATGCAGACGGTGGTATGGGGTGGCCAGAAAGAGGGCCGTTTGACGGCATTATTGTTACGGCTGCTCCGATGGAAGTGCCGACAGAGTTGCTGGATCAGCTTGCCGATGGTGGCGTTTTGGTCGCTCCTGTTGGTGAAAAACAGCAGGTGCTTGTTGAAGTGATTCGCAACGGTGACCAGTTTGAACGTCGTGAGCTAGAGCCTGTTCGCTTTGTGCCCTTGCTGGGCGGAGTTGTCCGTTGATTCAAAAGCAGCAGGAAACCCTTGCGCAAAACAGCGAGCGCACACAACATCCAGCTTCGGTGTTTTTGAGGGGGATGGCGATGGGTGCTGCGGATATTGTTCCTGGCGTTTCCGGCGGCACCATTGCGTTTATAACGGGTATTTACTTCCGGCTTTTGGAAGCGATTAATGCTGTCCCGGGAGCCGTATTCAAAGATCTCTTTCGGGGTAGGTTGGGTGCTTTTTGGCAGGCCTGTGATGGCACTTTTCTCAGTACCCTGCTGGTGGGGATTCTTGTCAGTATCGTAACGCTGGCTTCTGCGATCAGTTTTCTGCTTGTCGAGTACCCGATTCTGATCTGGAGCTTTTTTTTCGGACTGATTTTGGCGTCTGTCTGGCACATTGGCAGGCAGGCACGGCATTACCGGGTCGCATTGCTTATCCCTCTTGCTGTCGGAATTGTCGCCGCATGGTGGATTACAACCTTGTCTGTAGGCCAGGTTAACCCTTCTGCTTTGGCATTTTTTGCTGCCGGTGCTGTGGCAATATGCGCAATGATCCTGCCCGGCATTTCCGGGAGTTTTATTCTGGTTATTATCGGCATGTATGCGCCGGTTTTAGCCGCCATCAAATCTTTCGATATCGCCTTTTTGCTGCTGTTTATGGCAGGCTGCCTCGTGGGCTTATTGTCTGTTGCAAGGCTTATTACTTGGGCGTTCCATAAGCATCACGACCCGGTACTTGCTCTGCTTACTGGCTTTATGATCGGCGCATTGAATAAGGTCTGGCCTTGGAAGGAAACCCTTAGCTGGCGAACCAATAGCGCAGGTGAACAAGTGCCGCTGGGTGAGCTCAGTATTAGCCCTAGGGCATTTGCGGATATTGCAGGCCAAGACCCTCAGGTTGTCATGGCTGTGGTAATGGTTGTCGCTGGCATCGTTCTGGTTTTGCTGGTCGAGTGGTTTGGTAAGCGCCACCAGCAAGGCCAACCGTCGGTATCTGATAATAGACCCTAATCCGATGTTACCTTTTTGGTCATAGGGGTGTTCCTACCCGTAACAAAGGGCATGGCGGGTAACAGAGATGAGTGGTGAGTAACTTGGAATTGTTTTTGAAATATGCAATAAATTAGCGAGTTACTTTTGAAACTTCAGGATCTTCTTTGACCAGATTCAGAGCCTATACAAAATTCTCATAACCGGACTAGAGTTATTCCTGTGAGATTATTACGTGGGTCAGCTCAAGCCGCGTTGTCGGCCTCCCCGCGGTTCCTCTTCGGTGCCCAGCTTCCCTTATGGGCTTATAAGTGGATTTCTGAAATTAGTAAAGTCTGGCTTGCGCTAATCCCAATTCTGCTTCTTTCCGGTGCCTTGAGTGGTTGCAACACTCAGGCACTTCATCGGGATGATATTTATAACCCGCCGGTATACTGGGGGCGCCATGTCGTTCGCGAGGGCGAGACCCTGTACGGCATTGCATGGAATTACGGCCGTGATTACCGCGAGCTTGGCAGTGCTAATGGGCTCGGACCGCCCTGGACTATTCGGGCAGGGCAGGTGCTTCGGCTGGATGTTCGTGGCACTGCCAAATCCGGAACCAGTAGCCGCACAACGGCAAAGGCATCAAAGCCGGCTGCGAACACCTCCACCAGAAAGGCGCGGGCTAAGCCGCCTGCTCAAACGGCGGCCAATACTCGAAAACCCGCCGTCACTCGCAAGCCAGATACATCCGCACCACTGGCCTCTCGCTCACAGACAGTGGCCAGCATTCCATGGCGCTGGCCCCACTCTGGCACTGTAATTGCAGGTTATTCAGCATCCGGAAAAGTCAATAAAGGCGTTGATATTGCCGGGAAAGCCGGGGATGCTGTAAGAGCCGCCGCAGATGGAAGTGTGGTCTACGCCGGTAATGGACTGCTCGGTTATGGCAATTTGATTATTGTGAATCATAACGAGCAATATCTGAGTGCGTATGCTCATAATCGAAGGATTAGAGTCAGGGAGGGGGAAAACGTAAAAGCCGGGCAAGTTATCGCAGAGCTTGGCAGCAGTGGTTCAGAAAGGCCTAAGTTACATTTTGAAATCCGAAAAAATGGCAACCCGGTCGATCCAGCCCATTACCTGCCACCACGCTAGCGATAGGCGCGGTGTTTCAAACAAGAAAAAAAGGTGGCCTAAGCGCATAAGCGGGCTGTTGAAGAAGTCCTGAATAGAGAATAAATAACCAATGCTCGCAATAAAAAGAAGTATCGAGCGAAAATCCAGGATTGTTGAAAGGCGGGGCAAGAGATATGTCAGCAGAACAAGAAGATATCATTGTTGATCGTATTACCGATGTTGATGAGTCCGAGGACCAGTTACTCGCAGAAGAAAAAATCGATAAGGTTGCCCCAGAGGCTGCCGAAGTCGATGGAGGATTTCCTACCAAAGGGCGTTACTACAGCAGTTCAAAGCAAATGGACGCCACCCAGCTGTATCTTAATGAGATTGGCTTTTCACCACTTCTAACACCGGAAGAAGAAGTCTACTTTGCACGCCTGGCGCGCAAGGGCGAAGAGTCTGGTCGTAAGCGGATGATAGAGAGCAACCTGCGACTGGTCGTGAAAATTGCACGTCGCTATGTGAATCGCGGGCTTACACTGCTGGATCTGATTGAAGAAGGTAATCTCGGATTGATCCGCGCGGTCGAGAAGTTCGATCCCGAGCGAGGCTTCCGTTTTTCCACCTATGCAACCTGGTGGATCCGCCAGACCATAGAGCGGGCGATTATGAACCAGACCCGTACCATCCGGCTGCCTATTCATGTAGTGAAGGAATTGAACCTGTATCTACGAGCCGCCCGCGAGCTCACGCAGAAGCTTGATCATGAGCCAACGGCAGAAGAAATCGCTCAGTTGGTCGATAAGCCGGTCAACGATGTAAAACGTATGCTAGGCCTTAACGAGCGCGTCGCTTCTATGGATACGCCTATCGGCGCTGGCGGTGAGAAATCTTTATTGGATACAGTGGCCGATGAAGGTGCGTCTGATCCTGCCGACGTGTTGCAGGACAACAACATGAGCGCCTGTCTTGGAAAGTGGATTGACCAACTCAGCGACAAACAGCAGGAAGTTCTTTCCCGGCGGTTTGGTCTCAGAGGCTATCCGATCAGCACGCTGGAAGAAGTAGGGCAAGAAATTGGCCTGACCCGCGAGCGGGTTCGTCAGATTCAGGTAGAGGCGCTCAGGCGCTTGCGTGAAATTCTGGAAAAAGAAGGTCTGACTGGCAACCTGCTGTTCAAGTAGCTTTTCTGACGTAGCATCCAAAACGCCAGCCATATCTCATGGCTGGCGTTTTGTGTTTTAGTGGCTCTGAAAAGCTAACCCCGCAAATGAGAACCAGGTGGCGAACCGACCCTTTCTGTCGTTGTTAGAATAGCAGCGCCGGGATCTGTAGATTCGTACCTGGTGACGAATGAATTCTCATAATAATGATTGAAAAGGAAAGGACTATGAAAAAGGCATTTTTGACGGGATTTTCATCCCTGATGCTGGCTGCCACACTCTCAGCTCCTGCTATGGCGTTAACCGTTGGCGGTGTCGATGTCCCGGATACCTATACTGCAAACAGCACTGAGCTACAGCTAAACGGTGCCGGTACTCGCTCGAAGTTCTTCATTGACCTGTATGTTGGCAGCCTTTATGTGCCCCAGGCACAGAACAATGGCAATGTTGTGGTTGATGCAGATGAGCCACAAGCCATTACCCTGCATATTACCTCTGGCATGATCACCAGCGACCGTATGACTGAGGCAACTCTGGAAGGCTTCGAAGCTTCTACGAATGGGGATATGGCGTCTATTCAGTCGGACATTGATCAGTTTATGGCGGTATTCAAAGAGGAAATCAAAGAAGGCGACGTATTTGATCTGGTTTATGTTCCGGGTGAGGGCGTAAAGGTACGCAAGAACAATGAAGATAAAGGCATTGTGGGCGGTCTTGAGTTCAAAAAAGCCCTGTTTGGAATTTGGCTCTCAGATGAGCCGGCTCAGAATAGCCTGAAGAAAAAAATGCTTGGCCGGAGCTGAAAAAGAGCTTCCGTTGATCTCTCAAAAGCCGGCTAACGCCGGCTTTTTTATGGCTTTTAGCTCGAGTGTTACTGGTAGTCGTTTTTCTGTTTAAACTCACACAGATCCTCAATAATGCAGGCACCGCACCTAGGTTTGCGTGCTATGCAGGTGTAGCGGCCATGCAGTATAAGCCAGTGATGGGCGTCTAGCAGAAACTCTTTGGGCACAAACCGCATCAGGCGCTCTTCTACTTCCAAGACGTTCTTGCCTGGGGCAATGCCGGTGCGATTGGATACCCGGAAAATATGCGTATCCACGGCCATGGCAAGCTGCCCGAATGCCGTGTTCAGAACCACGTTAGCCGTCTTGCGGCCAACCCCAGGCAGGGCTTCCAGATCTTCCCGGTTGTCTGGAACAATGCTGTTGTGCTTTTCGATAAGCATACGGCAGGTTTTGATCACGTTCTCTGCTTTGCTGTTAAATAGCCCGATTGTCTTGATGTATTCCTTTAGGCCATCTACACCAAGTGCCAATATGGCTTCTGGTGTGTTAGCGACCGGGTAGAGCTTGTCTGTAGCCTTGTTGACCCCTACATCCGTTGCTTGCGCGGAGAGAATAACCGCAATGAGCAACTCAAACGAATCACTGTAGTTCAGCTCCGTTGTTGGGTTGGGGTTGGCTTCCCGCAATCGGGTGAAAATTTCCAGGCGTTTGGCTTTGTTCATTGTGTTTTATGACAACTCTGGTCGCGGATCATGAGACGTTTCCGGTAACTCGCACACGCTTGCTACCGGGCGTTGCTGCGGGTTGAGCCGCTGATTGGCGTTCTTTGAGGTGGTTGTCTATGCCATTTTTTAGAGCAATCAACAAACCAAGGCCTACGAACGCGCCTGGCGGTAACACCATAAATAGCATGTCTGGGTAGTTGGCAAAGGGTTCTACCACCCAGTTGGCAGCCATGGGGCCCAGCAGTAAGTGCATATCGACAAACAAAGTGCCTTGACCGATCAGTTCACGCATACCACCAAGAATAACAAGCACTATAAAGAAGCCAGCGCCCATCATTGCGCCATCAAGTAGTGCAGGGCCAGGCGCGTTGCGTGAAGCAAACGCATCGGCACGGCCAAGAATGGCGCAGTTGGTGACGATGAGAGGGATAAAGATGCCGAGAATTTGGTATAGCTCGTAGGTGTATGCCTGCATAAGTAACTCAGCGCAGGTTACAAATGAGGCGATAATCATCACGAATGCGGGCAAGCGAACGGATTCGCTGACAAAGTTTCGAATCAGCGACACAGCCAGGTTGGACCCCATTAATACCATTAGGGTTGCCAGCCCTAGGCCGATGGCGTTTACGACGGTGCTGGTGACAGCAAGGAGAGGGCACAGCCCTAGGACCTGCACTAGCGCCGGGTTGTTGTCCCAAAGCCCGTCACGGATAATTTCACCGGAAGTCTTGGTTGCCATAGTTAGGGTTGCTCCACATTCAGGGATTCGTCTGTTAGATCCCCGGGTGTGATCTCAGGGCCAAGCCCTGGTGGGGTTTTGTTCAGTTGAGCCTGGATGACCTGTTGGTGTTTTCGGAAATAGGTTAAGGAATTTTTAACCGCTTTCACCACCGCCCGAGGGGTGATTGTGGCGCCAGTAAACTGGTCAAAAACGCCGCCGTTCTTCTTAACATTCCATTCCCGTGGCGCTGGGTTGCCGAGTGAGCGTCCCTCAAACTCTTTGATCCAGTCAGATTTCCTGGTTTCAATTCGGTCGCCCAGCCCTGGAGTTTCTTTGTGGCCGATAACCCGAACGCCCAGAACAGTACCTTTAAGATCTACGCCTACAAGCAGTTTTATAGGGCCGGAATAACCATCTGGTGCAATGGCGGGCATGATCATGCCGATAGGTTGTCCGTCTTGGCGTGCTATCCACGCGGTCACCGGTTTCTCTGTGGCTAGCCGGTTGCTAGCGGGCAGAGCTACTGTGTCCTTTAGCAAATCGTTGTTATGGGCGCTTTCAGGGATAATTTCAAACAGCGCCTTGGCTTCTGCTCTGGCTGCCTGCTTGGTGATCCGCTCCTCGGTTAGTGACTGGGTAACCGCAATTGTGCCGCCGGTAACAACCGCAAAAATGCCAAGCCCTATGGCGCTGCGGCGAATGGATTGAATCATAGTCGCCATGGTTCAGCTCCTGCCCCGACCGGGCATTCCCCGGCGAGCTTTGTGGTGCCCGTAGGTTCTTGGCGGCGTGTAGTGATCGATAAAGGGTACCGCAAAGTTCATGAGCAAAACGCTGAACGCCACAGCGTCGGGATAGTTGCCCCAGCTTCGAATCAGATAAATGAGCATGCCAATCCCTGCGCCGTAAATCAGCTTTCCTTGATGACTGGTGGCAGCAGAGACCGGATCCGTTGCAATAAAAAACGCACCAAGCATGGTGCCACCGGCCAGCAGGTGTAGTGATAGCGGAGCATATTGATCTGCATTGCTGCCAAAGGCCAAGCTCATTACCGCCAGTGCTGCCACTAAAGCGACGGGGATATGCCAAGTGATAATCCGCAAGCCGATCAGAATAAGACCGCCCACCAAGAAGGCTCCGTTGACCCACTCCCAGCCTTTGGCAATGCCTTCACCGAATGTGGGGTGAGCCAAAACTTCCGCCGCAGTGTGGTTCGCAATCTTGTGTTTGTATTCGTCTAGCGGGGTGGCCATGGTCCAGCCATCAACCGTTGTTTGCTGCCCGGAGGCGATGGCGGACAAAGTGTCCCCAAAACCAGGCGCGCCATTCCATAGCAATGCCGGTTCTGCCCAATTGGTGGTCATGGCAACCGGGAATGAAATCAGCACCAGCGCATAGCCTACCATCGCTGGATTGAACGGGTTGGAGCCTAGCCCGCCATACAATTGCTTGCCAATCACGATGGCTGAAATGACCGCAACGGCTGATACCCAATAAGGTGCGAACTGCGGCAATGAAAGCCCCAGTAACAGCCCTGTGACCGCAGCGGTGTTGTCTTTGAGAACAAATGCGACAGGCTTATTGCGCAGTTTTAGGATGGCCGCCTCAAAGGCCAGAGCAAGCGCAATGCACCAGACAACGTTGATCAGGTTGCCCCAACCAAAGAACAGCGTCTGGGCGAGCAAGCCAGGCAATGCCGCGAGTATGACCCAAAGCATCACCTTGGATGTTGGACGTGCCTTATGGGCATGGGGTGAGGACTGTTGAACAAACGCCATGAAGGTTGAGCCTGATTCCTATTGTTCGGTGGGCTGGGATTCAGTCGCCAGCGTTTTGCGAGCGTCTGCAAGGGCAACTTCCGCCCGTTGTACTCGGTCATGGTTCTTGGCGACAGCACGTTCGAGTTTTTCCACGTTATCTGCCTGCTGAGCTTTCGCCTCTTCGAGCATGGCTTGCATGGATTCCAGCTTGGCGTGTGCTTGGGTTAATTGCGTTTCTAGCGCTTTAATATCGGACATTTCCTTTGCTGGTGCTGCAGCTGCCTGAGCTTTTGCCGCGTCGGTGCTGGCCTTTTTGCGCGCCAGGGCCTGCTCCACCAAGGCAGATCTTGCCGTTCGCTCATCTACAGCCTTGCCGTTGGCAGTAGCCACTTCAGCTTCGGCCTTCGTTTTGAGCTGGGCTTCCGCGGCAGCGTTGGCGCGCTCTTTACGGCGCAGATCCTTCTCTTGCTGCTCGCGGTCGAGCCGTTCCTGTCGAGCTTCGAAGCGTTCTCTGGCCCGGTCTGCTTTGAGTTGTTCTGCGCGCTGAACGCGAATTTCACCCTTCGCGTAGCGGTAGTACTGCACCAGCGGAATAGAGCTGGGGCAGACGTATGAGCAAGCACCGCATTCGATACAATCGAACAGGTTCAGATGCTCTGCCTTTTCAAACTCCGTTGCTTTAGCGTGCCAAAACAACTGTTGTGGCAGCAGCTCCATGGGGCAGACTTCCGCGCACTGTCCGCAGCGGATGCAAGCTTGCTCCGGAGGTGGTGCAGGCAACTCACTGGCGGTCGCGGCAATAATGCAGTTACTGGTTTTGATGACCGGTACCGCCGTGGTGGTCAGGGTATAGCCCATCATGGGGCCGCCAAGAACCAAGCGGTTGGCCCGGTCTGGCTGCAGGCAGGCCTGTTCAAGCAGATAGTCCATAGGCGTGCCAAGAAGAACTTCGAAATTGCCCGGCTTACCTACCGCGTCACCCGTAGCCGTCACCGTGCGACTGATCAGTGGGGTGCCCTCAAGAATCGCTTGTCCAACGGCCAGGGCCGTCCCAACGTTCTGGCACATAACGCCTATGTCGGCTGGAATTCCACCACTGGGCACTTCCATGCCGGTGAGAATTTGGATCAGCTGCTTTTCACCACCAGAGGGATACTTGGTTGGGATGATGGCGATTTCAATTTTGGTGCCCTGGATGGCTTCACGCAGAGCGGTGGCGGCCTCGGGCTTGTTGTCCTCAATGCCAATCACGCAGCGTTCGGGGCGCAGAATCCAGGCCATGACCTTGAGGCCAGCAACAACCTCGTCGGCCCGCTCGCGCATGGTCAGATCATCGGCGGTAATGTAGGGCTCACATTCCGCACCGTTAAGAATCAGGGTGTCGACCTTTCGATCCCGAGGTGGTTTCAGTTTGATGTTCGTGGGGAAGCCGGCGCCGCCCATACCGGAAATGCCTGCGGATAGGATGATCTCTAAAACCTGATCTCGGTCGAGTTTACGGTAGTCGCTGACGGGGTAACGTTCGCACCATTCATCTTTGCCGTCGGGTATCAAAACGATGCATGTGTCCGACATGCCAGAAGGGTGTGGTACTGGATGGTTGCCGATACGTTCAATCACGCCAGATGTGGGAGCATGCACCGGAACGCCCATGCCGTGGTCAACGTTCGCTATTTTCTGGCCTTTCAGTACGCGGTCGCCAATGTCTACTACTGGCTTTGCGGGTTCGCCAATATGTTGTTGCAGTGGCAGCACCAACTGCCCGGGAATGCCCGCTACTTGAATGGGGCGGCTGGTTGAAATCTGCTTATGCTCTGCGGGGTGAACGCCGCCGCTAAAGTCCCAAAGCTTAGTCATTGGGAGTTAGCCTCCTGACGATCCGTAGCGATAATGCCTGGCTCAGGCTGAGACCAGGTCCAACCGCGGATATCCGGTTCAATGGTTATCATGTCGATACAGTCGACAGGGCAGGGCTCCACGCACAAATCGCAACCTGTACATTCACTTTCGATAACCGTGTGCATGTGTTTTGCGGCACCTAGAATGGCGTCCACTGGGCAGGCCTGGATGCATTTAGTGCAACCTATGCACTCATCTTCACGGATAACGGCCACGCGCCGAGCCTGCTCCACGCCATGCTCTGCATCCAGTGGCTGGGGCTCCACATCTAGCAGATCTGCCAGTGATTTGATGGTGGATTCGCCACCCGGTGGGCACTTGTTGATTGGGCCACCATCGGCAATGGATTCGGCATAGGGGCGGCAGCCAGGAAACCCACACTGTCCACACTGGGTTTGTGGTAGCAGCCCGTCAATTTGCTCCACCAGAGGGTTGCCTTCAACCCGGAAACGCTCGGAGGCGAAACCTAACAGGGCGCCAAATACCAAGGCGAGGCCGAGCAAGGCCAGAACAGCGATAATAATGCCTGTCCACATAAAAACGCGTCTCCGTTAAACGCTGACCAGGCCGGTAAAGCCCAGAAACGCCAGTGACATCAACCCTGCGGTAACCATGCCGATAGCCGCACCTTGGAAGGCGGAGGGTACGTCGGCTACGGCAATACGTTCGCGCATTGCCGCAAACAACACCAGTACCAGCGAAAAGCCGGCAGCGGCGCCAAAACCGTAGAGTACTGATTCAACGAAGTTATTGTTTTTATTCAGGTTAAGAAGTGCCACGCCGAGTACGGCGCAGTTGGTAGTGATTAGAGGCAGAAATATGCCCAGCACTCGGTAAAGCAGAGGGCTGGTTTTACGCACCACCATTTCGGTGAACTGAACCACCACCGCAATAACCAGAATGAAGGTGATGGTTTTCAGAAACGCCAAATCCAGAGGCGCCAGCAGATAGGTGTAAGCAAGATAACTGCACACCGACGACAGGGTCAGCACAAACGTGGTGGCCAGGGACATGCCCATAGCTGTTTCCAGCTTGCCTGAAACCCCCATAAAGGGGCACAGGCCCAAGAACTGAACCAGCACGAAGTTGTTCACCAGAATGGTGCTGACCAATATAAGCAAATACTCTGTCATTAGTGTGTCATCATTGCGTCATCGAAGCACTCTGCCTCGATCTCTGTTTACATTACCCGCATACCGGGGGTCGAACCTGAATCTGGCGACAAAAGGAAGATATCCTTGCCACCTGGTCCAGCTGCCAGAACCATGCCTTCAGACATGCCGAATTTCATCTTCCGAGGTTTGAGATTGGCTACCATTACGGTAAGACGCCCCTCAAGATCCTCCGGATTGTAGGCAGACTTGATACCCGCAAACACGTTACGTTCGCCTTGTCCCAAATCAAGCGTCAAACGAAGGAGCTTGTCGGCACCTTCAACATGCTCCGCTTTCACGATTCTCACGACCCGCAGGTCTACTTTCGCGAAGTCATCAAATTCTATTTCATCGGCAATGGCTTCGCTTTTCTCGGGCTGAGCGGGCTCTGCCGGCTTGCCAATCGCTGCGGGCAATTCTTCTTTCGAGGCATCGAGCATTTTTTCGATTTGCGCCATGTCCACACGGCTCATCAATGGCTTGAATTTGTTGATGCTGTGGTTTTCCAGGCGTTCACTGCGGTTGTTCCAATCAAGCTTCGCATTCAGGAAAGCTTCCGCCGCTTTGGCAGTTTCCGGCAATACCGGCGCAAGGTAAGTCATCAACAACTGAAACATGTTGAGAGCGTTGGTGCAGATAGCCTGCAGATTTCCATCCTGACCTTCTTGCTTGGCAATCACCCAAGGTTGTTCATCGTTCACATACTGGTTGGCGATATCTGCCAGCTCCATAATGCGACGCATGGCACGGCCAAACTCACGGGCTTCATAGAGCTCTTCTAGCACTTTACCCGCTTCGATGAATTCTTTCAGCTTGTCATGCTCGGTTACTTCACCAAGCTTTCCGTCGAAACGCTTGGTAATGAAGCCGGCGCTGCGGCTGGCAATGTTGACCACCTTACCCACGAGATCCGAGTTCACCTTGGCGGCAAAGTCCTCCAGGTTGAGGTCCATGTCGTCGACGCCACCGGTAAGTTTGGACGCGAAGTAATAACGCAGATACTCAGGATTGAGATGATCCAGGTACGTGCGGGCCATAATGAACGTACCCCGGGACTTCGACATCTTCTTGCCGTTAACCGTCACAAAGCCGTGGGCCCAAACCGCTGTTGGCGTGCGGAAGCCAGCGTCGTGAAGCATTGCGGGCCAGAACAGAGCGTGGAAGTTGATGATGTCCTTGCCGATAAAGTGATAAACCTCGGCGGTGGAGTCCACCTTCCAGAAGTGTTCAAAGTCGATATTTTCGCGGTTACACAGGTTTTTGAAGCTGGCGAGGTAGCCAATGGGTGCATCCAGCCAAACATAGAAAAACTTGCCTGGCGCATCCGGAATTTCAAAACCAAAATAGGGCGCATCGCGGCTGATGTCCCACTCTTGTAGGCCTGCATCAAGCCATTCAGCCAGCTTATTGGCAACCTGTGGCTGCAGCGCGCCGCTACGGGTCCACTTGGTTAGGAAATCGGTGAAATCAGGCAGCTTGAAGAAGTAGTGCTCCGACTCCTTCTCTATGGGCGTAGCGCCAGATACCGCAGAGCGAGGGTTGATCAGCTCAGATGGCGTGTAAGTTGCGCCACACGCCTCACAGTTATCACCGTATTGATCCTCGGTTTTGCACTTGGGGCAGGTGCCTTTGATAAACCGATCTGCGAGAAACATGTTCTTCTCGGGATCGAAAGATTGAGTGATCTTACGAGTCGCAATATGATCGTTTTGCTGCAACTGCCGGTAGATGTACTCGGAAAAATAGCGGTTCTCTTCCGAATGGGTGGTGTAGTAGTTATCAAAGTGGATATTAAAACCGCTGAAATCCTCTTGATGCTCCCCACGGATCCGATCTATCAGTTGCTCAGAGGTGATGCCCTCACGCTCAGCACGGAGCATAATAGCAGTGCCATGAGCATCGTCGGCGCAAACGTAGTAGCAATTGTGGCCTCGCATGTTCTGATAGCGCACCCAAATATCTGTTTGAATGTATTCCAGCAAATGGCCCAGGTGAATGGGGCCATTGGCGTAGGGCAGGGCGCTGGTAACCAGAATATCGCGCTGTTGCTTTGAACTCGCTTGCGTCATGGTGTGTCCGAACCTTTCGTCAGATATAGGGTTGTATGGTCAGAAACGGCCCCAGATGATACCTTTTGAGCAGAAAATTTTCACCCGAAACACCTGTTTTCATACTGAAAAATCAGTATGAGCTAAGTCCGGAGAATGAGATGACACAGATTTCAGAGCAGGCCCTGCAAGCTGCGGTTCGTGAATACCGAGACCCGTACCTGGAAAAGGATCTGTACGACCTGGGTGCCATAAAGTCGCTGGTCGCGGATGAAGCAGGCAAAGTAACCCTAATGGTAGAGCTGCCATATCCCTCTAAAGGCATTGCGGGAGGCCTGAAACAACTGGTTACCAACGCCCTGGAAAGCGTTGCCGGAGTGGAAGCGGCCGATGTTCACGTGGCCCAAAAAATTCACTCCTACAAAGTTCAGAAAGACCTGCCGTCTGTTCCCGGTGTCAAAAATATCATTGCCGTTGCCTCCGGCAAAGGCGGCGTTGGCAAATCCACCACCGCCGTTAACCTGGCCTTGGCACTGCAAGCCGAAGGCGCCCGCGTAGGCGTTCTGGATGCTGACATCTACGGCCCCAGCATCGGCATGATGCTCGGCGTTCCCAACGGCAAACGCCCAGACACACGGGAAGAAAAGTACTTCCTGCCCATGGAGGCCCACGGCCTACAAGCCATGTCCATGGCCTTCGTAACCACCGACAAAACCCCCATGGTATGGCGCGGCCCCATGGTTAGCGGTGCCGTCATGCAGCTATTGCAGCAAACCCTGTGGAACGAACTCGACTACCTCATTGTCGACATGCCACCGGGCACCGGCGACATCCAGCTCACCTTGGCCCAAAAAGTCCCCGTAACCGGCGCCGTTATCGTCACCACACCCCAAGATATCGCACTGCTTGATGGCAAACGCGGTATAGAAATGTTCCGCAAAGTCGACATCCCCGTTCTCGGCATTGTGGAAAACATGAGCGTGCACATCTGCAGTAACTGCGGCCACGAAGAACACCTGTTCGGCGAAGGCGGCGGCGAACGCATTGCCGACGAATACGAAACAACCCTGCTGGGCCAACTGCCCTTGCACATGACCATCCGCGAACAAACCGACAGCGGCCAACCTACGGTAGTGGCAGAACCAGATTCAGAAGTGGCCCGCCGTTACGGCGACATCGCCCGCAGGGTGGGTGCAGAGCTTTCAACGCGGGAACGCAACCTCAGCGGCTCCATTTCGAGCATGTCTGTAAAGCCGCATTAAGCATGGTTGGCTGAGCGCGGCGAACAGCACTAAGACTGACTCGTGGAGGCGGGGCATTTGTTCCAAAACTGTAGAGGGCCATGGACGGCCCGAAACAAGCGCACATGGATGTGCTTGTAGCGTGTTTTGGGACAAATTCCCCGCCTCCACAGCCCCCAAACCAGCAGGCTTAAGGGCACACAGCGAAGCTTCGACAGAACCCAAGCGAACAGGTAAACTACGCCCCAATTTCCCCCAGTGGCTACGAGACTTCACCCATGAGCATCAAATCCGATAAGTGGATTCGCCGCATGTCCGAACAGCACGGCATGATCGAACCGTTCGAAAGCGGTCAGGTTCGTGAAACGGATAAAGGCAAAGTCATCTCCTACGGCACCTCTAGCTACGGCTACGACGTACGTTGCAGCAACGAATTCAAAATCTTCACCAACGTGCATTCGGCCACCGTCGACCCCAAAAACTTCGACGAAAAAAGCTTCGTAGACTTCACCGGCGACGTCTGC
>NZ_JBQDKB010000084.1:0-6438 GCF_052094685.1 Marinobacter sp.
AGGTATATAAAAAGAGGCCGGGTCATATGGCAACCACAGCAGACCAATCACGCGAACGTTTTACGAACTTCACCCCTTATGAAATGAAAAAGGGTGAAGAGTACATGAGTGCAGAGATGTTAGAGCACTTCAAAAATTTGCTGCTGCAATGGAAGCAGGAGCTGATGGAAGAAGTGGACCGCACCATGCACCACATGCAGGAAGATGCTGCAAACTACGCAGATCCCAGTGATCGCGCAACCCAGGAGGAAGAGTTCAGCTTGGAACTGCGCACCCGTGATCGTGAGCGCAAGCTGATCAAGAAAATCGATCAAACGAACGATCGCATCGACAAAGACGACTATGGTTTTTGCGATCAGTGCGGTGTAGAAATCGGTATTCGTCGCCTTGAGGCACGCCCGACCGCGACACTGTGCATTGACTGCAAAACTCTTGCTGAAATCCGCGAGCGCCAAACTGGCATCTAAGACGGCAAACCCGACCTGGCCGGCGCAGTCTGTTAAGGCACAGCCGGCCAACTCGCCCTATCAATGACCAAGCTGCGCCAATACCGAGGCCGCTTTGCGCCCTCCCCCACAGGTCCGCTTCATTTCGGTTCGCTGGTTACAGCGCTGGCAAGCTATCTGGAAGCTAAGTCCCAGAACGGGCAGTGGTTAATTCGCATTGAGGATCTCGACCCTCTGAGGGAACCGGCAGAAGCCACAGGCCAAATCCTTACCAGCCTTGACGCCCACGGGCTATTTCCAGACGAGCCAGTGCACTTCCAGTCTCGTCGCCATGAAGCCTACCACGCAGCTATTGAGCACCTGCTGTACAAAGGCTACGCCTATCGCTGTAGCTGTTCACGCAAACAGCTACAAGCCAATAATGGCAGACACCCATTGCGCTGCCGAAACGATGACACAACTCGCGACCAGCCCTTCGCTATACGCTTTGTGCTCAACGACGATCAATGCCAATGGCATGATCAGCTACTGGGGCCACAGCATCAGGCTGTCCAAGCCGAAATTGATGACCCGGTTATGCTGCGCAAAGAGGGCTTTTTTGCCTACCAGCTTGCGGTAGTGGTAGACGATATCGATCAAGGCGTTACCGATGTGGTACGCGGCTCAGATCTGCTGGACATGACCGCTCAGCAATTACAGATTTACCGTGCGCTTGAGGCAACACCACCACACTGGCTCCACATTCCCGTGATTGTTAACGATCACGGACAGAAGTTATCCAAGCAGAACCATGCGCCGGCGCTGGATAATCATACGCCGGTAGAAAACCTTTTTGCTGCGCTGGAGGCCCTAAACCAACAACCACCTCGATCGCTACGGACTGAGCCTCTGGAAAATCTACTTAAATGGGCCAGTACGCACTGGAATCGCGGGGCCGTTCACCTGACATCCCGGTGACTGTCGTGGTATAAAGCCTTTCACAAACCCCAGCGCGGATCGCATGCCTGATGTATATCTACCGACTGGTTTTTTTGCTGGTTCTGGCCATCTATATCTTTTCACCCAACATTCTCGACTGGTGGACCTCCCCCGGTAACGCTTGGTACAGCCCCTTCCTGATTTGGGCAGGTCTTATTGCCGTTGGGTTCTGGTTAGAATGGCGACGGGATCCGAATGAGTTTTAGCGCTTCTGGGCTGCTGTTTGCCAGCCTGTTATACCTTGTTGTCCTATTCGGCGTCGCTTGGATAACCGAGCGAGACATGCTGCCCAGGCACTGGGTTCGCCACCCGCTTGTCTACACACTCAGCCTGGGCGTTTACGCCGGCATTTGGGCTGTGTATGCAGCTGTTGGCTTGGCCGCAGAATCCGGTTACGGCTTTCTTGCCTACTATCTCGGGATCAGTGGCGCATTTTTATTGGCCCCAGTTCTACTCAATCCGATCATGCGGATAGGCCGCGCCTACCAACTGACCTCTCTGGCAGATTTATTCGCTTACCGATATCGCAGCCAGTGGGCCGGCACGCTTGTTACCCTGTGCTCTGGCGGCGCTATACTGTCGCTACTAAGCATGCAGATACAGGCAGTTTCCACATCTGCCAGCATTCTTGCGCCAGACACGTCTCCGCATCTGATCAGCGTTATGTTCAGCCTAATCGTTGTATTGTTTGCCATGCTTTTTGGCGCCCGACGCCATCAAGAGGCAGACAACCACCCAGGCCTGGTGCTGGCCATTGCCTTCGATTCTCTGGTGAAACTGGTCGCTTTGTTGGTGATTGGCGGCGTTGTGCTTTTTGGCGTATTCGACGGCATGGGCGGCTTAGACGCCTGGCTTGAAAGCAACAATGCCACTTCGATAGCGACCATGTCGCTGAGCATCGACGATGGTAGCTGGCGCGCGCTTATGTTGATGTCCTTTGCAGGTGCCCTGGTGTTGCCGCACATGTACCACATGACATTCAGCGAGAATCCATCACCCAAAGCATTGGCGAAAGCTAGCTGGGGGCTGCCGCTTTATCTGTTGCTGCTGGGCATTCCGGTGCCGCTGATTCTTTGGGGAGGCCAGGCACTGGGCGTCACCACCGGCGCCAACTTTTACATTATTGGCGTTGCTCAAGCGCTAGAAAGCCCCGCACTAACCTTACTCATGTACATTGCGGGACTGTCTGCCGCCAGCGGCTTGATGATCGTGAGCACCCTGGCGTTGGCCGGCATGGTTTTGAACCACATGGTTCTGCCCATTAAAACTCCAAAAGATCAGGGTGATATTTACCGCTGGCTGCAGTGGGTAAAGCGCCTGCTGATCGCCGCGATCATTCTTCTGGCTTTGCTGTTCCACGAAACCCTCGGCAAAAACCTGGACTTATCCATCCTCGGAGCCATTTCCCTTGCCGGAACACTGCAACTGCTGCCGGGCGCCCTGGGCGTCATCTACTGGCCGGAAGGCAACCGTCGCGGGCTGATTGCCGGACTGACTGTCGGCCTGGCTATCTGGCTGGTTACCCTGGTATTACCTTTCTCCCACACTGCCAACCTGCTGGAATGGCTGAACGCGCCGATTATCCCGGATTACAGCAACTGGCACATATTTACGTTTGTCAGCCTAACGGCAAACGTGTCGGTTTTTACGCTAATTTCAGTACTTAGCACCAGCACCAACGAAGAAACCAGCGCTGCCCAGGCCTGCTCTATGGGGGCGCTATCACGCCCACAGCGCCGCGAGCTATTGGCAAGCTCCTCCGCCGATTTTGTGCGACAGCTAGCCGAGCCCCTTGGTTACGATGCGGCCAAGCGAGAAATAAAACGTGCGCTGGGGCAATTAAGACTACCGAATGTTGAATACCGGCCTTATCAGCTCAGACGGCTGCGCGATCAAGTTGAAATCAATCTGTCTGGGTTACTGGGGCCCTCAGTTGCCCGGGATATGGTCAAACGCCACCTAGGTTTTAAACCTCTGGCCCGGGGTGGCACCGCCCAAGATATCAGGTACGTGGAGCGTGCGCTGGGAGACTACCAGAACAGGCTCACTGGGCTGGCAGGCGAATTAGATAACCTGCGCCGACACTATCGGCAAACTCTTCAGAACCTTCCAATCCCCGCCTGCTCCGTGGGCGAGGATGGTGAAATCCTGATGTGGAACCAAGCTATTGAAGAGCTGACTGGCATCACCGCCGATGATGTTGTCGGTGCGAGGTTAATGGCACTTCCTGACCATTGGCATCATCTGCTGGATGATTTCAACAGTGGAGAAGACCAACACCGCTACAAACATCGGCTGGATCTAAAAGGCCGACCCCACTGGCTGAACCTCCACAAAGCCGCCTTGAGCGGCCCAGATCACCCGGATGGCGGCAGCATTATTCTGGTAGAAGACCAAACCGAAACCCGGTTGCTGGAAGACGAGTTGATGCACAGCGAGCGCCTGGCATCCGTTGGGCGTCTAGCGGCGGGCGTTGCCCACGAAATCGGCAACCCGGTAACAGGCATCTCCTCACTGGCTCAGAACCTCAAGCTCGAAACCGACAACCCGGAGATTCTGGAAACAGCCAGCCAGATTCAGCAGCAGACTCGGCGCATATCAACCATTCTGCAATCGCTAATGAACTTCGCCCGCACCGGAAACCACTCCCAAGCCAACTTATATGAGCCTGTGAGCATCCGACGCTGTGTGGACGAATCTATCAACCTTTTGTCTCTGAGCGACCAGGGTCTTGGCATTCACTACACCAATGACTGCCCTGCAACGCTTCTGATACTGGGCGACGAACAGCGGCTTTTGCAGGTTTTTGTCAATCTTCTGGCCAACGCTCGGGATGCTTCTCCCGAGGGGGGCTTTGTTCGGGTTGCTGGCAAGGAAGACGATTACTCGGCTATCATCGAGGTCGTTGATCAGGGCTCGGGTATACCCGTGGATCAGCTTGACCACGTCTTCGAGCCCTTCTACACCACCAAGGCAACCAGCAAAGGAACCGGCCTTGGTTTGTCCCTGGTGTACAGCATTATTGAAGAACACTACGGCAACATTCAGGTAGAAAGCCCCGCAGACCCGGCAACCGGTCGCGGCACCTGTGTCCGACTGAAACTGCCAGCTTATGAGCCGGAGACAGACAACTCCGCCATCCGCCCGAACGAAAGGTTCTGAGACTGCTATGCCCCGAATTTTGATCGTGGAAGATGAAGACATTATTCGTTCAGCTGTTCGCAAATTGTTGTTACATGCGGGCTATGACGTTGACGATGTCGGCTCTGTCGAAGAAGCAGAGCAGCGCCACGAACCGGATCAGTTTGACCTGATCATTTCAGACCTGCGCCTCCCCGGCGCTGCCGGCACGGAGCTGATCAACCGAGCGCCGAACACACCGGTACTGATCATGACCAGCTACGCCAGCCTGCGCTCTGCCGTAGACTCCATGAAAATGGGCGCCGTTGAGTACATAGCCAAGCCGTTTGATCACGATGAGATGTTAGCAGCCGTGGAAGGCATTCTCGCTCGCACCATGTCATCAGCCTCAGAACGCCAGGGAGATGCCGCAGCACCGTCAGAAAACGGTGACCCTGCCAGCATTATGTACGGCCAATGCGAACCCATGCAGCGGGTATTCACGCTTATACGCAAAGTAGCACCCACAGAAGCCACCGTGCTTGTGCAGGGCGAATCGGGCACCGGTAAAGAGCTTGTTGCCAGGGCTCTGCATCTCTCAAGCCCACGCGCAGCAAACCCACTGATATCGGTAAACTGCGCGGCCATCCCGGAAAGCCTCATAGAATCCGAACTGTTCGGCCATGAAAAAGGCGCCTTTACCGGCGCCGTGTCAGCAAGAACCGGTCTGATTGAGGCCGCAGATGGTGGCAGCCTATTTTTGGACGAAATCGGAGAGCTACCAGCCGAAGCACAGGCACGACTGCTGCGAGTGCTACAGGAAGGCGAGATCCGCAAGGTTGGTTCAACTCAAAGCCGAAAAGTGAACGTGCGGATGATCGCCGCTACTCACCGAAACCTGAAAGCAATGACCCGCACGGGTGGATTTCGGGAAGACCTTTACTATCGCCTAAATGTGATGCAAATACGGATTCCGCCCTTGCGCGAACGCCAAAGTGACATTTTGGGACTTACCCGACGCTTCCTTACTTCCCAAGGCAACAAGATGGGCAAGCCGAACCTGAACCTCAGCCCGGAAGCCATGCGCGCGCTAGAACGGCACCGCTGGCCTGGCAACGTACGGGAGTTGGAAAATGCGATTGAGCGAGCCAGCATCCTCTGCGACGGCGATGTAATTACACCGTCTTTACTGGATCTCGACAGCGAAGGGAGTGATGAGTACATCCCTGAAACACTGGTGGAAGGCAACAATGAGCAACTTCACACTCGGGAAGCAGACAACACCAACGATCTTTCCCTAGAAGACTACTTCCAACACTTTGTTCTGGAAAACCAGGATCGCATGAGCGAAACCGAGTTGGCCCAAAAACTGGGCATCAGCCGAAAATCCCTTTGGGAACGTCGGCAGCGCCTTGGCATACCCCGGAAAAAATGAAACTGCCCTCAACTGTTACCGCGTGTTCCCCCCGGTAACACTCCATAGAGAAACCACCTATTACGGGTAACACTTATAGTGCGTATGGGGTAACACCTACACTCAGAAAAATCATAACTTACTGTTAACAAAAGGTTTTAAAAAAGTGGCACGCCAACTGCAATCTATTTAAGTGCACAACAACAAAAACAACAGTGACAAAGCAGCGCCTCAACAAAAACAAAAAGCTGCGGGAAGACGTTCAGCAACAAAAACAAAAATAGAACGTGAGCGAACTGAGTGTTTTGGGTACTTTGCTTTTTTGGTAGTCCCTTGGCACGTGTGAGTTGTAGAGATGCAGAGAAGAATCACCCCTGAGGTGACGCCGCACCTACCAATGACTTGCTCGATGTCTTTGACTGCTCATTGTGTTCAAAGCTTTCCGTTTGCACTGCTGAGAAGCCCTAATTTTGGGGATAT
>NZ_JBQDKB010000084.1:6538-15386 GCF_052094685.1 Marinobacter sp.
CAAAAACGAAGAAAAATCCCGGCAAACAATAAAAACAATGCAGATCGTCAACGTTTTGAGGGCGGATTCGCGAAAGCGGATCCGCCTTTTGATTATCTGGGGTATGCTAAACGTGTGCAAATCCTGCTCAAACCGTTAGACTCTCGGTTTTGCTCAACGCAACCACGGATTTCAATGTCAAAAACATTCTCCTCAATCCTAGAGCAGTCCGTTGATAAGCTCCGCTCGTTCATTCCCGGAAACGGGAAGAAAAAGGCACGAGCCTACCAGCGACGGGAAATCCCCAGAGACCAGCATAATGTCTCACGCTCTGTTATCAGCGAGCCTGCCAAAAAGGTCCTCAGCCGGCTCAACAAATCCGGCTATGACGCTTATTTGGTAGGCGGCGGTGTGCGCGACATTCTTCTGGGGCAGCGCCCCAAAGATTTTGATATAGCCACCAACGCCACCCCAGAAGAAGTGCACGACCTGTTCCGAAACTCCCGTTTAATAGGCCGGCGTTTTCGGATCGTGCACGTGGTGTTCGGGCGCGAAATCATTGAGGTGACCACGTTCCGTGGCAACGCAACCCAGGCCGACAAAGACAGCGCCGATGATGATCGCAAAACCAGCGAGCACGGGCTGCTACTGAGGGACAACGTTTACGGCAACCAGGAAGAAGATGCCTTGCGCCGGGATTTCACGGTCAACGCTCTTTATTACTGCATCCGCGACTTTACCGTCATTGACTTTGCCAATGGCACTGAAGACCTCCGCAACCGGCAGTTGCGCCTGATTGGCGACCCAGAAACCCGTTATCGGGAAGATCCAGTGCGCATGCTTCGTGCTATCCGCTTCGCCGCCAAGCTAGGCTTTGACATAGAGCCAGACACCGAAGCCCCCATCCGGGAACTGGCACCGTTACTGACTCACATTCCGTCTGCTCGCCTGTTCGAAGAAGTGCTAAAGCTGTTCTCTGCCGGTCACGGCGAGGCCACCTACGACCTTCTTACTCGCTACAATTTGCTGGCACCCCTGTTTCCCGAAACCGTGAGGGCCATTGAGGCCGGTGAACCGGACGAGCTGATTCGTCAAGCTCTGCGCAACACCGACGCCCGCATCGCCCAAGGAAAATCCGTTACCCCCTATTTCTTATTTGCCGCCATGCTCTGGCCCGCGCTGCAAAGAGAGTGGAACCACCGCCAAGATAGCGGCGAGCCGGTGCAACCGGCACTCCACGGAGCCATTGGCAAAGTTATTGGGCGCCAGGTACAGGCAACCTCTATACCCAAGCGATTCTCGGGCCCCATGAAGGAAATCTGGGAACTCCAAATGCGCCTGCCCCGTCGTCAGGGCAAGCGAGCTTTTGTAACCATGAGCCACCCAAGATTCCGTGCGGCCTATGACTTCCTGTTGGTTCGGGAGGCCTGTGGCGAAATCGAACCGGGCCTGGGTAAATGGTGGACTGAATTTCAACGTTTGGATGAGCGTGGGCAAGAACGCATGCTTTCAGATCTCAGCAACGACGCACCGAAAAAACGGCGCCGCCGCAAACCGGTTCAGCGGCCCACGCCCTAATGAAAACGGACGCCTTCATTGGTCTGGGCAGCAACCTGCAAGAACCCACAACCCAGCTGGCAAAGGCTGTAGCGGAATTGGCTGCGCTACCAAACACCACACTTGTCGCGCAGTCGCCGTTTTATGCCAGCCGTCCGGTGGGCCCACAAGATCAACCGGATTTTGTGAACGGCGCAGTATGGCTCCGCACCGAGCTTGCTCCCCACACCCTGCTCGACCAGCTTCAAGCCATCGAACAGGCGCACGGACGGGAACGACTTAAGCACTGGGGCCCACGCACGCTGGATCTCGATCTTCTGGTATTCGGCAATCAAACGTTGGATGACGACCGGCTTACCGTTCCCCACCGAGAACTCCCTAACCGCGATTTTGTGCTTCAGCCTTTGCTGGATCTGAAACCTGATCTAACGCTGCCAGAAGGAACCGCAATTGCTACCCTGAGAGCACAATGCCCAGACAACCAGTTGCGCAGACTTCCACCTCCGGATTACCCTTAGAAACTGAACGCCGATTATCTCGGCACGGTCTTGGCCCACCTACCCAAAAGGCAAGGATTTTATGGCTGTTACCATCAACACCCTGCGGGAATACAAGCAAAAGGGCGAAGCTTTCTCCGCCCTCACCTCTTATGATGCAACCTTTGCCCAGGTAGTCAGTGAAGCTGGGGTGGACGTTATCTTGATTGGCGACTCGCTCGGCATGGTTTTACAAGGTCATGACAGCACCCTACCGGTCACCATGGATCAAATCGTTTACCACACTACCTGTGTCGCCAAGGGCAACCGTGGCTCGCTGATCATGGCAGATATGCCATTCATGAGTTACGGCACGGTGGATGCGGCCTTAGAGAACGCCGCAGAGCTCATGCGGGCGGGTGCCCACATGGTTAAGCTGGAAGGCACCAACTGGATGAAAGAAACCATCACCGCACTGAGTGAACGAGCGGTTCCCGTATGTGCCCACTTAGGCCTGACACCGCAGTTCGTTAACAAATTTGGCGGTTACAAGGTTCAAGGCCGTGACGATAAAGCGGCAGAAATGATGATAGAGCACGCCTGCGAACTAGAAGCAGCCGGTGCGGACGTCATTTTGCTGGAATGTGTTCCTGCCCCTCTGGCAGCCCGGATTGCCCAGGCCGTTAAAGCTCCTGTTATCGGTATTGGCGCAGGCGCAGATACCGACGGTCAGATTCTCGTACTGCACGACATGCTGGGCGTTACCACAGGTCGTAAGCCACGTTTCGTGAAAAATTTCCTGGCAGAGACCGACTCTATCCAGGAAGCCATTACCGCCTACGCAAAAGCAGTGCGTGAGCGAACATTCCCCGCCGCGGAGCATACGTTCAAGGCATGAGAACCGTCCATTCACTGAAGGAGCTGCGCGCCATCCTCCGCGGTTACCGCCAGCAAGAAAAAACCATCGGCCTGGTACCCACCATGGGGAACCTGCATGAGGGACATATCTCACTGGTTCGCAAAGCTGCCGAAGCGGCAGATATTGTGATCACCAGCATTTTTGTCAATCCGATGCAGTTTGGCGCCAATGAAGATCTCGACACCTACCCTCAAACCCTGATTGGTGATCAAGAGAAACTCGACGCTGCCGGAAACACTCTGGTATTTGCACCTTCTGCCGAAGAAGTCTATCCAGACGGCCTTGCCCGACACACGCGGATAGTCGTTCCAGAAGTCAGTGAGGGGCATTGCGGAGCCAGTCGCCCAGGGCACTTCGAAGGTGTCGCAACGGTGGTGTCTGTGCTATTTAACATGATCCAGCCTGACTTTGCCGTGTTCGGTGAGAAAGATTTCCAGCAGCTGGCGGTCATCCGCAAAATGACGCAGGACCTGATGATTCCGGTTGAGGTAATTGGTGCGTCCACCGTCCGGGACGACGACGGTCTAGCCAAAAGCTCACGCAACGGCTATCTCTCCGATGAAGAACGTAAGCTAGCTCCCGTTATTTACCAGATACTACAAACCACTGCAGCGAAGATCGCCGATGGACGAGACGACCTTCAAGTACTTGCACAAGAGGCGGGTGACAGTGTGCGCGATGCTGGCCTGCGCCTAGATTACTTCAACATTGCAAACAGCCAGACCCTGAAACCCGCGACGCCGGAAGACAGCGACATTACACTACTGGTTGCTGCGTTCCTTGGCACCACCCGGCTGATTGATAATATCTCAGTAACCCGCTGAGATATTATGCTAATCCACCAGGAAAGGACTCTCTGATGACCTCGCAACACACACCACTAACAGCCTCACCCGAATGGCAAGAACTGATGGCTTGCCGGGAACGCCTGCAAAACCGCCCCATGAGGGCGCTCTTTGCAGCAGATCCAGAAAGAGCAACACGTTATTTCATCGACGGTGCTGGCTTATCTCTGGATTTCTCCAGAAACCGGCTAACAGATGATGTGTTCGAGGCCCTGGTAGCGCTGGCTCGCCGCTGCAGGCTGGAAGATCGCAGGGCGGCCCTGCTTCGCGGGGAGAAGGTGAACGTTACTGAAGATCGCCCTGCACTGCACACGGCCCTACGCAACCCTGGCACCGACACCATTATAATCGATGGTCAGGATGTGATCGCAGAAGTAAACGCAACATTGGCCCGCATGGACACTTTCGTTCAGGAGGTGCTGGACCAGTCGCGCACCGGCTATACCGGCAAAGCATTTACCGATGTTGTCAGCATTGGCATCGGTGGCTCTTTTCTGGGCCCCAAATTGGTGTCTGAGGCACTACAGCCATACCAATCATCGGGCCTTCGTTGCCACTACGTGGCCAACATTGACGGCACAGAAATCTGCGAAACCCTGGCGAAAATAAACCCTGAGACCACGCTATTCCTGGTTCAGTCGAAATCCTTTGGCACTCGCGAAACCTTGGAGAACAGCAAGGTCGCCCGCGGATGGTTCATCGAGCGCAGCGGCAATGAGCAGGCGGTTGCCAGCCACTTTATGGCGGTTACAGCCAATAAGGCTGCGGCCCAGGATTTTGGAATTGATCCCGACAACGTATTCCCCATGTGGGACTGGGTTGGCGGGCGATACTCTCTTTGGTCAGCTATCGGGCTGCCCGTTGCGCTTACAATCGGCATGGACAACTTTCGGGCACTACTGGCCGGGGCTCACGCCATGGACATCCACTTCCGGGACGCGCCCTTAGAAAAGAACCTACCTGTTGTTATGGCCATGCTAAGCATTTGGTATAACAACTTCTGGGGCGCAGAAACCCATGCCATACTGCCTTACGACCACTACCTACGCAGCTTACCGGACCACCTTCAACAACTGGATATGGAGAGCAACGGCAAACGGGTAAATCAGCACGGAGAAGTCCTAGAATACCAATCAGGGCCTGTTATCTGGGGTGGTGTGGGCGCCAATGGCCAGCACGCCTACCATCAGCTGATTCACCAAGGTACGCGACTGCTTCCAGCAGACTTCATTATCCCATTACAGACTCACAACCCGGTCGCAACGCACCATGCAGATCTTTTTGCCAATTGTCTGGGCCAGTCCCGCGCGATGATGACAGGAAGGAGCCTCGAGGAAGCAAAAGCCGAGTTGGCAGCCAGTGGCACGAGCAAAAAAGACATTGAACAATTGGCACCACACAAGGTGATCCCTGGAAATCAGCCAAGCAACACGCTGATGATGGAAAAGGTGACACCGGAAACCGTGGGTGCGCTGATCGCGCTTTACGAGCATCGCACCTTTGTGCAGGGCGTGATTTGGGATGTTGATTCGTTTGATCAGTGGGGCGTTGAACTGGGCAAACAGCTTGGCCAGGATATTTTGCCAAGGCTATTGAAATCAAATACAGCGGGCACGGAAAGTGACAGTGCTACAGACAATCTAATTAAGCTGTTCCGCTCAGCCAACCGCCTGTGAAATCGCTCGTCCCTGCCAGTTAAAATCCACCGGCCACAGCTTCTGGCCGGTGCTGTATGCCCGCCACAGCTCAAGATAGCTCTTCCGGCACACCGGGTGCTTCACTGTAGGCGCCAGATCTGCCAGCGGGCGCAACACAAAGGCATTCTTGAGAATCTCATTTCTCGGCAACTCCACGCCATCCATCCTGCCCACGGCCTCCCCGTAGGTCAGAATATCGAGATCCAGCGTTCTTGCACTGAATTTCGGGGCTTCCGGGTGACGGCCGTTTTCTGCCTCCAACTGTTTGAACTGCCGTGACAGCTCACCCACAGATAGGCTGGTTTTCACGCTAACAACCAGGTTTAGAAACGGCGAGCCGTCAAACCCTACAGCCTCGCTTTCATACACTGGAGAAATACCCAGCTCGCCAAACCATCTCGCTAAGGCATCTAAAGCCGCACGAACATAGCGTTCTCTGTCAATATTACTGCCAATGCTGATATAAACTGGAATCTGATCTGGCATTACCGAACTCCCTTCAAAGCTGGCCTTTCAATGCAAACACCCACAGACCGGGCAGCAGGCACAGCTCCGGGCTTACGCAACGTTATCCGAAGCCAGCCAACGCCGAACTCCCGCTGCAAAACTTCCGCCAGAACCTCTGCTCCGTGCTCAAGCAACTTCGGCCTGAGCTCCTTCAGGCAGCGCTCGGTACACTCACTGACCGATGCGTAATCAAGTGCATCTGCCACATTATCAGACGCCCCTGGAATGCGGATATCCCAAGCCATCTCAAGATCCACAACTAGCGTCTGGGTTACTTCACGCTCCCAGTCGTATACGCCCACCACGGTTTCTACAACCAAGCCTTCGATCAAAACACTGTCTGCCAAGGTGGCTCCCGGGACGATCCCACACACTTCTGATTGAATAACGTACAGACTGCGGATACTGTAACCACACCAGCCTGCAAATTTAGGGCCGGCATTTTCGCACACATCACCCTGATACGTCTTCGTCTCCGAGCTCGCAAAATGGCCCTGAGTGACCCGGTAGTAACTGTTCTGCTATGTATGGCTGCCTATTTGGCCGGCTCGGTGCTATTTGCACTGCCAGTTTGTCAGCTTTTAGGCCTGCCCGACCCTCGCGCACAGGGCTCTGGGAATCCCGGCGCCACTAACGTATACCGAACTGGCGGCTGGTTACCTGCCCTGCTCACTCTGGCCCTGGATGCAGCTAAGGGCTGGCTGCCTGTTTGGCTCGCGCACCACGCAGGGCTGTCTCCAATGGTCCAGGCAATGGTCGCGCTGTGCGCCGTTACCGGACATATGATTCCGGCATTCTATCGATTTAAAGGCGGCAAAGGCGTTGCGACCGCTCTGGGTGCAGGCTTGGCCCTTGCGCCAGTCACAACCCTCGCAATGGCAGCCTTATGGCTGCTGGTGCTATGGCGCTGGCGAATCTCTGCACTGGCATCGGTGATAGCCATCATCAGCGGCCCCGCCATCAGCGCGTTCATAGAGCCAGAAAATCTTCCGTTGTTCGGCTTACTCGCAATTCTGATCGTTGTGCGTCACCGGAACAATCTGATCCGGCTCGCCCAGGGGCGGGAAACCGGCCTTTAGACCTGCCCCACTGCAGGTCAATCAATAAGCCCTATCTGCCGCGCTTCAGTAAGTGGGGGCAAGCTGTCCATCGGCCATCTGGGCACTGCCACAATTCGGTCGCCGTCACGTTGGCCCGCATTCATACGCTGGGCACCCGCATAAGCAATCATCGCCCCGTTATCCGTGCAGAACTCCGGGCGAGCATAAAACACATGGGCGCGCCGTTTGTCAGCCATTGTTTCAAGGCTGGCCCGCAACCGCTTGTTAGCACTCACACCCCCAGCTATCACTAGGCGGCTGCAGCCCGTGTGCTCCAGCGCCCGCCGGCATTTAATCATTAGCGTATCTACCGCGGCCGTTTCAAAAGCCAAGGCTATGTCAGCACGAACCTGATCAGTCAGCCCATTCGCTGATTTTCTTTCCGCATTCACCGTGTTGAGCGTGAATGTTTTTAAACCACTGAAGCTGAAATCCATGCCTGGCCGGTCGGTCATTGGGCGAGGGAACCGGTAACGTCCTGGCTCACCTTTTTCAGCCAACGCTGCTACTCGGGGACCACCGGGGTAATCAAGCCCCAGCATCTTGGCGGTTTTATCGAATGCTTCGCCGGCAGCATCATCCACAGACTCACCGAGCATTTCATATTCACCAATGCCGTTCACGCGTACAAGCTGGGTATGCCCGCCTGACACCAGCAAAGCCACAAACGGAAAGGCGGGCGGGTTATCTTCCAGCATGGGTGCCAACAAATGACCTTCCATGTGGTGAACACCAAGTACAGGTATGCCAAGGGCAAACCCCAGCGCGTGGGCAACTGAACCGCCCACCATCAGAGCCCCAATAAGTCCCGGCCCCGCCGTGTAGGCAATGCCGTCGATATCCTCACGAGCAAGCCCGGCTTCTGCCAGTACCTGATCACACAAAGGCAGCAACTTGCGAACATGATCACGAGATGCCAACTCCGGCACCACACCGCCATAATCAGCGTGCATGTCGATTTGGCTGAACAGCGCGTGGCTCAATAGCCCCTTATCGGTGTCAAACAGCGCAACGCCGGTTTCATCACAAGAAGTCTCAATACCCAGAATCCGCATATAATCTGGCCACATCGGTTGGCGTAAATGGATAATCGAGGCGCATTTTAGCAGAAACCCGAAACTCACTGGCAGTTTAGTGGAACAAACATTGACCTTGCCGGGATTCAGGCGCTATCATTGCCGCCCTAAATTACGAACTGGTCGAGTTTTAGTCAATCGGACCAGGGATCGAGCCAGTCTGGCACCGCCGGATGCGCATCAAATTGAAACCGAATCTATCAGGTAGGTGATTGTCGAATGCCAGCTGTTAAAGTGAAAGAGAACGAACCGTTTGACGTAGCACTGCGTCGCTTCAAGCGTTCATGCGAAAAAGCAGGTGTACTTTCTGAAGTACGTCGTCGTGAGCACTATGAAAAGCCAACTGCAGTTCGCAAGCGCAAAGCAGCCGCTGCCGTTAAGCGTCATCTCAAGAAGCTTCAGCGGGAACAGCGCAAGTTCGAGCGTCTGTACTGAGTTACCGCAGACGCCGCTTGACTGCAAAGCACTGATTGCCTGTTCAGCCCAGGCTGCACAGAGCGACCAAAATGCCGCCGGGGCTTGGCTTCGGCGGCATTTTTGGCTATTGGCCCTTGCGTGTTATGGGCTTGATGTGGAGCCACTATGAGCGGACTGATCCCCCAACGCTTTGTTGAAGACCTGCTCGACCGGGTAGATCTGGCAGAGCTGATCGGCTCGCGCATTACACTCAAAAAGGCCGGCGCCAACTATAA
>NZ_JBQDKB010000085.1:0-15366 GCF_052094685.1 Marinobacter sp.
GACGGTGAAGAGCTGCTCATCATGAGCGAAAGCGATATTTACGGCGTGCTTGAGTGATCGCTGAAGCTATTCGCACGAACAGTCATTAACCCGATTGATTCCACGAATTCGGTTTAACGAACAGGACTAGAAAACATGTCAGCAAAAGAAGTCAAATTCGGTGATAGCGCTCGTAAGCGCATGGTCGCAGGCGTCAACATCCTGGCGGACGCAGTAAGAGTAACGCTTGGCCCCAAAGGCCGTAACGTGGTTCTGGAGAAGTCTTTTGGCTCTCCATCTATCACTAAAGACGGCGTATCGGTTGCCAAAGAAATCGAACTGAAGGACAAGTTCGAGAACATGGGCGCCCAGATGGTAAAGGAAGTTGCTTCCCAGGCCAACGATACAGCAGGTGACGGTACCACTACCGCGACCGTTCTGGCTCAGTCCATCGTTAACGAGGGCGTGAAGGCAGTGACTGCCGGCATGAACCCGATGGATCTGAAGCGCGGCATTGATAAGGCAACTGCAGAAGCAGTAAAAGCCATTCGCGAAATGGCCAAGCCTTGCGACGATAACCGCAACATCGCTCAGGTTGGCACTATCTCAGCCAACGGCGACGAGACCATTGGCAAGCTGATTGCTGATGCGATGGAAAAAGTGGGTAAAGAAGGCGTTATCACGGTTGAAGAAGGCCGTGGCCTGGAAGACGAGCTAGACGTAGTTGAAGGCATGCAGTTCGATCGCGGCTTCCTGTCTCCGTACTTCATCAACAACCAGGACAACATGTCTGCAGAGCTTGATGACCCGTACGTACTGCTGGTCGACAAGAAGATCTCCAACATCCGTGAGTTGCTGCCAACTCTGGAAGCTGTTGCTAAGGCTGGTAAGCCGCTGATGATCATCGCTGAAGACATCGAAGGCGAAGCGTTGGCGACTCTGGTTGTAAACAACATGCGCGGTATTGTGAAAGTCGCTGCTGTTAAAGCACCTGGCTTTGGTGATCGCCGTAAGGAAATGCTGCAGGACATCGCCATTTTGACCGGCGGTACTGTGATTTCTGGAGAAGTGGGTCTGAGCCTTGAGAACACCACTCTGGACGATCTGGGTACCGCCAAGCGTGTGAACCTGACCAAAGAAAACACCACCATCATTGATGGCGCTGGCGCACAGGGCGACATTGAAGCCCGTGTGGAGCAGGTTCGTAAGCAAATTGAAGACAGCTCTTCAGATTACGACAAAGAGAAGCTTCAAGAGCGTGTGGCCAAGCTGGCTGGCGGCGTTGCCGTTATCAAGGTAGGCGCGGGTTCTGAAGTGGAAATGAAAGAGAAGAAGGCACGCGTTGAAGATGCCCTTCACTCTACCCGTGCTGCGGTTGAAGAAGGCATTGTGCCTGGTGGCGGCGTAACTCTGATTCGCGCTATTGCTGCGCTGGATAACGTTGATGCCATCAACGAAGAGCAAAAAGCGGGCGTGAACATTCTGCGCCGCGCTATGGAAGCGCCTTTGCGTCAGATCGTTGCCAACGCAGGCGGTGAATCGTCGGTAGTTGTTGCCAAGGTGCGTGATGGCGAAGGTTCTTTCGGTTATAACGCTGCAACTGAAGCTTACGGCGATATGCTGGACATGGGCATTCTCGACCCGGCCAAGGTAACTCGCTCTGCGCTGCAGGCTGCGGCTTCTGTTGCCTCTTTGATCATCACCACTGAGGCGATGATTGCGGATGAGCCAGACGATGGCGCTTCTGCTGGCGGCGGTATGCCAGATATGGGCGGAATGGGTGGAATGGGAGGCATGGGCGGCATGATGTAATGTCGGTCATAGCTTGCTGATTCCGACCACGTCTCAAAATTCGGGGCGTGGCCTGATCTGCTTTTAAAAACCCCGCGTTGGTTCACACTGACGCGGGGTTTTTTGTTTTTTTGTCATGAACTTGACCAGAGCGTTTGCTAGACTCGGCAACCGGTCAACTGTCTGTGTGTAACCGAATGAGTACTGCTGAACCAAAATCTTTTCTTCGCCCCGGCAAGCTATGTTTGCTTGTGTTGCTCGGGCTGTTTATCTATCTCGGTACACTTGTTGTTTTTGTTCCCGCCGGTTGGGTGTGGCACCAGGCCTCTGCTTACGTTTCCTTGCCGCCTCAGGTGCAAGTTCGCCAAGTGGCAGGCAGGGTGTGGGATGGTGCTGCTGGTGTGGTTGTCGCGGGTTTCCCTGTGCGTGTTCAGTGGCAGTTGGGTTGGCCGTCTCTTACGGCATTGGAGCAGCCAGTTCAGATTTCGGTGGACTCTGTGCAGTCGTCGGTTTCAGGTGATATAACTTTTGGCTGGCCTGAGCGTGCGCGGGTGAATGCTCGCGGTCATCTTGCCGTGGCAGAGTTTGAGGAGTTAATTCGCCGCAGTGGTGGGGCAATGATTGAGGGCGACGTAAGCATCGATCGGCTGGCATTAGAGTGGGCAGATGAACGCATTCAGCACGCGGATGGTCTTGGCCGATGGGCCGGTGGCCAAGTGAGCTGGCCCATGGGTAACCAGACTGGGCAGGCGGAGTTCCCGCCCATGCAGGTTAACTTAGACACAACAGACGGCGGTGTGGCGCTGGTTGTTGCCGAGCAGGCGGGCAATGGCCCAGCGGCAGATGCCAATATTCTATGGAATGGGATGATGGAATTGCGGGTTTACAAGCGCATGATTGACCTGGCTGGCCAACCGTGGCCAGACTCCGCAAGCTCCGACGATGTTGTCTTCCGCGTACGGCAGCCGCTGTTACCAGGGGCCCGTTGATGATTGCTATGCCGGCCCAGGAAACCCAGCACAGGATTGCGAAAATAGTCGCCAATCTGTTGCTTGTGTGGCTGGTGGTGTACTTGAGTGTGGCTATGGCAAACATCACTTGGCTTTTTGCTTGGCAGGACAAACCGGTTGCTGTCGCTCCTGCGGGGGGCTCGGCAGGAACTCAGGCTTTTGAGAATTCCGGCAGCTACCCTCTGGCGAGCTATGAGTTTTTTGGCCGGTCAGAAACCCCGGGCGAGGTGGCCGAAGCCGTTAAACGCTCGGCCCCTGAAACTGGGCTAAGGCTAAAACTTGAAGGTGTTTCGGTAGGCCAGCGCCCGGAAGCCTCCGGTGCTATAGTGGCCGGCAGCAATGGCGAAACCGCTTGGTACCGAGTGGGTGATCTGCTGCCAGGCAATGCCGAGTTGGCAGAGGTAGAGCCGGGGCGCATTCTGATTCGCCGTGGCGGGCGCTACGAATCCTTAACGTTTGAAGAGGATGACGTTTCCACAATGGTTGCAGAAGTGGCCCAAGTGCCTGCAGAATCATCACCGGAAGCGTTTCTTGATAATGCCCGGCAACAGTTGGATAGCGCAGGTGCCGCCGCATTGACTCCCTATGGCCTTAGCCCCGTGGATGAGAGCGGTGGTTCAGGCTATGTGTATAACGGCTCTAACGCCATGCTGAACGCTGTGAATCTCAAAGCCGGAGACGTCATTACCGCGATCAACGGGCAGCGCCTGGGTGATGTGCAACAGGACAGGTCGCTGCTGGAAAGCTGGCGCGGCCAGGCAAGTTTGGATATAGAAATCGAACGTGATGGGTCTTTCCTCACGATAAGTTATGCCATACCTGAGCAGTGGCGCTGACAGGGTTCATCGATACAGGACGATATCGCCAGATGTATAACCACAAGACAAATTTTCTGCGGGCCTTCGCTCTGCTTATTCTTCTTCCATTAATGTCGGCAGCGTACGGCCAAGATGAAACCTGGCGGCTAAACCTTAAAGATGCGGATATACGCGCCTTTGTTACTCAGGTGGCCGACATTACCGGTTACAGTTTTGTGGTGGACCCTCGGGTGAAAGGGAAGGTGACCGTGCTTTCCAGTGCCCCAATGAACAAGAACGAAATATACGACCTGTTTCTTGCCGTGCTAAATGTTCACGGGTTTACAGCCATACCCGGCGAAGAGGTCATCAAGGTGGTACAGCAGGTGGACGCAAAGCAGTCTGCTGAAGTATTGGGCAGGTTCCCGAGCATTCCTTCCGAACAGCTTATAACCCGGGTTATTCAGATAAATAATGCCAACGCATTAGAGTTGGTGCCTATCCTTCGGCCTTTGGTGGCAAAGTATGGCCACCTTGCGGGTGTTGCTGCGGCTAATGCGCTGATTATTAGTGACCACTCTTCCAACATTAAGCGCATGGAGCAAATTGTTCGGGAGCTGGACAGCCCCTCTAAGTACGAAGTGGAAGTGATCAAACTCAAGGAAGCTTGGGTGGGCGATATGGTTACCCTGCTGCAAGAGTTGGCTCCGGATGAGTTAGGCCGTGGAGGCAGCGACCAGTCTGCCAGAAAATACAGTGTCACCGCCGATGAGCGCAGCAACCGGTTGATTCTCCGAGGCGATGAATCCTTTCGCGGTAAAATACGCGGTCTAATCACACAGCTGGACCAGCCTTCGGCCAGTGGTGGCGCAACCAAAGTTATCCGCCTTAAGCATGCCGATGCGAAGAACCTCACTGAGATTCTGAACGGCGTCATGGGTGAGCGAACTAAGGAGGGCACCGGTGGTGCTGCAAGTGGCGGTGCCAGCACGAGGCCCCAAGGTAGCTTTACGGTGTTTGCTGACGAGGGGCTGAACGCACTGGTGGTTCGTGGCGAGCCTTCGCTGATGCAGGAAGCCGAAGAAATTGTGGCGGCGCTGGATGTGCGACGTGCTCAGGTAATGATTGAAGCGGCCATTGTAGAAATTAGCGATGAGCTGGGCCAGGATCTTGGCGTTCAGGTAGCCTTGGGCGATGAGTCTGGCTCCTCTACGCCTGTGATGGGAACAAACTTTGGTAATGTAGGCCAGAGTTTGGGTGATGTGCTTAGCGCAATACTGACCGAATCTGCCATAGCGCCGGCAGTTGGGGGCATCACGGTAGGAGCCGGCCAGAGAAATGAAAATGGCATAAGCTGGGGCGTTCTTCTGCAAGCGCTTTCTACGTCTGCAGCCGCTAACTTGCTGTCGACGCCGAGCCTCATTACCTTGGACAATCAAGAATCTGAAATTATTGTCGGCCAAAACGTTCCGTTCCGTACTGGGCAGTCCACCGTAACGGGTGATGGCACCACCAACCCGTTTACCACGATTGAGCGTCGGGATATTGGCCTTACCCTGAAAGTAACTCCAACGATCAGTGCGGATGGTCTGGTGAGGCTGGTAGTAGAGCAGACCACTGAAAGTGTGGCCGACAGTATTGAAGATGCCTCGGATATTGTGACCAATAAGCGTGAAATCAAAACAACTGTGTTGGCAGATGATGGTGAAACCATCGTGTTGGGCGGTCTCACCCGCGATGATTACATGGTCAACAGGAGCAAGGTTCCCCTGCTGGGCGATATTCCCTATCTCGGTCGTCTGTTTTCATCTGAGTCTGAGCGCCGGGTAAAGCGCAATCTGTTGGTGTTTTTGCGGCCGAAGATCATGCTGGGTAAGTCTGATGCAGTGGCTGCCACGTCGGAGAAGTTCAATAAACTCTGGAAGGTAAATCTCGATATTCGCGATAAGCTCGGCCTACCTGAAAGAAGAAGCAATCCGAACGTTGAGGTGCTGTTCAGCCCGGGGGAGGGTGCGCTGGCTCAGTAACCAGCTCTCGGTTCACACCACCATCGGCGGCATAGGGCAGTCCATTTGATCTGCCACTAGCCTCATGAGTTCGTATTCCCGCGTCTCAATCACGCCATCATAGGTGATGCAGTGCCCGCAGGCGTCGATGACAGCGGGCTTCAGTAGAGGTGAAAGCCCGTTCAGCGCCTTCAACGCTTCCTGCAATTGCCGCATAGTGACTTTTGCCAGTATGGGCTGATCGGTATTCCCGTTGCTGGCGAAGCCTGCGATGGCCTCGTGGTAGAGGCTTTCTGCTCCCTGTTCATCACCTGAGCCAGCTCTTGCTAGCAGGCTTAAAAGCCTTTGTAGTGCCGGCATAACCGATTTATAGCTACGATAGCGCACAGGTGTTGCCCTTTCGGCATCAGCTCCTAGGTGGCGGGAAAGAAAGCTGGTAAGTGCCAGTTCAAATAACGTGACTCGGTTGTCTGCACCCACCAGTTTCCTAACATTTTTAATCAGTTCGGCGCGCTCGTCTGGGTCTAGCTTACGCAGGGCCGGCATGGCCAGCTCCAGCGCTGGGAAGCGCACAGCCTCTCCAATATTCTGAAGTGCCGGGATGAGTTTGGCGAGCAGATCCGGTTGGGCACTGAATAACGAATGATTGGGCAATAATTTGAGGCATTCCGCTTGCTGCTTTTGGGTCAGATCGCTGGTCAGTAGCGCGTAGCAGAGTTGAATGGCACCTGCCCGGGTATACAGTAAACCGCGAAACGTTGACGGTAAGCGCTGCAGCAGTTTAATGGCAAAGTCTTCGCCTTCTGGGCTGATTGTACCGACACGTTCCGATAGTGTTTGGGCGCTGGCCATTTCCAGTACAGGTGCAGCAATCGCTGAGCCAGCCGGTGATGTGCGCCGTCGGTCGGAAGCTGTGGTATAGAGGTCTGCTGTGTCACTGGCAAAACTCGATGCAGCTGATGGGCGATTCCCGCCCGAAGCTGTGCGCAGCCTGGCGCCAGATTCGGTATCCCGTAGGCGACTTTTCAGGCGGGCCATAAGCCCAGGCTGGATGGCGTTAATGCGTTGTTCAATCGGTGGGTGAGAGGCGAGCAGCGAGCTGAACTTCATGCGTGCGGCTTCGCCAAAGCACATGTGGTTCATGTCGTTGGCATGGCCGGTGGTATCTAAATAGCTGCTCCGTAGCCCAATTTTGAATAGGGCCCCGCCAATGCCGTCTGGATTGCGGGTAAATTGCACCGACGACGCATCAGCGAGGGTTTCTCGTTGGCGCGATACAGCAGCCTGAATAAGCCGGCCGAAAAACACGCCCACATAGCCGATTACAAACAATGCCACGCCAAGAAGTCCCAAGGCCATTTGGGCCCGACTGTCTCGGTTGCGGGCCGTCGTTCGCCCGCCACTGTAAAACGACGACCGAAGAAGGAAACCGCCAATTTGGCCGATCATCAAAATGCCAGCAAGCAGAGCGATGAGGCGTACGTTCAGGCGCATATCGCCATTGAAAATGTGACTGAATTCGTGGCCGATAACGCCTTGTAGCTCGTCTCGGGTTAGCTGGGTGATTGCGCCATGGGTGACCACCATAACGGCGGAGCCGGGGGTGTATCCCGCCACAAAGGCGTTGATGCCTGTTTCATTATCCATAATGTAGAGTTCTGGCACGGATACGCCGCTGGCAATGGCCATCTCCTCTACGATATTGCGCAGTTTGCGTTCATGGCTGTCGCGGGTGTCCGGATCAATAGGCCGGGCACCCACCATTTTCGCAACGCGGCTTCCACCTCCGGCAAGATCTACCCAGCGTATGAGGGAGCCCATACAAATGAGGATCACCACAGCTGAAGCAGTGATCAGGCCGTGGCTGGAGAGCAGCCAGTAATGGAAGGGTTGGCCGGAAGTTTCACTGCGGGTTACCAGATAACCCACCACGCACACGGCCAGGGTAATCAGTACCACGGCAGTGAGAAACAAAAGAACCAGAAAGCTGGTGTTGCGCCGGGCACTGGCCTGGCGCTGGAAAAAACCGGGATGAGCCATGTGTTAGGGCCTCAGAAGGCCACTTTGGGCGCCTGGCGGGCTTCGGGAGACTCAAGCTCCAGTTGGGAGGTTTCCTTGAATGAGAACATGCCCGCGATCACGTTGTTGGGGAACTGCTCGCGGAAGGTGTTGTAACTCATTACACCATCGTTGTAAGCCTGGCGGGCAAAGGAAACGCGGTTTTCTGTGCTTGAAAGCTCTTCCATCAGTTGCTGGATGGTCTCGTTGGCCTTCAAGTCTGGATAGTTTTCTGCAACCGCATAAAAATTGGCGAGGGCTTTGGTGAGTAGGTTCTCGGCTCCACCAAGGCGCTGGATCTTGGTGCCGTCGCCAGGGTCTTTAGCCGCATCTTTTTGGGCGCTTACGGCATTGTTTCTGGCTTCCATGACCTGAGTCAGCGTTGATTTTTCGTGCTCAAGGTAGGCTTTGGCGGCTTCGACCAGATTAGGGATAAGATCGTGTCTGCGCTGAAGCTGAACATCAATCTGGGCAAAACCATTTTTAAACTGATTGCGAAGAGAAACCAGGCGGTTGTAGATAAAAATCAAATAAAATGCCGCAACGGCAATAACAATCAGGCCAATAATGGTAGTGCCCATGGCAACTCCTCACAGGTAATGAATCAGGCGTTATTTTCTACTATATTCCGATGGAATCCCTTAACAAACGTCTCAAACTCCGCAGGGCGTACCGGCTTGCTGAAGAAGTACCCTTGAGCCAGCTTGCAACCGCGTTGGCTCAGATAATACTCCTGTTCTGCCGTTTCTACGCCTTCTGCAACAACCGTTAGATTAAGGCTTCTGCCGAGATCAATAATGGTGTTTGTGATGCGGGTATCTTCCTCATTGATCAGCAAATCCCGTATAAACTGCTTGTCGATTTTCAGGTGCTGTACCGGCATTTTTTTGAGATAGGTAAGGGATGAGTAGCCGGTGCCGAAGTCATCTACCGCAAGGCTGATGCCCGCTTGGTTCAGGGTGTGCAGTTTGGCCACGGCATCTGACAGGTTGGTCATAAAACTGGTTTCTGTGACTTCGAGCTCTAACCGGCCTGCGGGAATATTGTGACGTTTCAGCGTGTCTAGAATGTCATCCACAATGCGATCTTGGCGCAACTGCACCGCAGATAAATTTACGGCGATACGTAGCGGCAAACCTTTGTCTGCCCACATTTTGGCTTGTAGGCAGGCCTGCTCCAACACCCATTGGCCAATCTCAACGATGGTGCCATTGTTCTCTGAAACTGGAATGAAGTGATCCGGCGGCACCAGTCCGCGCACAGGATGTTCCCAGCGAAGCAGAGCTTCTGCACCAATCACTCGTTTTGTTTGAAGATCTATCTGGGGCTGGTAAACCAGGTGGAACTGGTTCATTGCCAGAGCTTGTGAAAGATCCTTCTCGAGTTGTTTGCGATCGCGGATTTCTTGGTCGATGCTTGCCACGTAAAATTGGAAGTGATCCCGGCCCTTTTGCTTGGCCAGCATCATGCTTTGTTCCGCGCTCTGGAGCAGTCGGTCTGGCTGGATGGCATCGGAGGGGTATAGCGCAATGCCCAAGGTTGCGGTTATGGAAATGTTCTGGCCTTCCACACCTATGGTGTCACTAATGTCAGCCAGAATGGCTTCAGCGGTATCTGCCGCCTGAAAACCATCCTTGAGTCCTTTTTCGACAATAACAAACTGATCCCCACCAAGGCGGGCTATGGTGAAGCGCGAGCCGCTCAGGCAGTCAATGAGGCGATCTGCGACAGTTTGCAGGGTGAGGTCCCCCGTACGGAAGCCGCATTGATCGTTAATAGATTTAAAGTCGTCGATGCCACAAACAATTACGGATAGCAGGGTGTGGTTGCGCTTCGACTCTTGAATGTCTGCATGCAACAGCTCCATAAAGCTGTCTCGGCTGAGCAGCCCGGTAAGCTGATCGTAGCGGGCGAGCCGGTTCACTCGGTCTTCGGCTTCACGATGGCGCTTTTGGCTCTCGCCAATGCCAATAAGTAAGGTGTTGGTAGCGTTCACCCAATGCCCCAGTTCGTCCTTTTCATGGCCAGCTGGCGTGGCAATCAGGCGGTCGTCTGGGTGTGCAGGGTCCACCTGTTTTACGGAGTGCACAATGCGTAACAATGGGCGGGTTAGCAGCATGTAAAAAACGAAGTACAGCACCATGCCCAGAATCACCGCTGTAGCAATTACGGAGGTGAAGGTGACGATGGCACGGCCCAGCCATATGCTGCCAGCCGGCGCGGTGTCGTAGTGGACAATGAAGTAGCCATATACGGTGTTGAGGTCGCCGTTGCGCTTCAATTCTGTGCGGAATTGACGTTCTGAACCAAAAATCCAGTTAATCAGCGGCCGGTATGTGCTGTCGATTAGGGGGCGCTCACGGGTGCTTAGGGGCTCGCCATTGGCATGAAGAATCTGGGCCAGGTGCACCGCTTCCCGGGCGAACAAGCCATCGACCACTTGGTTTGCCAAGTCTGCGTCTATGCTGAACACTGCCTGGGTGGTCGCATCTTTGACCATGGCAATGGTTTGGCTGGCTTGGCTGTCCAGATCAGTCGATACGCGCCGTGCATCAAGCACTACCTGTATGGCACTGACAATCACACCACTGATCAGTGCGACCGCGAGTATCCACCGAAGGATGCGGTAATCAAGGCGGTTTTCGACCTCAAAAGGTTTCTGCATTCAGCCTCATCTGTAGCCTATTCATTAGGCATCCATATTTGTAGCCAGTGATTGTTGGCTAAATAACATAACACATTGCCGACAACACGGATGATGGCTCAGGTTAAGTTACACTACATGGATTATCGGCGTTTTTATTAAATACTTCAGAGTGCTTACGTGTTTATTTGTAAGTTTGACGAATAATCACACAAAAAATGCCCGCTAGCAGCGGGCATTTTTTATTCAGCCGTTGCCGGCTGTATCTGGAAAGCCTGTTTGCCTAATTAGGCCAGGTTTTCGTTCACGAAATCCCAGTTAACCAGGTTCCAGAACGCTTCCAGGTAGTTTGGGCGGGAGTTGCGATAATCAATATAGTACGCGTGTTCCCACACATCTACGGTTAGCACTGGTTTATCAGCGCCGGTCAGCGGTGTTTCTGCATTGCTGGTGTTGGCAATAGCTACGCTGCCGTCTGCTTTCTTGACCAGCCAAGTCCAGCCAGAGCCGAAGTTGTTTGCTGCTTTGTCATTGAACTCTTTCTTGAAGTCGTCGAACGAGCCAAAGGCTTTTTCGATCGCTTCTTTGGCCGCACCGGTAGGCTCGCCGCCGACGTTCGGGCTCAGGCAGTTCCAGTAGAAGGTGTGGTTCCATACCTGGGCTGCGTTGTTGAACAACGGGCCGCTGGCGCTTTTGATGATATCTTCAAGCGACTTGCTGGCGTTGTCGGTACCTTCAACCAGGCCGTTCAGCTTGGTGACGTAAGTGTTGTGGTGCTTGCCGTAATGGTACTCGAGGGTTTCAGCGGAAATGTGTGGTTCCAGTGCGTTCTTTTCGTAAGGTAGTGCTGGAAGTTCAAATGCCATGAGGTCGTCTCCCTGTTTCTCTCAGTTTTAATTGAATGTCACCGCTCTAATATAAGGTTGATTTAAGCAATATCAACCCTGCAAGGCGATTCAGCCTTTGCTGTTGGCGTCTAACGAACTGCTGAACTCGGGGCTGCCCGGCAAAAACTGCGCGCAGTTCCTTACCCGCCAGACCAGTTCGGCGTAGCTGTCTGCCAGAATGTTTACGTGGCCAAGCTTGCGGCCAGGCCGTTCACCTTTATTGTAGAGGTGTACATGAGCGTAAGGGAGTTCCAGCAGGCGTTCAACATCGCCATGCTCTGCGATGATGTTAATCATGCAGCTCAGGCCGCGCGGTTCAACGCTGCCTAAAGGGTGCCCGCTCACGGCCCGAATGTGGTTCTCAAACTGGCTGGTCATTGCACCTTCAATGGTCCAGTGCCCTGAGTTATGAACCCGTGGAGCCATCTCGTTTGCGACCAGGCCAGTGGCTGTTTCAAACAGTTCAAGGGTAAGTACACCTACGTACCCCAGTTCGTTAAGTAGAGCTTTGATATGGTGCTCTGCATCTTCTTGAACGTGTTTTTCCAGCTTCGGTGCCGGGGCAATGGAGTAGCGCAGAATGCCTTCGTGATGAACGTTTTCTGAGATGGGATAAAAGGCCAGTTGGCCATCTTCAGCCCGCACGGCAATGATGGACACTTCACGGCTGAATTCTACAAATTTTTCTACCATTAGCCGTGGGTGGCCGATGGATTCCCAGGCCGCTTCCGCATCTTCTGGGCTCTTTAGTACGGCTTGGCCCTTGCCGTCGTAGCCTTCGGTGTTGGATTTAGCCACCACGGGGCAACCCAGACTTTCGGCTGCGGCTTTGAGGGATTCGGCGCTGTCTGCGATTTTCCACTGAGGCGTTGGAATGCCAAGTTCACCGAACAATGTTTTTTCGGCTTCACGGTTTTGGCATATCTGTAGAGCGCGAGGGCAGGGGTGCACTGGCTTTTCTTTTGCCAGTTTTTCCGCAACGTCTACGGGAAGGTGTTCAAACTCGTAGGTTACACGGTCTACCCGCGACAAAAAGTCGTCCAGGTATTTACCTTCGCGATCAATGATGGTTTCCCCCAGTCCGGCGCTGGGGCTGCCTGATATATCATAAAAAACAAAGGTTTTGGCCAGTGGATATCCAGCGAGGGCGAGCATTCTTCCCAATTGGCCGGCACCTAATACACCAATTCTCATGTGTGCTCTCTTGGATCTGGGTTGTCTAGGATCGTTTGGGTTTGTGTCGCCCGGAACTCATCAATAGCTTTACGAACGCCTGCATCAGAGGTGCCTAATATCTGCGCTGCCAGTAGGCCGGCGTTTGTCGCACCAGCGTTGCCGATAGCCAAAGTACCTACGGCGATTCCGCCCGGCATTTGTGCAATAGACAGCAGCGAATCAAGGCCGCTCAGGGCTTTAGATTGTACGGGTACGCCCAGTACCGGTAGCGATGTCTGGGAAGCGATCATGCCGGGTAGGTGTGCTGCGCCGCCGGCGCCTGCAATGATGACTTTCAGGCCGCGGTCGGAAGCGCTTTTGGCGTAGTCGAAAAGTAGATCCGGGGTGCGGTGGGCTGACACGACTTTGGTTTCATAGGCCACGCCGAGTTTGTCGAGCATGTTGGCGGCGTGTTCCATGGTGGGCCAGTCGGATTTGGAGCCCATGATCAGTCCTACAAGCGGCTGCATACGCAACAGTCCTGTGATAATTGGAAAGCCGGATATTGTATGTTTTGGCTATCGGCCATGCAAGGAAGGCGGCCTTGTCATTTCAACCTACGAACAAGTGCATGTATTATCGTTGGCAATTCATGGAACCGCCCATATCTAGGAGCAGTAATGGAACCCATCCGTCCAGATGACGATGACCTGAGAGCCGAACGGCCTGTTGGCTCGTCTCAGAAGAAGGCCCCAGCTCAGAAGAAACCTAAACCGTCAGCTGACGGCTCAGTTGATCAGCCCAAGCCACCGAAGCCGGCCAAGGGCGGCAAGAGCAACAGCGGGGGAGGCGGCGGTGGGTCGAGTTTGGCGGTGTTGTGGTTGTTGGTTCTTGTTGTGGCTGTAGCCTCGGTTGCGGGGTGGTATTTCCAGAATCAGCAAATTCAGATGCTTGAAGTGCAAGTTGAAGAGGCGGATTACGGGGCACGGCAGAGTAAGTTAGCGCTGGCCAGGTTTGAGGGCGATCTTTCGGAAACCGGGGAGAGTCTGCAGGAGAGTCGCGCCTCGTTGGCCGAGCAGGTTAAAGCCCAGAAGAAGCAGCTTGATGCCGCAGATAGCGAGATTCGTAAGCTTTGGGTGATCGCAAATGAGCGCAACAAGAAGCGATTGAATGACCAGCAGGAGCGTGTTGCAGCTATAGAAGCCGGGCTGGCGGAAAGTGAGAAGGCTATGGCGGATATTGGTTCAGCGGTTGAGAAGGTTCGAACATCGTTAGGTTCGGATCTTGCCGCGTTAACGAAGCAGACGGAAACGTCGGTGGCTGCTTTAGAAGATGCGAATCGCCAGGCAGCGGAGCAACTGACCAAACTGAGTAAACAGTTGGCGAATGTGGATCAGGTGGTTGAGCGGCGGGTGCGTCGTTTTGAGCAGGAGCAAACGCTGGGAATCAGTGGCATAGAAGGGCGCTTGTCGGCTTTGGAGAAAAAGCTGTCGAGCCGCAGTGATGTTAAAGATCTCAAAAACGAGTTGGCGGCATTGAAGCGGAATGTTCAGGCGATTGATTCGTCCCGTGCTCAGGTTACGTCGCGCCTGGTGCGTTTGTCTGAGGAGGTTAATCAGCTGCGTAGTCAGGTGGCGGGCCAGTAGCCGATCTGAAATTCGTATTCAGGTGTTTAAGTGGCGTCGCAAGGAGGTGGCGCCCGGTATTGTAACGGTTTGTTATTCATCCCTTGCGGTGGCTCTCATTTATGCGGTTCGGCAGTTGCTATGATCAGGCAACTCACCAAAGGATGAAGAGTTAACAAAAATGAAAACCCCAGTACTTTGTTTCGAGTCGTTCAAACTGTTTTTTGAGCCCTTTAAGTGGCGCTCGTTTTGCTCCTGTGTGCTGTTGATTTTGCCGTTGATGTCCGTGCCAGGCTGTACGATCTACCAGTCCATCGGTAAAAGCGTAGGATCTTACCTGCACCCGGTTTCTGGCCATGATTTTGTGCATATTGATAACGACAGCTGGGATCGCAAGCATGCGGTTCTGTATTTCTATCGCACGGATTCCCAGTGGGCCGCCGATGAAATTGAAGCACCCAGCGTGTATGTCGATGACAGTCATTATTTCAATATCCGCAATGACAGCTTTACCTGGTTGGTGGTTAGCCCCGGAGAGCGCCAAATCGCTATGCGCCGGCCACTACTCGGGCTTGAAGGATTAAACTCGTTCAGCCTTAGCTTGATTGCAGATGCCACCCTTAAAGTTGAGCCCGGCCAGATTTATTATCTGCGATATAACGAGCTAACTGAGCCAACCCAGAGTAATCCTGAGTTAGATCCAGAGCACCCGCTGGCGCAGGGTGATTTGCAGTTGGTTACCCGTGATTACGCCATGCAGTCGCAAGAGATAGTGTCAACCCGCTTTTTGAACAGCGATTTGCTGGCACCTAATCACGCCGCCGCCTCCATTGTGGAATCCAATGAGGATGCCGATTACGAGCGGCGTATGGCGCTTCTGGAGGAGGAGCGTGAAGCTGAGCTGGAAAGGCTGGAGCGTGAGGGGCAATACCAATCAGCCTCCTGGTACTGGCCATTTGGTGGCGACCCGACAGTTCCGTTGGAGACAGATCAGAAAATTGAACAACTGGAGCAAGAGTACGCAATGTTGGAGCAAGAGCGAGAACGCAGAGCGGCGGCCGAGTCGGATGGTTGGTGGATTTTCTAGAGTTTCTGGAAAAAGATTTGACACCGCTGGGCAAATGCTTAAAATGCGCCTCTCACTTGGTTGAGCAATAACGTTTGTTCGCAGGCAATATTAGCGTTTTCAAGTGAGTGCCTTTGAAAGGTACCAGTGTGGGTGGTTAGCTCAGCTGGGAGAGCATCGCCCTTACAAGGCGAGGGTCACTGGTTCGAGCCCAGTACCACCCACCACTTTCTTTCAAGGCAAGCATTGAACACTTGAGTTCGGTGCGCGATTCAGGCTTAATGCCGGGTCGATGCGGAGTGGTAGTTCAGTTGGTTAGAATACCGGCCTGTCACGCCGGGGGTCGCG
>NZ_JBQDKB010000086.1:0-15143 GCF_052094685.1 Marinobacter sp.
GTATACGGAAAAAATTTGACCTTTCGAGGATTTTTGTTTTAGCGCAGCAAAAATGTCCGCAACTTGGCGTTGCAGCCTGGGGGTGACGCCCAAGGCACGCTGCTTGGGAGAGATGCCGGTGTGGCTGCGGAACATGCGGCTGAAATGGCTGAGGTTGGCGAAGCCGCAGCAGGCGGCGGTTTCGGTGACGCTGGTGCCGCGCTTGAGCAAGGCGACTGAGGCGTTAAGCCCGATGCGCGTCAGGCAGGCATGCGCCAAGCTTCCTCCGTGCGCTGGCGAACTTGCCGTTCAAGGTGCGCTCGGTGATGCCCGTGGTGCCGCCGCGATGAGCGATCAATGCACAGGCGGAGTTCGTCCCATCGAGGGCATTCAAGAGTTAGCGACAACTCTCTTGGTGACGAGATGGCGAACAGAATGTCCTGGTAGTATCGCAACAGACCAGCCCAGCGTATGGCAGCTTCGATTGGTCGATAGAAAACCTTTGATACAGGGGGATCTTTATGCATGCACCTTATCTCCTTGTGGGAGCGCTACATCACAAACACGGCTGTACAACTCAACGTTGGCCTGTTCTTCCTGCTTGAATAGGCGTTTTAGGGGCGCTTGCGCGTCGTACTAAAACGCGAGTTCAAATACCCTTAAAGGCAAGTGGCTATCACGCGCTCGTTATGTGCAAATAAAGTCGTGGGTTTGTTGAACAAACTCGGTCCGCAATTGCTTGATGCTTGTTCGCATACATCAGCGTCATAGGACTTGCTCATTTCATCAAGACCCGTTGTATATTCCCTGGTGATCTGTATGTCTAACTGGGCGGCGTGGAGCTAGACCCAGTTGCGTATGCGTGGGAATTTTGGCGAAAGAACGGGCCTGTGAGACCTACCTGGAATGCTGATAGACCAACACGGAAACTCTAGTGAGGGGGTGTGTTGCTTCAGCGGACGGGAAAGTGTGGATGTTCTTGGACATCCAAGGACGTCGCTGGACTTTTTTCGCGTTCGGGCTTGCTGTCGCCCCAAAAGTAGTCCACCATATTTTTCATCCTGTTTGGCGGTATTTCTAAACCTCTTTATCTATCAAAGAGCTTTGAGTCGATCCAAGGACTCGTCTCCCGTTCCAGATTCCGAAAACCCGGCCTCGAAAGAGGTCGGGTTTTTTGTTTTTGGTTATACTGGCCCGCCCCGTCCACATTAAAGCTACTTCGGAGACGCGCCTCGTGAAAGTTCACTCGCTACATATCTACCCGGTCAAGTCTCTAGCAGGTATTCAGGTTTCATCCTTTGAGTTGGATGATTTCGGCCCGAAAGGTGACCGGCGCTGGATGATCGTTGATGAAAATCGCAATTTTGTTACGCAAAGAGGCCTCCCTGAACTAGCGAAGATTGCAACCGCCGTTGTGGATGGTTGCGTCACCATCCGTATTCCGGGAGAAGGTAATTTTGACCTGAAGGTGGCGGGTGAGGAACTTCGTGCACTGGTATGGCGTGACTGGGTGAAGGCTGAGAGCGGGGAGGCTGATGCTAATGAAGCGCTTAGCCGTTTTTGTGGTAAAGCTTTGCGCTTTGTCTATATGCCGGACTCGTCGTTCCGGCGTGTGGATGCGGGGCGTGTCACGGAATACCGTCGGGTGGGCTTTGCTGATGGGTTTCCGTTATTAATCACCACCCTGGACTCTCTGGGAGAGCTCAATGGGCGCCTTGAGGAATCCGTGGATATGCGCAGGTTCCGGCCTAATATTGTTGTTGAAGGTTCGGCACCCTGGCAGGAAGATCACTGGCGAAGGGTCAAGATTGGAGCTCTGCAATTTGATATCGTAAAACCATGCTCCCGCTGCGTACTCACCACGGTTAACCCGGATACCGGATTAAAAGATCCCGGGGTGCAACCATTAAGAACGCTCTCCGGCTACCGCAAAACGCCAGATGGCGTGATTTTTGGCCAGAATGCAATTCACGAATCCCCCGGAGTCATTCGTGTGGATGATTCCGTCACTGTTATTGAATCGGAGTAGGACACAACGTGCCACTGTTAACGCTGGACTCGATTTCTCTTGCCTATGGAATGCACCCGTTGCTTGACCAGGCATCTCTTAATATTGATGCCGGTGAGCGGGTCTGTTTGTTAGGTCGAAACGGCGAGGGAAAATCAACGCTACTAAAGATCGTCAGTGGTGAAGTCACCCCGGATGGCGGAAAATTGCGCCTCGAAGATGGTGCTGTGTTGGCCGTATTGCCACAGAATCTGCCCTCTGAAGACTCACGAACGGCTTATGAGGTTGTGTCCGGCGCGTTTCCGGAGACAGGTCAGCTGTTAACTGAATTTCATACGCTTACGCAGCAGGCAGATGAGGCCAGTCTGGAGCGCATGATGAAGGTCCAGGAGCGCATTGAAGCTCTTGATGGCTGGCGCCTTGATCAGAAAGTTACAGCAATTCTTGCGCAATACGGTATAGACCCGGATCAGCGGCTGAACACCCTTTCTGGTGGGTGGCAACGCCGGGTGCTTTTGGCCCGGGCTCTTGTTGGAGAGCCGGATATTCTGTTGTTGGACGAGCCCACCAACCATCTTGATGTGCCCGCGATAGCCTGGTTGGAGGAAGCACTGGGGGCATTTCGTGGTGCAATGCTGTTTGTGAGCCACGATCGCGCCTTTATAAAACGTATGGCTACCCGTGTGGTGGAGTTGGATCGTGGCAAGCTGGTGAGTTTTGCGGCTTCTTATGACCGCTATCTTGAGCTCAAGGAAAAGGCGCTGGAGGAAGAAGAGCGGGAAAACGCCCTGTTCGACAAGCGCCTGAAGCAGGAAGAGACCTGGATACGCCAGGGCATTAAGGCCCGTCGCACCCGTAATATGGGCCGGGTGAGGGCGCTTAAGGCAATGCGGGAAGAGCATCGACAGCGCCGGGTTCGTGGCGGAACAGCAACCTTTGCGGTCGAGGATGCGGCGCGCTCAGGTAAGCTGGTTGTTGAGACCGTTGTTGCTGGTTTTGCTTATCCTGACGGTACACCGATTATTCGGGACATGAACCTCACGGTGCTCCGGGGCGACAAGATTGGTCTCGTGGGCGAAAATGGAACAGGCAAAACAACTCTGGTTCGTTTGCTGTTAGGAGATCTTCAGTCCACGGAGGGCGTGATTCGACTGGGGACCAATCTCAAAGTCGCTTATTTTGATCAGCTCCGTGGTGAGCTGGATCTGAGTCGTAATGCGCTTGATAACCTGTCCGAAGGGCGGGAATTTATCGACATTAATGGGCAAAGCAAGCACGTACTCGGGTATTTGCAGGAGTTCCTGTTCACCCCGGAGCGGGCTCGATCTCCCGTAAGGGTGTTTTCCGGTGGCGAGCGGGCCAGGCTTTTGCTGGCTAAACTGTTTAGCAAGCCTGCAAACATACTGGTTCTCGATGAACCAACCAATGACCTGGATGTTGAAACCCTGGAATTGCTGGAGGAGCAACTCGCCGAGTTTGCCGGCACAGTGATTGTTATCAGTCACGACCGGGAATTTCTGGATAACGTTGTCACGGAAACTGTCTTTCTGGATGGTTCGGGAAATGTGAGAGAGTACGTGGGCGGTTACAGTGACTGGCGCCGGCAGGGCGGTTGCTTTCCTGCAGAGGCAAGTGGTGCCCGCCCTGACCGTCACGACAAGGCTGCAAAATCCGGTAAACAGAGCAGTGGTGGTAAACCGGGCGGCTCGCTTAAAAACGAGGCTCAGGTTAAGTTGGGCGCTCAGGAAGGGAGCAAGCGCAAGCCGGCCAAGTTGAGTTACAAGTTGAAGCATGAGCTGGAGCAGCTGCCGGGACAAATCGAAATTCTGGAAAAGGAAGTTGCCAGTATTCAGGAGCGGATTTCAACAGCAGACTTCTATTCAGGGCCGTCCGATGAGGTTGCAGCTACGCTGGATGAGCTGGAAAAAGCAGAGGCGCGCCTGGAAAAAGTGATCGAAAGATGGATGGAGCTGGAGGAGCTGGCGTTTAGCTAATTTTGCCACTATGAACACGGGCCCGGAAACGGCATGCGTCACCGGGCGAGCAACTTTATGGACGCTACGCAGATACGTGGTGTCAGCGAATCCTGATAGCCAGAACGTCACATTCGGTTCCGTGCAGGACGCCATTGGCGGTAGAGCCCAGCAGGAGCTGGAAACCTTTTCTGCCGTGGCTACCTACAATGACCAGATCAGCTTCCTGTTCCTTGACCAGTCGGTGAATCTCGGATTCGGGACGACCAATCGTGACAATCTGGTCGGCCTTGTCAATGCCGTATTTCTCGCCGTAGGTGGCTAGTTGCTCGCGAGCAGCTCTGTCGAGCTGGTCCTGTAATTCCGTCAAGTCCATCGGAATATCGCCACCGTAGGCATAGCCTACCGGCTCTACAACGTGCACCAGTGTGAGGCTTGCGCCGTTGACATCGCTCATGGCTTTGGCTTTGTCCAGGACCTGTGGCGCTTCCTCAGTAAGATCTATGGCTACGAGCAGTTTTTTGTAAGCAGACATCCCTAGTTCCTCAGTGTTTAAGCTTTAGTACAGCATAATACGCGAGTCCGGCTGGGGGAAGGGGCTTGGTTATCCGGCCGTTTCCTGAAGCATTGTAATCGCTTCGGTCAAGCCGCTTAGAATCTGTTTCGAATACCGATTAATGACAAAGCCCACGTTGTTTTCGTTGTAGTTTATGTACGAGCCGCGGATGAACTTCCATTTCCCGGTGACACGTTCTATCAATGCATTCAGCTCATTATTGCTCTTGCCATTGGCAACAGTTTCCAGCAGCTGATCCAACTCTCTTGCCTGTTGGTCAAGAGGGGTTTCAGTGGATGAACCCTGAAACGTCTGGGCAACGGACGAGTTGGTTCGCACCGAGTATTTTGCGCTCATCTGGGCAATCTTGATTGCAGCCTGTCTTGCCGCGTCTACGCCCGGGTTTGGTGCTGTTCCGGAATTTTCTAACGCAGTCTGGTAAAGCTGTGTTGCCATATCGTCGATAATAGCGGCCTGACTGGCCATGTCGGAAACCAGACGTAAATCCGGGTAGCCAATAATTTGTACATCATTGATGTTAAGGCTCATCAAGTTTTTGTACTTACCGAATTCATCAGTGAGGGCCTCAACCTGTTTCCTTGTCGGAACCTTAGTGTTGTTCGTTAACAGCAGCTTCAGCGAGGCGTTCGCCTTGTCGAGACCTGCTACGATTTCGTTTACCGTATCGGTACTACCGCTGCCGATGAATCGGTAATAGGCGTCCAGTGAGACGTAATTGCTGACACGAAAGTTGTGAAGCTGAGACAAAAAATTATCTGTCCTCTGCGCCTGGCTGTTCGCAGATGTGAGAATTAAAAGTAAGAAAGGAATAAGCAGGTGGCGCGTCTGCAGGCGCGAGATTTTCATAAGATGAGTCTCCGTAATTTATTTATTGTTATGTACGAAAGTCGTAGATGGAAGGTAAAGTAAGTCTCTTGGCCAATCAAGCGGTTTGACCGGCCCTCGTGCGGGGGTATAAAAGTCTTTGTACTATGCGTAACGTGGTTCAATCTCTTTCTGTAAAGGTCTTATATCCAAATGAAAATAAATGTTTTTCAGTTTTGTTTTCATAAATTGGCCTGACAGGTTTCAGGTTGCTAAGAAAGAAACAAATTGACAAACGTGTTGTTTTTTCTCATCGTGTCAGTCCACGATTCAAACGACTGTATGAATTTTCGGGTCGATTAATCGGGCAGTGACCGAAAGCTCGCTGCATAAAAACAGCTCTGACAACTCGTTTGCGGGTTCGGTCGGAGCTGGAGGCAGTTCCAAACACAGACTGGAGATCAGTTGATGATTTACGAAGGTAAAGCCATCACGGTTAAAGAGATCGAAGGCGGGATCGCTCAGTTGAACTTCGACTTGCAAGGCGAGTCGGTAAACAAGTTCAACCGTCTTACTATTGAAGAGCTCCGCGCCGCGACTGACGCACTTAAAGCGCAAAAGAAACTCAACGGGCTGGTCGTGACCAGCTCTAAAGACAGTTTCATTGTTGGTGCCGATATCACAGAGTTCACCGATCTGTTTGCAGGTTCCGAAGAGGATCTGGTAGCCAACAACCTCAACGCCAACGCGATTTTCAGCGCGGTAGAGGACCTTCCATTCCCCACAGTTACTGCCATTAACGGCATTGCTCTGGGTGGCGGTTTTGAAATGTGTCTGGCGACGGACTACCGAGTAATGGCTCCAAAGGCGAAGGTTGGCCTGCCAGAAGTCAAGCTGGGTATCTTCCCGGGTTTTGGTGGCACTGTTCGCCTTTCTCGCCTGGTAGGTGTGGATAACGCCGTTGAATGGATTTGTGGCGGCACCGAAAATCGTGCGGACGCGGCTTTGAAAACGGGTGCTGTAGACGCGGTGGTTGAGCCGGCGAAGCTGGTCGAGGCCGCTGTGGCAATCATTAATCAGTGCCACGAAGGCAAGTTCGATTACGAAGCACGCCGTGAAGAGAAAAAAGGCAAGATCAAACTGAACGCCATGGAAAGCATGATGGCGTTTGAGATCTCCAAAGCGTTTGTTGGTGGCAAAGCCGGTAAGAACTACCCTGCACCGGTGGAAGCGATCAAGGTAATGCAGAAGCACGCTGGTTTGACTCGCGACAAGGCCATTGAAGTAGAGGCCAAAGGTTTTGCCAAAATGGCGAAAACCAATGTTGCTGCATGCCTCGTTGGCCTGTTCCTGAACGATCAGGAGCTTAAGAAGAAAGCCAAGGCGTGGGAAAAAGAAGCTTCTGAAGTGAAACTGGCTGCCGTATTGGGCGCTGGAATCATGGGTGGTGGTATTGCTTATCAGTCTGCACTGAAAGGCACGCCAATCCTCATGAAAGACATCAACCAGGACGGTATTGCGCTGGGCCTCAAAGAAGCCAAGAAGCAGCTGACCAAGCGTGTTGATAAAGGCCGCATGAATGCAGGTCAGATGGCGGATGTGCTTAACAGCATTACTCCAACCCTGAACTACGGCGATTTCAAGAATGTAGACCTGGTTGTTGAAGCTGTTGTTGAGAATCCCAAGGTCAAGGATGCTGTCCTGCGCGAAGTTGAAGAGATGACCCGTGACGACGCTATCCTGACGTCTAACACATCAACCATCTCTATCGACCTTCTGGCCAAGAACCTCAAGCGGCCTGAAAACTTCTGCGGCATGCACTTCTTCAATCCAGTGCCCATGATGCCGTTGGTTGAGGTTATCCGGGGTGAAAAGACAAGCGATCGCGCTATTGCAACCACCGTTGCTTATGCAAAGGCAATGGGCAAGACCCCGATCGTTGTGAATGATTGCCCGGGCTTTCTGGTAAACCGTGTTCTGTTCCCGTATTTCGGTGGTTTTTCCGCTCTGGTTCGTGACGGTGCCGACTTCCAGAACATTGACAAAGTCATGGAAAAGTTCGGCTGGCCAATGGGCCCCGCATACCTCCTTGATGTAGTGGGTATGGACACGGCCAAGCACGCCAATGAAGTAATGGCCGACGGTTTCCCTGAGCGCATGAAGGCAGACTACAAGTCCGCTGTTGAAGTGATGTTCGAGAACGATCGCTACGGCCAGAAGAACGAGAAGGGCTTCTACAAGTACGAACTGGATCGCAAGGGCAAGCAGAAGAAGGTTGTCGATGAAGACACCTACAAGCTGATTGAACCTGTTGTTCAGGGTAAGAACGATTTCAGTGATGAGGATATCATTGCTCGTATGATGATCCCTCTGTGCCTTGAAACTGTTCGCTGCCTGGAAGACGGCATTGTTGCGGACCCGGCTGATGCCGATATGGGTCTGATCTTCGGTATCGGCTTCCCGCCGTTCCGCGGAGGTGCGCTGCGCTATATCGATGATATGGGTGCAGACAAGTTTGTCGAACTGGCAGACAAGTTTGCAGACCTCGGTCCCCTTTACCATCCGACCGAGAAGCTGCGCGAAATGGCCAAAACTGGCGAAAAGTTCTTTGGCTAACCCTGAACGAGATTTCCGAACGGAGAAAGATCTATGAGCCTTAATCCGAGAGACGTTGTCGTCATCGATTGCGTGCGGACTCCGATGGGTCGTGCCAAGAATGGCTGTTTCCGCAATGTACGTGCGGAGACCCTGTCGGCAACGCTGATTGATGCGTTGTTCGAGCGCAATCCCAAGCTCGACCCGAAAGAAGTAGAAGATGTGATCTGGGGCTGTGTAAACCAGACCAAGGAGCAGGGGTTTAACGTGGCACGGCAGATATCTCTGCTGACCCGTGTTCCTCATGAGTCTGGAGCCCAGACCGTAAACCGTCTGTGTGGTTCTGCCATGAGTGCAATCCATACTGCGGCGCAAGCCATCATGACCGGCAACGGTGATGTGTTCATGGTCGGTGGTGTAGAGCACATGGGTCACGTATCCATGACGGAAGGTTTCGACCATAACCCGGCTGCCTCTAAATATACTGCCAAAGCCTCGAACATGATGGGCTTGACCGCAGAAATGCTGGCGAAGATGCACGGTATTACCCGTGAGCAGCAAGATGAGTTTGCCGCGCGCTCGCACCGCTTAGCTCAAGAAGCGACGCTGGAAGGTCGTTTCAAGAACGAAATCGTGCCGGTTGAAGGGCACGATGAGAACGGTTTTAAGACGCTGATCGAGCACGATGAAACCATTCGTCCGGAAACCACTGTGGAATCCTTGGGCAAGCTAAAGCCGGCCTTTGATCCAAAGAACGGAACCGTGACAGCGGGTACTTCTTCGCAGTTGACTGACGGCGCATCGGCTATGGTGCTGATGTCTGCAGAGCGTGCAGAAGCCCTGGGCTTGAAGCCCATCGCCAAGATTCGCAGCATGGCAGTAGCCGGTTGTGATCCTGCGATTATGGGTTACGGCCCTGTGCCAGCCACTAAGAAGGCGCTGAAGCGTGCAGGTCTGAAAGTAGAAGATATTGACTTTTGGGAGCTGAACGAAGCCTTTGCTGGTCAGTCTTTGCCCGTGTTGAAAGACCTGAAGTTGCAGGGTGTAATGGAAGAGAAAGTTAACCTGAACGGCGGTGCGATTGCCCTTGGCCATCCGCTAGGTTGTTCTGGCGCGCGTATCTCCACAACTCTGTTAAACGTCATGCAGTCCAAAGGCGGTAAGCTTGGTGTTTCCACCATGTGTATCGGTATGGGCCAAGGTATTGCAACGGTTTGGGAGCGTCTGTGATCCGTTAGGCGGGCACAGTAGCGCTTTCATGGAAGGCCCGGCACGCGCCGGGCCTTTCTGCTTTCAGGGCGGTCTACGGGCGCTTCCTGAAATACAGAGAAAAGTATGACTGAAACAAATAATGGGTTGTCTTGCTATTCTTGACCCTGTAAAACAGTGAGCTTATGCATAATGGCGGCTCCTATAGTTTTCCAGCCGATTGATTTTACAGCGAGTTTACGGTCTCCTTGTTTACCGACCGATTTATCGCCAAGGATATAGATCTCCGATATGGGTAAAAGTCTCGTAATTGTCGAGTCACCAGCGAAAGCGAAGACCATCAACAAGTACCTGGGCTCTGACTTCATTGTTAAGTCTAGCGTTGGGCATATTCGTGATCTTCCCGTTAGTGGCAACGGATCTCAATCTGACCCGAAAGAGCGTGCTAAGCAGGCGGCAATCACCCGCAAACTCAGCCCTGAAGATAAAGTTGTGCACAAGAAACGCAAGGCCAAGGAGCAGCTTGTTGCCCGAATGGGCGTTGATCCTGATCAGGATTGGAGTGCACGGTACGAAGTCCTACCAGGAAAGGAAAAGGTCGTTAGTGAGCTCAAGCGGCTGGCAAAGTCGGCTGATCACATCTATCTCGCGACGGATTTGGACCGAGAGGGTGAGGCCATTGCCTGGCATCTTCAGCAGACGATTGGTGGCGAACCTGAAAAGTATCGTCGTGTGGTGTTCAATGAGATCACCAAACGCGCAATTCAGGAAGCTTTTGAAAATCCAGGCAGTCTTGACACCAACCAAGTAAATGCGCAGCAAGCACGGCGTTTCCTGGATCGTGTTGTGGGTTATATGGTTTCTCCGTTGCTATGGGCAAAGCTTGCCCGTGGGTTGTCGGCCGGCCGTGTTCAGTCTGTTGCCGTGCGGCTAATTGCCGATCGTGAGCGAGATATCCGGGTATTTGTACCGGAAGAATACTGGCAGCTTTTTGCTGGACTGGGCGCCAAAGCCAGTGAGCAACCCGTACGTTTTGAAGTCACCCGATACAACGACAAGCCTTATCGTCCGGTCAGCGAACAGCAGAGTGTCGAGCACGTAGACCGCCTGAAGTCAGGCAGCTTTAAGGTATCCAAGCGGGAAGATAAGCCTACGAAGTCCCGTCCGGGGGCGCCGTTTATTACATCAACGTTGCAGCAGGCAGCGAGTAATAAAATGGGCTTCAGTGTGAAGAAAACCATGATGCTGGCCCAGCGACTCTATGAAGCCGGGTACATCACATATATGCGTACCGATTCCACGAACCTGAGTCAGGACGCCATCAGTGGCTGCCGTGATTATATTCGGGATCAGTTCGGTAGCCGCTATCTGCCAGAGAATCCCAAAGTATATGGCAGTAAAGAGGGCGCTCAGGAAGCTCACGAAGCTATTCGTCCTACAGAAGCGACTCGTCAGGCTTCGGCCATTAGTGGTCTGGAAAAAGATGCAGAGAAGCTTTACGAATTGATCTGGCGTCAGTTTGTGGCGTGCCAGATGTCAGAAGCTGAGTTTCTCAGTACGTCTATCGTGGTTGCAAATGGTGACTACGAGCTGCGTACACGCGGCCGGATTATCAAGTTTGATGGTTTTCTCAAGGTCGCACCTCAGTCGGCCAAAAAGGAAGAAGATATTTCTCTGCCAGACATTAAGGTAGGAGAGGCTCTGAGCCTCGAAAAACTTGAGCCAACCCAGCATTTCACCAAGCCGGCCCCGCGTTTTACAGAAGCCAGCCTGGTGAAGGAGCTTGAAAAGCAGGGTATTGGTCGCCCTTCGACTTATGCCTCGATTATCTCGACCATTCAGGATCGGGGTTATGTGCGCCTGCAAAACCGACGTTTTTATGCAGAAAAAATGGGTGAGATCGTTACTGACCGTCTGTGTGAGTCGTTTTCCAATCTGATGGATTTTGACTTTACCGCAAAGATGGAAGGCGATTTGGATCACATTGCCGAAGGCGATGTGGACTGGAAGAAGGTTCTTAACGATTTTTACGGGCGTTTCCGTCTGCAGCTGGAATCAGCTGAGGCAACCGATGGTGAGGGCGGCATGCGTCCGAATGACCCAACGGAGACCAGCATTCCCTGCCCAACATGCAGTCGCAATATGCAGATTCGGGTAGCCAGTACCGGCGTGTTCCTTGGCTGCTCGGGCTATTCTTTGCCACCGAAAGAGCGCTGTAAAACCACCATCAACCTGACTTCTGGTGATGAGGTTGTTAGCGCCGATGATGACGTTGAGGGTGAGGGCGAAACTCGGCTATTACGCAAAAAACGTCGTTGCCCGAAATGCTCTACGGCTATGGACAGCTACTTGGTGGACGAGACCCATAAACTGCATGTATGCGGTAATAACCCCGACTGTTCTGGCTATGAAGTGGAGGAGGGTACATTCCGCATAAAGGGCTACGATGGCCCCACGCTAGAGTGTGATAAGTGCGGCTCTGAGATGCAGCTTAAAACAGGCCGGTTTGGCAAGTATTTTGGTTGCATGAGCGATACGTGTAAAAACACCCGTAAGCTCTTGAAGAGTGGGGAGCCGGCCCCTCCCAAGATGGATCCGGTGCCTATGCCCGAACTGCAGTGCCAGAAAGTGGATGACACCTATGTCTTGCGCGATGGTGCATCTGGGATGTTTTTGGCGGCCAGCAAATTTCCGAAAAACCGTGAAACTCGGCCACCTCTGGTTATGGAGATTAAACCTCACCGGAAGGAAATTGATCCCAAGCACAACTACCTGATGGAAGCCCCGGAGCGTGATCCCGAAGGCAACCCTACGGTTATCCGCTACAGTCGCAAGACCAAAGAGCAGTATGTGATGTCGGAGAAAGACGGCAAGGCGACAGGCTGGTCTGCGTGGTATGTAGACGGGAAGTGGCAGTCGCGTCAGAAATAGTTTGGGCGGCACCCGCCAGGCAGAGGATTAAAAAAGAGGTCAGCAGCGTTGCTGACCTCTTTTTCTACCTGATTTCTTTTCGGTTTACCTGAATTTTCGCAGCCGTTGAATCAGTGAAGATGTGTCCCAGCGTTTTCCGCCCATCCCTTGCACATCCCCGTAGAATTGGTCCACCAATGCCGTCACTGGCAAGGACGCGTTTACCTTGCGGGCCTCATCTAGGCAGATGCCTAGATCTTTTCGCATCCAGTCCACGGCAAAGCCGTGATCGAACTCGCCATTAATCATGGTTCCGGAGCGGTTTTCCATCTGCCAGGATTGCGCGGCACCCTTGGAGATTACATTCACCACTTTTTGCACATCGAGGTCGGCCTGCTCAGCGAAGTGCAGTGCTTCAGAGAGCCCCTGTACCAACCCGGCGATGGCAATCTGGTTTACCATTTTGGTTTTTTGGCCGCTGCCTGCTGGCCCCATAAGATTGAGGGCTCTGGCATAGTGTTGTAACAGGGGTTCGACCTTGGCGTAGTCAGGCTCAGTTCCACCGCACATAATGGTGAGTTGGCCATTCTGGGCCCCTTGCTGGCCGCCCGAGACCGGAGCATCGATAAAGCCCATGCCAGATTCGCGTGAAGCTTCGGATAGCCTCTCGGCAACGCCCGCGGAAGCCGTTGTGTGATCCACCAAGATAGCGCCAGGTTGAGCGTGTGCAAGAATGCCCTCGCTGCCTTCATAAATCGCAATAAGGTCCTTGTCGGCACCGACACATGTCATCACAAAGTCAGCGCCTTTCACCGCTTCTTCAATGCTCTGGCAGGCCGTTCCTGGGTAGTCCTTGGCCCACTGCAGGGATTTCTCGGCGGAGCGGTTCCATACCCGCACCGTCAAGCCTGCCTTGGCTAAGTGGCCAGCCATGGGGTATCCCATCACGCCGAGGCCGATAAAAGTTGCTGTTGTCATTATCTTCTCCTTGTAGGGTTCTGCCGCATAACTTAGCACAGAGTTTGTGGATTGCTGGATCAAAAGGCATGCTAATCAAATTCACCAAAAAAAAGGCCGCTGAGTCAGCGGCCTTTTTGTTTCCGGAGCTGGTGGAGAGTTACTTTTCAGGGTAATCCCGTGCCGTAGAGCCGGTGTAAAGCTGGCGTGGACGGCCAATACGGTAGTCGCCGCTGACCATTTCATTCCAATGAGAGAACCAGCCGATCGTCCGTGACATGGCAAAGATTACCGTGAACATGGACGTCGGAATTCCCATTGCCTTGAGAATCAGGCCGGAATAGAAATCCACGTTCGGGTAGAGCTTGCGCTTAACGAAATATTCGTCTTCCAGGGCGATCTGTTCAAGGCGCTGGGCGATTTTCAGGAGTGGGTCATCTTCCAGTCCCAGTTCGCCCAGTACTTCGTGTGCGGTCTCGGCCATGACTTTGGCCCGTGGATCAAAGTTTTTGTAGACCCGGTGGCCAAAGCCCATCAGGCGGAACGGATCGTCTTTGTCTTTGGCTCTGGCAATGAAGGTGTCTATGTTGGATTCGTCACCGATTTCCGCAAGCATATCCAGAACAGCTTCATTTGCCCCGCCGTGAGCCGGGCCCCACAATGCTGCAATACCAGAAGCGATGCACGCATAGGGGTTGGCGCCCGAAGAACCCGCCAGTCGCACCGTAGAGGTCGATGCGTTCTGTTCGTGATCGGCATGCAGAATGAAAATTTTGTCCATGGCTTTAGCCAGGATCGGATTTGGCTTGTATGTTTCGCAAGGAACACCAAACATCATCTGCAGGAAGTTCTCAGAATAGGAGAGGTCGTTCCTTGGATACACAAACGGCTGACCAATGCTGTACTTGTAGCACCAAGCTGCAATGGTTGGCATCTTCGCGATCAGGCGGTGTGCGGTGATTTCGCGCTGATGCTCATTGGTTACATCCATCTGGTCGTGATAAAACGCGGAAAGTGCCCCTACAACACCGCACATAATGGCCATCGGATGCGCATCCCGGCGGAAGCCGTGGAAGAAATTGCGCATCTGGTCGTGCAGCATGGTGTGGTTTTTGATGGTGTTGTGAAACTGCTTGTTTTCTGCGGCAGTAGGTAATTCGCCTTTTAGCAGCAGGTAGCAGACTTCTAGGTAATCTGAATGCTCCGCGAGCTGCTCAATGGGGTAGCCCCGGTGCAGGAGAACGCCGTTTTCACCATCAATGTAAGTGATGGCCGACTCGCAGGCTGCGGTTGATACAAACCCCGGGTCGTAAGTGAAAACGCCTTGCTGGACTAGGCCTCGTACGTCGATGACGTCAGGGCCAGCGGTGCCGGAGTAAACCGGTAGCTCAATGGACTTGTCACCCACCGAGAGCGTGGCTTTCCTGTCGGTCATAGTGCTCTCCTGTTTATCAGCTTTAACAGCGCTAGCTGTCTTTATAGTTGCGCGAGAAGGCGCGTATTATCGCAAAACTGGCGGCAAAATATAGGGCGTTGGCTTTTTTTGTCAATGAAAGAGTAAGGAAACTTCGTGATCGTGTCTTATTGTAAATCAGGGAAATCACGAATAATGCGGGCCCCAGCCAAAAAAATAAGTTTGTCAATACGCCTTATCGCTGGTGCGGTTAGGGTTCTGGTGCAGTCTCGGCATGGGTTGCGCGTTTGTAATTATACGGGCGCCTCCTTATAATCCCTAGCCCGGAATCGGGGATTCATCTTCTGGGCTGCTTGTGCATAGCAAGCTACCGGGTTGGTGTCCGCCCTCCTGAACTAATCGGTTGACGCTGCCAAATCGCACATCCGATCCTTACATACCAACTAACCGCCACCGGCTCGCCGGTTCTGCGGTACCAAAAGAGAGTGTGAGAGCGCTGTGAATAGCAAACGACCAGTAAATCTCGATCTCGGCAAGTTTCATTTTCCGCTGCCAGCCATTACGTCCATATTGCACCGCATCAGCGGCATCATCATTTTTGTTGGTGTTGCGTTCATGCTTTACGGACTTCAGCTTTCCCTTTCTGGGGAAGATGGCTTCAGTCAGGTCAGTGAACTGCTGAACAGCTTCCTTGCCAAGCTGATTATCTGGGGCATC
>NZ_JBQDKB010000087.1:0-15121 GCF_052094685.1 Marinobacter sp.
GCACCGCCTCCTGCACACTCCGCTGCTCTTCCAGGCTGGTGCCGGTAAGGAACTTTTCGATGCTCGCTTCCAGTGCCTGTTCGTTGGTTTGGCTAGCCATGGACTTACCCTTACTAATCAATTGGCTGAAAATGTCTAACTTCGTCTAAACCAAAATGATCATTTAGACATTTGAAGTGCCGGGAATCAACTTAGCCATCAAATAATAGTTCTTTTTATTCAGTGCCTTGAGGACAGCCTCAATATTTTTGCGCGATCGCGGCCAACAAAAAACTCAGCCAAAAATGTCTAAATCTCGTCTAATCCAGCTTTGCTTTTTCCCGTTTAGACGAATGCGCCTCACGCCAAAAAAGCTGATAAGCGGCCACCAGTCAAATGAAGCGCAAGAGGCAAGCATATGATTTTAAAGACTTTAACCGAACAGCTCGTCTTGCAGACTCTTACCCAGTCAAATGACCATCAAATGAGAAATCGCCTACGCCCAAAATGGCACGTACCGATATGCCTTCCTATTTGAGTTCGGATCATACAACCGAATCAATCCGGCCTTTATGGTCTGTTTGAGAATCCGGCTGGCCATGGCACTGTTCGCCTCATCGATGCGTAGCCGTTCACGCAGAGATGTATTGTTCATAGGCTCTCGGTTAACGTACTTCAAACAGCAATGCTGGTAACAGGCTCGAACGCGGTCCTCCGGCTCCATATCCTTATAATCTCGATGAGAGAATAGCACCACCCGTGTATGCTCTTGTGTTTGCTCGAAAATCGGGGCAGGTAACTGATAAATCTCAACCTGGGCAATCACCTTATCAATTCCACTGCCTCGTTCTTCACAGATGCCGATACGGCGCATAAACGATGCAAGTGCTTCGTTTCGACTGCGTGGAGGGCTATCAAGAAAGCGCTGCGTATCGACCAAGGGAACACCGGGATTGGTTATTTCCAGCCGATTTGCAAAAAGTTCTATCATTGGGCCTGTGCCGCTCAGGTTGAAATCCTGATGAATAACAGCATTGGCCACCAACTCGCGCAAAGCCAGCTCAGGATACATGGGTACCTCTTCCCGAAAGGCCTTGCCAATCTCTTCATTAGACGGCAAAAGAGTTTTGAGGTAGTCGATTAACCCCTCAAAGCCCACGGCATAACCTTTGTTACCCGTAATTTCCCGAATGGTCTCAAGCTTGTTATTGCCCCTGTACTGGATCAACCGTACAGCCTTGCGACCCAAGGCCTGAAAATCCTGCAAGCGCTTTGCGAACAGGATTGCGCCCAAGTTAGTGACGCTCCAATGACCGCTGTCATTTCGCTCGATCATCTGGTCTGCAGTAAGGGCTGCCAGGATGGCCTCACGCCCTTCGGGCAAAGGCTGGTCGGTCAGGTCAAAATAGGCGGGGTAATCCAATAGCTTTAACACATCGCCCGCTTCAAGGTTCTGAGCCGCAAACTGCTGCTCGAAGGGCACCCGGTCAAACACCCGCCACAGTTCCCGCTCTTTCTCCGGGAACTCCCGCAGCTTTTTCTTATAAGACCCCACCCGAATAAATTCGATGCCGTCGAACTGAACGGGTGTATGCGCCGCCGCCTGGATTTCCAGAATCACCGCTGGCTGCTCATTGGCGGCGACAAACTCGAAAAAGCGGAAATGGATCTTTGGTACGGTTTTCTGTAACAGCCAGCTTTCCAGTTCCTGCTGCTTATGACGGGCCGCTGAAGGCTTAAAGCATGTGCCTTTGACTGCGTGGGTCTCGTTTTCCACACCCCAAACAACATAGCCGTACTGCTTACCCAGCAACGCGGCAGAATTGGCCAGCGCAGAGATGTACTCGCCGATCATCGGCGCATCGTCGTTATCCTGTTTGAACTCCACCCATTCGGCTTCCTGAGGCAGTGAGCAGAGTTCTTTCAGCAGTGACTGCAGGTAAGCCAGATCGCGGTTCACGGTCATAGTGCTGGTAACTCCTGCATGTCTGGCCTGGCCACTTCGTCACCAGGCTCCACCACTCCTGGCACCTTGACCTTGCCAGTGACGGCGCTGTTGATCAGGGTAGCTTTGTATTCTTTGAGTTTGGTGATTTGCTGACTCAAAATCTCAACTGCTTTATCCAACCTCCCTGACTCCAGATTGATATGTTCAACAATCGTGTTTTGTTCTTCCAAATCCGGATAGCCAATTTCCATAGCCATAAACATGTGGGAATAAAATCGAAGGCGCGACGAATGTAAACCAGTAGATACCTTGTTGTAGTGCTCAATGTAGCCAATCGTTTTGAGCAGCATTTCCAGATATTGGGAGTTAAACATTTGCGTCTTTAATTGCCGAAAAATACCGTAAGAAGAGCTAACAATGCCGGATCGGTCAGACACGCCCAACGCACCCATCCATGCCCACATAATATTGAACACAAGATCACCGCTTTGGCACGTTTTGGAGCCGGTGTAGTCCTCTGCCATAAACATGCTGACACTTTTCTCAGAACGAGGTGTCACTCCCGTCATATGGGAGACTGAGAGGAGTTCTTCCTGTCCATGCGGTGAGCGCTCATCAACCTCCTGAAATAGATATTTTGCCCGTTTAATAGACCAATGAATCGGAATCTCCCCAATCCATTCAACCCCAGAATCTCGCATGGGTGCATTTGAATTCAGGCCCCGAGTTACAGCATTCTGGATCAGGATCTGTTTGCGTTCTTTGAGCAGAGTGATTTGTTGCTCTTTGACGCTAATAGCTTTATCGATCTGAATCGTTTTACGATCGAGAAACCCTGCAATAATAACTTGCTCAGCAAAGGGAGGGGATACAACAGGGAAACGCTTGAAATCCTGATAGCTTAAATTCTGACGCAGGCCAGTACCAAGTTGATAAAGAACCTTCGTTGTATCGAGAGAGTGAAGAAAGTAGTGCAAATATCTGCCCGAAAAACCCTTATTCGAGGCCAAATTGAGATACGCTGAGGTAATGATCCCAAAGTCTTCCACCAAACCAGTCCGAAGACTCGTTTTGTCATTCTGTAAATCGGTACAACGTACAATAATATCGCCGGGCTTTGCCACTTGATATGTTTCAAACGATTCTGGGACAAGACCAACCAGCTTTTCTTCTGGCTTTACAATAATTTTCCCATAGCTCAGCGATAGAACTCGACGCTCCTTCATCCCCTTGTTATCACGCCGATTCTCTCTGAGCGCAACAAAACCCGGGACAATGTGCCAATGTTCGGGTATTTCGCATAAATAGGACGATCGCACAGGTTTATACTTCGAGTGTCTTTGCATATAGATATTCATATCAAGCAGTTTTACCCCCCGAAAAACCCTCCGCTTCAATACCCAACATTTCTGCAATCAACCCCTCAGCCTGCCGTTCCAACACCACAATATCCTTCGCAACTTCCTCCATGCTCCGCAATGGCTGGTGCTTATAAAAATATTTATTAAAGCTGATTTCGTAGCCAATTTTCACCGAATCGAGATTGATCCAAGCCTCTCCCACATGTGGCTCAACCTCATCAAGAAAAAACTGGTGGATATCATCTTCCAGGGGAATACTTTCACTGTCGCGCAGGTCGGTGCTGGATTCGTAGGTTATGTACTCACCTGCTTTACCTGTGGGGTAGTATCCGAAATCAGGCAAGCTATCCTGGTCGCACGCCAAATGAGCCAACAGGCTTTTCAGTTTATCGCCATTGAGCTTTTCTACCTTGCGGATGACTTTCTCGGCAGTTTCGTCGTACCAACTAACTGCATTGAGAATTTGGTTCTTGTCACTCGCGCTGGGTTTGATGCCGGTATCTTTAGCCAGGGCTTTCAGCTCCTGATCTACCGCCACTTTAAAGCGGTTATAATCACTGAAAATGTCCGTACCTATGGTGTCCATCAAATAGCTGGCAACCTTCACCAAGGTTGCGTGTTTTTTCCAGGTCTCGGGGCTCAGCAACTTCTTGCGTTGTTTGGCGTTGAGGTTCAGGTCTTGCTCTTCACACCACTTTACAATGTCCTTTTCCTGCTTTTTCAGAGTGCCGGCTTCGTAGATGCCCTCACCCCACTGCTGATAGACCCACTCCATGGGTTCGCGCAATGATTTATCAAAACGCAGGGTTTCAATGCGTTCCTGGCTGAACTGCGCCATGCGGCGATCCGGGCGTTCAATAGTGACCTTGTGATAACCGAAATCACTGTTATCGAACACCTGCGCAGCAATGCCATCGCTGCCTGCAGGGCGCTCAATACTGATTAAACTTAAATAAGCCTGAATAATGTCGGCAATGTGCTCTGGTGCAAATTCGCAATTTTTATTCCCCAGGTTCTTGCGTAGCTTTCGGAACAGCAGGCTGGCGTCAATCAATTGCACCTTGCCACGGCGATGCTCAGGCTTGTTATTAGAAAGCAGCCAGATGTAGGTGGTGATGCCGGTGTTGTAGAACAAGTTGTTAGGCAGCTGGATGATGGCTTCCAGTAGATCGTTTTCGATAGCGTGACGGCGAATGTTACTTTCGCCACTGCCCGCATCGCCGGTAAACAGGCTGGAGCCGTTGTGTACAGACGCAATGCGGGATCCCAAAGCGCCATTGCCAGGCGCTTTCATTTTGCTGATCATTTCCATTAAGAACAGGAGTTGGCCGTCGCTGGAACGCGGTATTGCATCGACCTCTTCTTTATTACCCCAATAGTCTGCGAGGCTGATTTTGAAACGAGGGTCCAGAACATCACCGCCTTCCTTGATGAACTTCTGCTCGCTGCTCCAGCTTTTGCCATAGGGTGGATTAGAGAGCATGAAGTCGAAACGGGTGCCGGCAAACTCGTCTGTAGACAGGGTGGACCCGGGGCGAATGTTGGCCGGATTGTTCCCTTTTATCATCATGTCGGATTTGCAGATGGCGTAGGTTTCGTCGTTGATTTCCTTGCCGTACAGATGAATATCACGCTGGGTGTCAGGGTTCGGATATTTCTCTTCGACAAAGTTCTGAGACTCCGTGAGCATGCCACCACTACCGCAGGCAGGGTCGTAGATAGTCATAACGGGCGGTAGAGTGTCTTTAACCGGATCAAAAACCAGGTGGGTCATCAGCTCAATCACTTCCCGCGGGGTGAAATGCTCACCGGCTTCTTCGTTGTTGTCTTCGTTAAATTTGCGAATCAGTTCTTCGAACACATACCCCATGCCCAGATTAGTCAGGCCTGGCAGGCGGTTGCCCTCCGGATCATCGATCTCATTTGGGGTTAGGTTAATGTAAGGAGACGTGAACTTTTCTAATACGTCCAGCAGCACGTCCTTGCTGGCCATGTGCCGCACTTGAGACTTCAGGTTGAATTTGCTGACAATCTCTTTGACGTTGCCACTGAAACCATCAAGGTACTCTTCTACGTTCGCCAGCAGGATTTGCTGGTTGTTGGTAGCGGTTTTGTAGAGTTTTTTCAGGGTCCACTTACTGGTGTTGTAAAACACATAGCCAGAAGCTGCTTTTAGAGCACTTTCATCCAGCTCTGTGAATTTCATTTCGTCCTGCTGGAATGCCACTTCGCCCATAACGGCGTCTTTGCTGGGTTCCAGTAGCGCATCGAGGCGGCGCAGAACGACCATTGGCAAGATCACATCACGATATTTTCCGCGCACATACACATCGCGCAGACAGTCGTCAGCAATGGACCAAATGAAGGACACTAATTTATTGTGGACTGCCTGATTCACCTATAAAACTCCGTAATTAATCGTGTGGTGCGCGTAATAAAAATCAAGAGGCGGTTAAATAGTTCAGTCGAGCAAATCGCCCTGCGCCACTTCTGACCCCGTGACAATATCCAAGACTTGATTCAGAAAAGCCTTCGCCTCTTTAGGTTCAGTCGATCTCCGCAAGTATTCCGGAATCACCTCAACAAACTCGGAAGAGGATACTGGCTCATGTTCGACCAAGGCCTCAATCATTGCTGGGCGCAGCAACCTCCGCTCCCTCGGTGTGTTTGGGAACAGCTTACTAATGATGGTGGAGCCAAAAGCTTCGAGCCGACCTCGCAAGTCCAGCTCACTGTCCAGCACTTCAGAGACTTCATCCGTAGTGGCTTCTCCGAAAACCTCAGTCTCCTCGACAACCTCTACATCGGGCTCCAAAGGTTCTGCTTCGGAAAGCATATCGGTTTTCAGCTCATGCAGCTCTCTTATGATCGGCTCCAGCTCACCCTTGGGGTTACTGAACCAATCCGTCGACCAGATACGGCGAATCCGCCAGCCAAGTCGCTCTAATACTTCCTGCCGCAAGCGATCCCGGTCCCGAGCCGACTTGGCGGAGTGATAGGTTGCACCATCACACTCTATCCCCATCAAGAACCGCCCCGGTTTGCCGGGATCCTTCACAGCCAAATCGATGAAGAAACCGGCAACACCCACTTGTGCCTCGCATTCGAAGCCAGCTTGATGAAGCGCTTCAATGACGGAGACTTCAAAATCACTATCCGGCGCTTTGCCCGTGTGGACCGGCGTGCCATCCATGTTGCCCTTTTCGGCATAATCCAGGAAGTTCCGAAGGGCGATAACACCACGCTTTGAGGTCTCCGAGATCAATATGTCTTCTGAGCGCATGGAGCTGAAGATGTGCATTCGCTTCTTTGAGCGGGTAAACAGCACGTTCAAACGCCGCCAGCCCACGTCTGAGTTAATAGGGCCAAACCGCTGATAGACTCGCCCACCCACTTCGCCGGGACCGTAGGTACAAGAAATAAAGATCACGTCCCGCTCATCGCCCTGAACGTTCTCAAGGTTCTTGATGAACAGGCCGTCTTCCATGTTGCGAAGGCTATCGATAGCATCAGACACGGCATCGTTGGCCTTGCACGCCTCCTCCACTGCACGCTCTATTTGCTCGCGCTGCTTTGAACTCATCGCAACAATGCCAAGCGACTCATTGGGGTGATTGAGCGCATGTTTCACAACGGCTTTTGCTACAACACTCGCTTCGTCGACGTTATATTGGTTAACAAAACGCCCACCTTTGACATAACTGAACTTAACGCCGTATTCCAGAGACTTGGCGCGTGGGGATGGAAAAATGACAAGGTCATTGTTGTAGAAATTTCGGTTCGAGAAGGCAATCAGGCTCTCGTGCTGTGAGCGATAGTGCCAGCGTAGGCGTCGCATTTTAAAAAGAGGCATGGCCGCATCAAGAATACTATCTGTCTGTGCTAGCGCGGCACTCTCCTCGTCATCGTCGTTCATATCCTGGCGGTCGAAGAAGCTGGTAGGTGGGAGCTGCTTTGGATCCCCCACAACCACAAGCTGTGCACCACGAGCAATAACGCCGAGCGCATCCTCTGGCTTCACCTGGGAGGCCTCATCCATCACCACCAAATCAAACTGCAGGTGACCAGGCTTGAGGTAGTGGGCTGCAGACATGGGCCCCATCATGAAACACGGCTTCAACGCCAGCAGAGCGTTGCTTGCGCGGTTAACGAGCTGGCGAATGGGGATGTGCCTCGTCTTTTTCCCTAGCTCGTTCTCGATCAATGCCATTTCAGTGTATTCAGACTTCCGACCTCCGGCATTTCCTCCGGGAACATGCCGCTCTGCCAATGCACTGGCAATTCGCTGACGCTGCAATTTCTTCAGTTTTTGGTCGTACTCCCGGAAGGTACCTTGGATCGCCTCCTGGCCCTTGCCAGAAACGCGAGAAAGGTGTGGCCGCGCAGAGAGAATTTCTCTGGAAAGCTGGTCAAACACTGCCAAATCCAAGGCCTCGCCTGCACTTTCAATATCGAGTTTACCGCTGGTCACCATGCGCCAGAGTGGCTCCAGGCCCTGCACCTGCATTTCGTTTCTAATGCGAACGAAGTTGACCCAGTCATTCAACCATTCTGGCTTTTGTATCGCAGAGAGGTTCCTTTGTAGGAGTTCCTCGATATTCCACTCAGGGTTAGCTAACCATTGAGCGGGGTTAAGCTCCGTCCTGCTCTTGAACTGCTCATAGCTTTCCTCTTGGCCACGCCACGCCGCAAGATAGCCTATTGCTTCAGTTTTAAGGCGCTCATACTCTTCATGGGTTTTAACCGAGAGAATAACCTGCCTCAGCGGCTCGAACCGAAGCTTACGCTGAACATAGCTGGCGAAATCCAGTGTTTCCCGAATGGCCTCAACGGCTTCTTTATTGTCGACGCTTGGCCCGATCGACAATTCAACTTGCGGCGCAAAAAGATCATGAAGGAGGTTGCTCTCTATAAACCGTGCCTGATCGTTTTGCAGCGTTCTTAGCTGATCAACACGACTTCCTACTTCTTCAACGGTGAGGCTGCTGTCTTTAAACCATTGCTGAATTATTCGAACCTCAGCTTTCAGGCGTTTGTGTTCTGTGAGCAGTGACCCCTGCTCACCAGTGAGACTGTTGTTTCGATCGAGCTCTTGATCGATGTTTGGAATTACCGCCCGAACGTCATCCAATGCGGCGAGTATTTTTCGTAATCCTCCGGTGAAACCCTTTTGTTCAAGTTGCTGAATGCCTTTGAACAGTTTCGCATCAAGGGAGAGGATGCCATCACCAATAGGAACGGTCTTACCAAAACCGATTCCGTATGCACTGCGGACACTCCTGTACCATTCCCTGAGGCTCTTCAGGCCCTCGACGTCGGTTTCCAAACCTTGGAACTCAGGACCTATTTGACGCTGATAGAGTGCTGAATCGAAGGCTTCCAAGCCAGCTGCATACTCACTGGCCTCTTCTATAACTGCGCTGAGCTCTGTTACTTTCAGATATGGCTTGCTTGCTAAAGCTTTCAGTTGTTTGCGAGCTTTCCACCAGCTTCCAGAGAACCATTTGTCTCCCCCCCGACGCAGCATTTGGGCTTGTATGGCCCTTAGCTCCCGTGATTCAGGTAACTTCTCAAGATCAAAACAGTCGGTGATCGTTTCTCGTAAAAGTCGCAAATGGTGCAGTTTCACTTCGAGATCTTTTATAGTCACATCGAAGTCATCTTCGTCGAAATGCTCAGAGCGCCTGCTGATCAGCGTGCTCTCAAGTTGACCGATCAGCTCAATTATCTTGATTGCTGCACCAAACCCCTCCACAGTCGGGTTCAAATGCTCGTTCAAAGGCGAGGGCAGCGCAGATCCTAATTCCTGTAATTGGCGCTGAAAAGGCGCCAGCGCAGTCTCAATTTTCTCAAGCTTTACGATCCCGCGAACAATTTCTGAGAAGCTCTCGTTACGCCCAGCACCCGTCAGCCGGTGTATATCCGGGAAGGCAGGCAAAGCCACACCGTCAGCGAGTGTCGATAATTTTTCCGGGAAGGTGTCTTTTGAAAGCTCCTCGTAGCCTTCCTGAATCTCGCGGTGAAGGTGCAGCAGCGTCTCAACTCTGGACTGGGTTATCAGGTCGAGTTGGTCCAGTGCCTGGAACAGCTCTTTGCGAGAGAGCTCGGGCAAATCGCCAAGATCCAAAGCCAATGATTCGCAGCTTTCCAAACCCAACAAACTTGAATCATCGAAGGCCAGGGCTTTTGCGACTTTCTGATTTTGCTCTATCAAAAGCGCTAACGACTGCTGCCATTCCTTTAGGACGGATACTATCTGTCCTGAGTCGAAAAGCTGAATCGCTGTGCTCTCAACTCCAGACCAGGGGTGATCATGAAGACTCGCAACCTGCCCGACCTGCTCTATCATCGCGCGATAGATCTTCTGAAATTCACTAACCTGATCAACCAGCCTCAGCCGATTCACCTCGGTGAGCTCTCCTCCGGAGAGGCCGGCAATATGAACATCTGTCGGGTTTATCTCTAACTGTTGGCGATAACGCGCAGCGCCACTGAAGATTTCATGGATGGTGCGATTCGTATTGGCCCAGGGCTCGTTAATCTCCTTCGCGTAGTTGTTGAGACGCTCCTTGTACTCTTCGTAGCGAGTGATTTCTGCGTCAATGTTCTGCGTGGAGATTAAGTGTTTCTGTTTAACGACGCGGGCACTGATATCATCAAGCACCTTTCGTTTTTGCGATTTATGACTATGAAGTTCAAGACAGAAATCGCCTAGTCCAGCCTTATCAAGGCGGGCTTTCACCACATCTAGAGCCGCCATTTTCTCCGCGACGAATAGAACTTTCTTTCCACCCAGCATGGCCGCGGCAATCAAGTTGGTTATCGTTTGAGACTTACCTGTTCCTGGAGGGCCTTCTATAACCAGATTCTCGCCATTTATTGCGTCAATCAGTGCGCTGTGTTGAGAGCTGTCAGCGTCATCAATTAACGGATACAGGTCGTGGACCTGTTCGACATCATCAATGTAATGCTCCCCAATACTACTTCGGCCCTCACCTGAGCTATTCTCCGTGCTTTTGAAAAAACGTTGCACAATCGGATGCTGGATCAGGTTTCGATCATCTAACGGCCAACGTTCCGGATCCAAATCCAGATACATCAACATTTTGCCGAAATTCAGAGGGGCAAGCGCACCATAGCGCCGAACAGACCAGTTAGGCTTGGTAGCCTTTATTAGCGTTGCAACATGGTCCAGGTAGTCTTCCGGAGACTCGCTCTCTCCTACTTCTGGCAGAGCAAGCCCAAAATCCAGAGCGAGTTTTTCTTTAAGAGACAGGTTCGGAAGGATATCTTCACCGGTATAGCTCACAGTGTACTGATAGGTTCCGCTACTTTGATCCAGCTTCCCACGACTTAGATGCACCGGAACCGTGAACAGCGGTGCAAGCCTGGTTTTTGAGGCATCATCGTTCTCTGCCCACTCCAAAAACCCAAGCGATAAGTAGAGAATACTGGCACCCATTTCCTCTATCGCAGTCTGTGCTTTGCTCCTGATCGCTCGCAGCCTGGATTCCATTTCCGGCGGATAAAGCAAAACCTGAATCGCATCATCCTGATGCTTATCATCACCCGGGGCACCCTCTTCGCGGGGCAACTCATAACCAACATCAAACCCGAGCACTTTGGCCCAATCTCTCGCGTCAGGGCTGGGCTTTAACTGGCGTTCTTCACCATTGTCCTCATCGACCTCAAGGTAGCCATACTTGATCAGTTGCTCCCGAGTAGGCGGCGGCACAGGCTTGAACTTGAGATCATGGTCAGCGAGGAGCTCGTTGCATAGCTGGTTGGGGATTTCATCAATAACCCGCAGCGCTGCGCCTTTCTGTTGGATAGGAAAATTCAGCAACCTGTTTCGGGCGGTAAGATCCAGGAGTTTTTTACGCATGAGCTCTAACGACTCAAGCACGAAGGGATCTGCCGAGCTAAGGAAGCTTTCCACTGTTGGGTGATCCTGTTCTTTCGACATGGGTTCGCTCGACTCCATTACTTTTTGTGATTTTTTAGCTCTGAACTCATGATTTCCGGGCATCTCAGTGTGTGAGGACGATACATTCACAGAGTTGCTGGAACCGGGGTCGGACGAACCTTTGAGTTGCTCAATCCTGCGTTTGAGCTGCTTGGCTGCGCTCGTTTTTCGAAAGCTCAACTCTAGGAGAACGGCTTCAAGAAGGGCTTTGTTCAGGGCATTTGCGTTAACAAGCTTACTTAATTGGGAGATATCTAACGCGAGATAAGGCCGCCGTTCCATGATGCCCCTGTCACTGATCAGATTGTATGGTTAGGTTGCAATCAAAGTGTCATATTTGGCTACAGCTTATCAAGACTGGGGCAAACATTCAGTGTGGACATATAGCTTACTCTCGATCTAACACCCACCTGAATAGTAGCGGCAGGCTTAGAGAGTCAATCCTCAATAAAATAGTCCGTATCAACTTGCTTCACCTCAAACACTTCTTTGACGTTTACCCCAAGATTGTTCTCGATCATCAACTGAGCAAGCTCACGGCCATCAAGCAATACAACCTTCATATCCAGCCCTGCAGCCGCTTCTCTAGCTCCTAATGAAAAGTCAGATGTGGTGAGAAATACACCTTTGCAGGCTCGTTGCCGGGTCAAAGCACCAATAAATTTGTCTATTTCGGGACGGTGCACCGTGTTGGCCCAACGCTTCGCCTGTAGGTAAATCGTATCAAGACCAAGTTTATCTTCCTTTATGATGCCGTCGATGCCATCGTCATTAGTGGTCTGCGTGGCCTGCCCTGCCTCTTTCCTTGAGCCTCCGTAACCCATGGATATCATCAGGTCAACGACCAGCTTTTCAAAAAACGATGGGGAGGCACTTTTCACTGTTTCCAGAACTTCATCGGCAAGGCTGTCCATGAGAGACAAGTGCGCGGCGGCCAGCTGCTCATCGGGTGTTTCGTCGCTTACTTCGCTGATGTCGGGCAGCGTTGTGACGTTTGCGCCGGTGTTCGGCTTTTGAGTGTGGAAATCTTTAAACTCGGGAAACTGCTTTAGCCAAGCGACACTGATGCGCTCTGGTCCGTTCTGCAGCACATCCAACCCACGCCCAGTAATTTGAACCATGCCCCGTTGCGGAATGGTAAGAAGCCCTGCCTTATTCAGGTACGTCCTCGCCCAGCCAACTCTATTGTTGATTACTGTTTGAGTGCCTGACGGCAGCCGCTCTGGCATGCCCGATGAAAAGAGCGGTGAACGTATCATACTGTTTGTCGCGCCCGTTGCCCGGAGCCGAGATGCTGCCCTCAAACGACCAAGTCTAACCACCCTAGATGGCTAGACTTGGTGTTTTCAGATCGCCCCGAATAAATGAAGCGCAAACGCCACGGAATCAGCCTTTTTCCGGCTCGGCCTCCTCCGGCGCACTACTCAGCATTTCATCATGCTCCGCCATGTCCCACGGCAGCTTGCCAGGCGATATATCGAGGAAGTGCAGGTACTTCTCAAACTGATCCAGAATGTCCTTGATGACATCATTCTCTTCATAGCCAAAGATATCGTATGCCCGGCCGCCACGGCGCATATACACTTCCGCACGATAGTAAGACTCTGCTGTTTCAGGGTCTCGTTGGGCTTCAGTGTTGTGAAACTCGGGCGCATCGTGCTCGGTCAGGCGGATATCGTAAGAGAACTCCGCATGATCATCCCAGTTCACCTGCAAGTGAGCACGGCAGATTTCACCATCAAACTCCACCGACGCATCCCAGCCCCGGCTTTGCAGTTCCGTTTCAACCTGTCGCATGCCGCGCACAACCGTATTTTCGATAAAACGGCTCACCTTCGCACGATTAGGGAAATCGACAATCGCCGCCAACCGCTGCTTCCACTGGGCGGTGTTCAGCTGCGGGCTGCTCATGGCATAGCCTTGCAAACTGCTTTCACGGTGGCCTTCAATTTTCAGTGCTCGCCACAGCCCAACCATGGCAACCAACATAATGATGGCGAACGGCAAGGCGCTGGTAACGGTCATCGCCTGCAAGGCTTTCAGGCCCCCGCCAAACAACAATGCAGAAGCCAACACACCTTCAAGTACGGCCCAGAACACCCGCTGCCAAACCGGCGTATTAATCACACCGCCCGAGGCCAGCGCATCAATAACCAGAGAGCCGGAGTCCGAAGAGGTTACAAAAAAGGTGATGATCAGCAGTACCGTCAGCACAGAGATAAAAAACGAACCTGGCAGTGCATCAAGCAACTTGAACAGGGCGACAGCCTGATCATTTTGCACATCGCCAATCAGCGTGGTCAGCCCCTCATTCATAATGAGATTCAGCGCTGTGTCGCCAAATACCGAGAACCATAAAAAGGTAAACACTGAGGGCACCAGCATCACCCCAAACACAAACTGGCGAATGGTGCGCCCACGGCTGATTTTGGCAATAAACATACCTACAAACGGAGCCCAGGCAATGGTCCAGCCGAAGATAAACAGCGTCCAGTTGCCGATCCAATCGCTGCGCGTGTAGGCCTGCAGGTTGAACGTGCGCTCTATAATGCCGTTCATGTAGCTACCGGTGTTTTGCAAAAAGCTCTCAAGTATGTGAATCGTAGGGCCCACCATGAACACAAAGGTCATTAAGCCAATAGCCAACACCATGTTCATAATAGACAGCCGCTTAACACCCTTATCCATACCCGCCACAACAGACACGGTGGCCGCAGCCGTGATCAGTGCAATCGCAATAATCTGCACGGTGATATCAACGGGTATTTGCGGCCAAAGGTAGTTTATGCCCGCGTTAATCTGAACAACGGATAACCCCAGGGTGGTGGCAATGCCAAACAAAGTGCCCAATATGGCGAATACATCCACCGCATGACCAATTGGCCCATAGATTTTGTCGCCGATTAGCGGGTATAGGGCGGAGCGTATCGACAATGGCAACCCGTGGCGGAACGAGAAATAGGCCAGAACCAAGCCTACCAGGCCGTAGATGCCCCATATATGGAAGCCCCAGTGGAAGAAGGCTATTTGCATGGCCTGTTTAGCCGCATCAACCGTTTCGGCAGCACCAGCAGGGGGCGAGGCAAAGTGCAGTATGGGTTCTGCAACACCAAAGAACAGCAGCGCTATGCCATAGCCCGCTGAAAACAGCATGGCAAACCACTCAAGGAAATTGTATTGCGGCTCGGCATGATCGGGGCCGAGCTTGATATTGCCCCAGCTGGAGGCGCCTACGGCGACCATAAACACCAGGAAAATCGCCACCGCCAGCATGTAAAACCAGCCAAACGTTTGCGTTATCCATTCAAGGGTACTGTTGAATAGCCCACCGGCGAGTTCAGGGCTGCTAATCGCACCCGTAACCAGCAATACAGTAACGGCGACCGCGGGAACAAAAACCGGGAGAAGTACCGTCGACTTCATGGCTTTTTTAGATTCCGTCATGAAAAGCATCCGTTCTTTCAGAGAATTATAGATATACGGCCGTACTTATACCCAACCCTTCCGCCTTAAGGCAACTGTTGCAGCTGGCTCAAGAACCATGTACGCCAATCCTGCGGAATAATTGCAAAACCCCTTGCCTCAACGTAGGCTAACCCGCTTTTTGTGTACGGATACGCTATGAGCATCAAGAACGATAGATTGCGTTGGCAGCTGGTTTCCGGCGTTTTGCGGGCATTTCATCTGGAACGCCTAGCAAACAGGCATAGTCGAAAAACCGTCATCGCCGGCTTCAATCTTGTGAATGGCGGGGTCAGCATTGCCTTGGTGTCGTTCATCGCCCTGGTGACTCAGGAAGCCTTTATTTTTCCTTCCCTAGCAGCCTGTCGGACTTAACCAAGCAGTATCGACATGAGATAATCGGGG
>NZ_JBQDKB010000088.1:0-15093 GCF_052094685.1 Marinobacter sp.
GAAGAGCAAAGTCTCTGGAAAGGTGAATGTTTTGTATTTGACGACCGGGTTACGGTCAATCATCGTCTTGAGCGCGGTGGCTATGATCAGTGCCACGCTTGTCGTCGACCGATTACCGAGGCTGACAAGCAGCACACTGATTATCAACAGGGTGTGAGCTGCCACAGGTGCGTTGACTCCCTAAGTGAAGAACAGAAAGCGCGCTTTGCGGAACGGGAGCACCAGATGCGTTTGGCCCAGGCCCGTGGAGAGCCCCATGTGGGTGGTGATGCCGCCCGCATTATTGCTGAACGCAAAGCGCACAAGAAGTCAGAACGTGAGCGGCAGGCTGAAAAAAGCCTGAAAGGTGAGCGCCGCAACGCTAACGCTCGTTAACATGTATTAATACGCTTGAATCAGCGATCAAGGAGCTTTCATGGGTTTTAAGAAAACCGTTGCCATTATTGCCATTTCAGCCGCGCCACTGGCTTACGGCCAGGATGCAAAAGACTGGGAAGGTGAGGCAGAACTCGGTGTACTTATGACTTCTGGTAATACCGAAGAGACCAACATAAACGGGCGTTTGGGGCTGGTGCATGAAGTAGTAAACTGGCGCAACATTGCGGAGTTCAGCTCCAATTCCTCGAAATCTGAAGACGAAACAACAGCCGAGAAGTATAAGGGCTCCCTTGAGACCAACTACAAGTTTGATGAAGACCAGTACTGGTTCTTGCGCGGCGCTTACGAGAAAGATCGCTTTTCCGGGTACGATTTCGAATCCACAGCCACAACCGGTTACGGTAACCGCGTTTGGAACCAGGGCAAGCGTTCATTCCTTGATCTCTCGGTGGGTGCCGGTTATCGCTACAACAAATTGGAAGATGTGAACGACGACGGTGAAGAGGAGGAGAAGGAGGCGATCGCCCGCCTGGCGGCCCAGTTTGACTACGCGCTTTCTGAAAACGCACTGTTTCGCCAGAAACTGAGCACGGAAATTGGATTAGATGAGAACAACGTGATCAGCCAGTCAGAGACGGCCCTTAAGGCCAACGTTGTCGGCAACCTTTCCATGAAGCTGGCATACCGTGTGGAGCATGTATCTGATGCGCCTGCAGGCTCTGACTCTACGGATACCGAGACCTCTATCTCACTGCTGTACGGCTTCTAAAAACAAAGCCTTACACTTTGTTCCTGAGCCCCAGTTCGTCTGGATAGGGGGTCAGGTACTGTTGTAGGCGCAGGTAATCAGCCGGTTCCCTGCGCTGAGCCATTCTTAGCAGTGTCATGGGGACAATAAGCGGCACCTCGCCGCGGCCATAAGCTTCAATTTGCTCGATCAGAACCTTGCGATCCTCGTCCGCCATTGCATCTCGAAGGTAACCCATCAGGTGCTGCATCACGTTTATATGTGAGCCACGACTTACTTTCTTTGTCATGGCCTCCATAAACGCCTGAACGTAGCGGTTTGCAATGGTTTCTAGCGCATCTGATTTCAGGTCGGCCAGCAAGGGCCCAAGCTGGCGGTAGATTTTTTCTGAGTGCGCTAACAACTGAAATTTGTGCCGGGTGTGAAATTCGATGAGTGCTTTGGCGCAAAGGTGTTCACCAGCCACATTCTGCATCCAGTCATCATAGGCAAAGACTCGTTCGATGAAGTTCTCCCTGAGCGCGTCATCGTTCAGCCGGCCTTCTTCTTCCACTGGCATCAGCGGGTAAGCACGCATCAATGCCTCGGCAAACATTCCTTGTCCATCACGCCGAATCACCTGGCCCTCGGGGTTGTGAATCTTGATACGTGCCATGCCGCAACTGGGGGATTTGGCCATCAGAATGTAACCGCGCAGGTCGGCCAAGTCTGACAGGATGCGGTTAACGAATTCTTGCATGGCAGCCGTGTGATCAGCAGGCCCTTTTGCCTCTATCAGGCGCATGCCGTCTGGGTATTCCCGCAAATGAATAGCTGGGCGGGGCACACCTAATCCCGCTTCCAGTTCGGGGCAGATAGGGCGAAAATCAAAGTGCTGTGACAACACCTGGGTGCAATAACGGGAGTGTTTATGGCCGCCGTCATGACGAACTTCTTTGCCCAGCAGACAAGTGCTGATTCCTACAGGAATGCCGCTCACGTTTATCTCCGTTTTTTTAGCTTTTTATCGCCGATTGCCAGAATAGTAGCGTAGATCTCGCGAACATCACTGGCAAACTGTTCAACTGAAAAATCTTTGGCAAATGCCAATGCCTGCCCGGAAAGCATTTGTCTGAGTTCGTCGTCCTCCAGCAGTCGCTTTACTTGTATGCACCATTGATCCTGTCTTTCGGGGGTTTTGAAACCGTTATAGCCGTGGCGGACAACGTCATCAATGCCGCTGGAGCGCACGGCGACTACAGGTAGGCCTGCCGCCATTGCTTCCAGAATGACCATGCCCTGGGTTTCGGATTTAGAGGCGAACAGAAAGGCGTCGCCCAGGCGATACCACACAGCCATATCCTCAGGCGGTACCGCGCCAACTAGCGTGAAATGGGTTTCTAGGCCAAGCTCTTGGATCTTGTTTTGAAGGCGGTCTTTCTGGTGACCTTCGCCAATCATCAGGAAGTGAAAGGGCTTGTTTGTTTCTTGCCGCAGTTGACTGATTGCTTCGATCATGAAGTCGATATTTTTCTCGTTCGACAGCCGCGACACGCTTATGAAAATCTTCTCATCGGTCAGCTTCAGGGTTTGACGAAGCTTTGAGATTTCGTTGTCTGTCACCGTTTGAAAACGCTTGTACTCAATCCCTGTAGGCTGCACGAACGTGGGCGTTTTTACGCCGATCATCCGGAGGTATTCCTCGGTGGAGTCGGTCGGTACGATCACGCCATCGCACTTGTTGGCGAAGCGTTTGATCAGCGTGTGGGAAATGAGATTGCGGAAAATTAGGCCTGGTAACGGTACAAAATGGGCATAGTGCTCCAGCCTGGTGTGGTAAGTGTAGATGGCTGGCACTTTGAGCCGGCGTGCGACGAACAGACCGAGCGAACCTAACCAGAACGGATGGTGCAGGTGGATGATATCTGGATGAAAAGCCCGTACTCGTTTGCGAATGCGGCCAAGGAAAATGTTGGCCAGCCGGAACTCATGCTTCTCGCCCATGGCGAGCAGGGAAGGAACCCGGAGCACATGGTCTTCAACCTCTGGCTGATCCTTGTAACGTGGCGCCACTACCAGCAGTTTGTCGCCAAGCTGTTCCAGGCCTTGTCTCAGCCTGGCAATGGAGATGGGGACTCCGCCTATAAATGGCAGGTAGTTGTTGGTGAACATAGCAATTCTTAGTGGCTTCTCCCGCCATGGGGTCGGATCAAGGTTGTAGTCTGGGTAGTAATCCTTGCCGACAAAAATGATGGCGTAGAGTCTGATGGTGATGGCTGCAAACACCGCCACAATCAGAAGGAAATTAAGGTAGCCAGTATAGAAAAGTGAATAAACGAAGAACCAGAGGCTTTCAAGCCGTTTAAGAATGGGGTGCTGGCCGACTTCGAGTTGTTGGAGTGTGTGGCTAACCTCGCCCTGTGGGCTGACGCTCACCTGCACGTAGTGATAGAAGCTAGTGTCGTCATTCATAATTAACCCACCACCGCCGCCGGTGGTGATGAACAGCGTGTTGCCCAGCTGCTTCTCGGAGTACAGAGAAAGGTTGGCGGAGAAGACCATATCAATGTTGTGTTTCTTTGCAGTATCCAGCAAAGCGTTTCGAAATTCAGGTGGTGCCAAGTAATCTTCAGGCTGGTCGAATAGAGCGTCCTCCTTTGGCTTAAGCGGTGGGTGCCCGATAAACAGGATTTTTGCTTTCGAAGTGTCCTGACTGAGCAGATCATTAAGCCAGCGCATCTGCCATTTCCAGGGTGTTTTCCCGGTACTGTCTAGAAAGATCAGCAGGCTGCTGCCGGCCTGAATACTGTAGAAGTGCGGCCCGAAATGGTCGTAAAAGCGGAAGCTGCCAAAATCATCGTATTCATGGGGGCCGAAGGTGAGCAGGTACGGGATGTTCAGGTGATTGAGGGTTCCATACAGGGCGCGGTATTTGTCTTCACCGCCACCGCTGACCGCGTTGCCGGCGGAAACCATAAAATCCATGCCCGAAGCGTTCAGCTCCGGGATAATACGTTCCTCAAAAATGCCGACCGAATTATTGATGTTGCCGACCACGGCAAAACTGAACGGCTTATCAGCTGATACGTCGCGATGAATCTGCTCTACCTGCTCGGTATGCACGCCCGCGAAGTCTTTCATGAAAAAATTCAAATAGGCCTTGTAGCCTACCAGCATTATCACGATCAGCAGGCAGAGATAGAACAGTAGTTTTAATGGGTTTCGGAAGATCATTCGAATGTCCTGCGACTTTTAACTAACTCTCTTTGCAATACAAGCAACCCAATAATCATGCCCAAATAAATGGTTATCAAGCGCCAGCTCACAATAACGAGAATCAGATGATTCCCTGAAAGGAGATCGCTGAAGAAGCTGCCGAAAACACCTTCGGAAATGCCAGAAGCACCGGGTGTGGGTGAGAAATACATAATAAACGTGGTTACAACCAACAGTCCCAGTGATACCAGGTAATCCACATCGTAACCCAAGCTATAGATCAGCAGGGCGGGAAAGCTGAACAGACTGAGCAGGAACACAGCTGTGAAAAGAACCGATAGCGCCACAAACAGTGTCCTGCCCCGCAGGTAGTCGCTGAAACTGTGAGAGAAGCGCAGCATCTCCCTTCGCGCTTTGAATTGCCAGTGTTGATGGCGGGCATCGCTGATCAGGTGCCAGCGGTTTAGAGTTCTGAGTAGGCCGCTGAGTGGCCCGATGAGCCAGCGTGTGCGAAACAACAGAATAATGAAAAAGCTCAAATACAGCAGAATGAAGATAGCCAGTGCAAAGCCAATGTCGCCGGTTATGGACTGGCCATCAAACGCATCCAGTGTCAGCAGAAAAACCGGCGAGAGGGAGAAGATGAAGAGCACCGCTAGTACCGTTCTGATTGTAGTGGCGGCTGTAGCTCTGCCCACGGGCACCCCATGGCGGTGCAGATACCAGATTTGGGCGAATCCGCCGCCGGTAGCCATGGGTGTAACGTTAGAGAAAAACAGGTTGATAAAAACCAGGCGAAAGATGACCAGAAAGGACAGTCGATGCCCAAGCGCCCGCAGAGTGAAGTGCAAGCGCAAACCATCGGAAATGAAATACACCAATAGCAGAGCGGCGACTGCCACAAGGGTTTTTGGTGCAATCAACCGAAGATCAAAACTGATACTGCGCCCAGCAAACTGATCGTATACGGCATACAGCCCTGCCGCTGTGAGTGCGATAAAGAGCAAACTGAACAGTACAAGGCGTCGTGCTGAGGTGCTTTTTTGGTAGCTGGTGTCGGTGTTGTCAGTCATGGGCTGCCCGTCATGAAGAGACGGGCAGTTTACAGGACACTAGTGGCCATAAACCAACATGTTGGTATCTGTAATGGCAAAGTCTGTGAATTGAACGCTGCCAATACTGGCTTGGCCAATTTTAAATACGGGCATATCGATGTCGGCCCGGAACTCTACGTCGTGAACCGAGAGGCCTTCTTTGCCGGAGACCGCCCCAGTGCCCTTAGAGAGCTTGGCGGTGGCGCTCGCCATACCGAAGTGGCCAAGGGTGTCGTTGCCCCGCCGGTTGTGAATCTGCAGGCCTTCAATGCCCACGGCGGCAAAGTTGAATAGCAAAATGACATCTGCGGCATCCCAATTAAGGCTGCCGTTTGTTATCTCAAAGTGGGTGTCTAGCTGCAGTTCAGCGCCAGACACTATGTTGCCATTACTCAGGGTTCGGCTTGCCCCACTTGCGTTGCGGATAACCAAATCTGTCGGCCCTACATAGCCCTGCAACAACACATCTGAAAACAGCGTGGCTGTCCCTTCGGAGCCGCTGGCGGTAATGCTTCCAACCTCTAACTCAAAATCTACGGCCCGCAGGTAGTCTGTCAGGCTGTTTGGGTCGCCATAATCGGTTGCGCCAAGGTGGATAACCAAGTCGCCGCTGTTGAACTGTTTGCCAAACTCGCCAGCCATGGAATACGTTGCCAGAGCATCGGCTACGTCGGCATTGTTTGTGCTCATAAGCCCCGCGTTCGCACGGCGGGCAATTTCTGAAAAACCGTGCTCAAGCACTTCACCTGTACCGGCAATATCCACGGTGAGCTTCAGGTTGTCCAAGGCGGTATCGCCATGCCCGGAAAGCCGCATGTTGTTCACATTCAGTGAGCCTTCATCTGTCCAGGTTAGCCGATCAATATTGATTTTGGTTTCCAGCTCAATCGTCACACCAGCTTGGCCTGTTACCCCTGAGAGAGCACCGTCATCCAATGGCTGAAATTCCGCCATGGCCGTGGTAGGCAAAGAGAGTGCAAGTGCCCAGAGTGAAAGCGCTGTGGATCTTGTCGGGCGGCGACAGGTGTGCGGCTGAATCATGATGGCCCCGGTTTCATGGTCTTTTTGTTTTTGTTGGTAGAGAGCTTTAATCAAGCTCCTCAGCCGCAGGGGACAGCGTAACCCATGCAGCAGGAATAAGGCTTTGTTACATGTTGTTACGATAGGCGGGAAGTATTGATATGTCTGTGAGTTCAATCACAGTTAGAGGCAGAGGGCAAAGCACGTTGAATCATCGCCTTCTGGTGCTCCGCAAAGTCTCGGATCAGCGCCTGAGCCTTTTCCGCATCTCGCGCTAGCACAGCTTGTGGAAGGCGTGTAAAAAACTGACTTGTCTGGGCCAGGCCGCGGCGATAGCGATCAGCACTCAAGTAGTAAGCGCGGCTAACCGCCGGCTTGAAATTTGAAAGTGCTTCCGTGAGATACGCATTGCCCACCAATTTGCAGCAGGCTTCCATCACCTCAAAACTGGCTTCCACTACAGCGGCAATGTCTGCTGTGGGCTTCTTCAGTTGCTCTATAGCACGGCTCACCACAGTCAGCATGCTCTCACGGTCGCTCTCTTGCCAGCGCTCACATAGTCGTGCGGCGAGCATTATCAGTAGGTGCATATAAACGTCGTACAACTCCGAGGCATGATCGGCGTCCAGCTTTGAAGCAGCGGCGCCTTTTCGGGGAGTGATTTCCACCAGGTGCCAGCGTTCAAGGGTATAAAGAGCCTCTTTTACGGAGGCTCGGCTAACCTTGAGTTTGGTGGCCAGCGTGGCTTCCTGGATGCGCTCGCCGGGCTGGATCTGCCCGGTCATGATCCGTTCTGCCAGGTAATTGGCGATTTGCTCCGCCAAGGTGTTAGGCACCTTAAAGTCCATAAAGGTTCTCTGAGCAGGTCTTGAAAGCCGGTGGGCCAAGAGCAGACCCCGTTCCAGCAGGAGAGTGTATAAGGCGGGAGTTTATCACACCCAGCAGACTGCCTATGAGCCGCTTTATAGAATGCCAGGGCCCTTGAAATTGCGCAGAAACGCACGCAGGTATAAACCTTGAACTTTCAAACGCTAAAAAGGGAAATCCCATGCCCAAGCATTTCGAGCAAGCTCCCGGCTTGCATGAAGAGCCGGTTCCAGAAACGGAAGGCTATGTATTTAACCAGACCATGCTGCGCATAAAAGACCCTGAGCGTTCCATGGATTTCTACACTCGGGTGATGGGAATGCGGTTGGTACGTAAACTGGACTTCCCGGAAATGAAGTTTACGTTGTATTTTCTAGCCTACCTTGACGATCGGCAAGCCGGCCAAGTGCCTGCGGACGACGCTTACCGAACCACTTTTACGTTCGGGCGCGAAGCCATGCTAGAGCTGACCCATAACTGGGGCACTGAGAACGACAACGATTTTGCCTATCACAACGGCAACGACGAGCCCCAAGGCTTTGGCCATATCGGTGTTGCCGTACCCGACGTTTATACGGCCAGTGAGCGTTTTGAAAGCTTGGGTGTGGAGTTCGTCAAAAAGCCGGATGACGGCAAGATGAAAGGCCTAGCCTTTATCAAAGATCCAGACGGCTACTGGATAGAGATACTACAGCCGAACATGCTGGAAAAGCAGCGTAAGAACAGCTGATCAGACTGATGTTTCTGGGTCGTCCTTCGGGGCGGCACCGGGTTTTCCGCCATAACGCGAGGCCACGATCACCGCAGCGGTGAGTATCAGCGCGCCTGCAATGCCAATCGGCCCAAGAACTTCCTCCAGAAATATCCAGGCAAGCAACGCGACAAATAACGGCTCCAGTGTGACGATAATGCTGGAAAGTGTTGCCGGGGTGGTTTTTATGCCGGTAAAGAAGCACACGTAGCCAATGCAGGTGGGCACGATGCCGATAAAGGCCACCATCAACCAATGCTTTAGCTCAAGCTCTTCAACCCCCTCAAAACCATCACTGAGCACCACGACCGGTAGCAGCATCAGTGCAGCTGTAAAAAAGCAGATGAACGCGGTGGTGAAAATGGGTGTGCCAGTGGAGCTGTAACGGCTGGTCATCGTGAAGCCGGTATATACCAATGCCGCTAGGAGGGCCATAAGGATGCCAGCAAGGCGCAGGGAGCCGCTGGTGTCCATGTCGCTCAGGACCAGCATGGCGGTGCCGATAACGGCGGTAATAAGCGCCATAATGGTGAGCAGGCTTGGCTTTTCCCCCAGTAACGGAGCTGCAAGTATCGCCACCAGCACAGGAGGCAAGCATAGGGCAATCAGCGTGGCGATACCCGCGCCGGTCATATCCACTGCCATCAGATAGCTGCCTTGGTAAATGGCTTGAAAGAGGCCAAGTGCGGCAAGGGGCGCGAGGGATTTTAAATTCAGTTGTTGCAGGAGGCTGTCGTGTGTTTTTGCACCTGCGTTGGCGTTTTGTCTTTGCTCTTTGCGCATCAGCAGCCAGAAAAACGGCAGGGCAACAGCTAGCCTCAGAAAAGCCAACGTGATGGCTTGCAGGTCGGTCCCGGTAAACAGGAATTTCGCAACGATTCCCGTGGTGGCCCAAAGCAGGGCTGCCAGGGCGATTAGCAGGGCGCCTCGAATCATTCTATAACCAGTATGATCAATTCTTTGGGACCGTGAACACCGTAAGCCAGGGTCTGTTCAATATCGGCGGTTTTGGATGGCCCCGAGATTAGCAGAGCGTTTGTGGGCATGCCAGCCGCCCAGTTTTGAGCGCCCATGGCTTCGTGGAACGTTGTGTATAGCTCTGATGCTTCCAGTACGGCAATATGAATCGGCGGCACCAGGCTCATCAAGCGGGGCTCATCCACGGTTGGCCAAAGAATTAGTGATCCGGTGTCGGCAATACCGCCTCGGGTGGAGGTGATACTGGCATCCACCTCGTTAAACAGATGGGGTTGCCAACTGTTGATGGGCTCGTCGTAGATAAGCAGTTCGGGTAAATCGTCTCGTTTGGAATCGCGCAAGGCATGGCCAATCTGGTGTTTAGCCGGAATCAGCAGGTTGCGGGCGCCACGGGATGAGAGGATTTCAGCAAGTTGCGCGATCCAAGATTCTGGCGTGCACCTATGTACCTCCCCGTGCACCGAGTCGATGGTTTTCTGAAACTGATCAACTTGCTCGGCAACCGAAGAATGAGGCCGTTTCAGAACCGAGAAATCGCATTCAGGAGCTGTCAGTTTACCGCCACCACGGTTGCGCAGGCGTTGTAAAATGGTGTCCCGAGAATTCATTGGCCACGCTCCTTCATGCGTTCGTGGAGTGTTTTGGCGGCCAGTTTTGGCGCCGCCCGGTATTGCGTCCAGCCACCCAGTTTTGTTGGTTGTAACTTACGCAAGCGAGCGGCTATTACGGTGCCAAACCGGTAAGCGCCGGGGCGCGCATGCATCCAACTCCAGCCTTTCCAGATAAGCGCTTCCAGAGTGCTACGTTTCGCGCCGTGTCCCTGTACTTTGGCGGGGTTAAGCTTGTCGCCATCTACAGATTCCTGGCGCAGGCGTACCAGCAGATCCGGTATCGGAATTTTGACAGGGCACACCTCACCACAGGCGCCGCAGAGGCTTGAGGCGGTGGGTAAGTGGCGGCCTTCATCCAGCCCGATCAGGTGGGGCATTAGAATTTTGCCAATAGGACCGGGGTAGGTGGTGCCGTATGTGTGGCCTCCCACTCGGGTATAAACCGGGCAATGGTTCATGCAGGCGCCACAGCGAATGCAACGCAGGGTGTCCAGTAGCTCGTCATCCTGGTAAATAGATGAGCGGCCGTTATCCACCAGCACCAGATGGACTTCTTCCGGGCCGTCGAGTTCTTCCGGTTTGCGTGGGCCGGAGATCATATTGAAGTAGGTAGTAATGTGCTGCCCGGTGGCTGACCGGGTCAGTAACGCTAGCAACGGTGCGACATCTTCCAAGTTGCCTACCACTTTTTCTATACCAGTAACCGCAATATGGCAGGGCGGCACCGTGGTGGTCATGCGGCCGTTGCCTTCATTCTCTACCAGACAAAGGGTGCCAGTTTCGGCAACCGCAAAGTTCACGCCGGTTACACCCACATCTGCATTCATGAACTTTTCGCGCAATTGCTGACGGGCACTGGCGGTCAGGTATTCCACATTGTTGGAAAGATCAGTGCCGGTTTTCTCATGCATCAACTCGGAAATTTCACCGGTATTCTTGTGAATTGCGGGCATGATGATGTGGGAGGGTGTTTCATCAGCAAGCTGAACGATGTACTCGCCCAAGTCCGATTCCAGGGCTTCAATGCGATGCTCTTCGAGGTAATGGTTCAGTTCCATTTCCTCAGACACCATGGATTTGCCTTTGATAACCGTTTTGGCATTCCGGGCGACACAGATATTCCGGACAATTTGGCAGGCTTCATCGCCATCTATTGCCCAGTGAACTTTGATGCCGTTTTCAGTGAGTTTTTTCTCAAGCTGTTCAAGCAGATCAGGTAGGTTGGCCAGCGCTCGCAAGCGGATGTTAGCGCCCAGGTCTCTTAACGCTTCCAGATCCCAGCTTTCAAAGGCGTCCTTGCGCTTGGTAATCAACCCGTCCATGGCTTTTCGGAAGTTCTGGCGTATCTTGGGGTCTGCAATGGCTGCCCGAGCCCGGGGGTGAAATTCTTTTACGTCGATGTGGTGCGGGTCTTTGTTTGCAGACTGGCTCATGATCCGCCTCCCTTGCCTGCAGTTGTACGCTGCCAGAGAAAACTCAGGATATGTTGGCCGGCGAGGGGTTTTTGGTTTTTCTCGGCGTACCCGGCAATGTTCATTAGGCAGCCGCAGTCTGTGGTCACAAAGTTACCGGCGCCGGTATCGGTAAGGGTATCCACTTTCTCGCTGACCATAGCCCCCGAAATCTCAGGGTGGCGCACAGCGAAGGTGCCACCAAAGCCGCAGCACTCCTCTGCTCGCACTTGTTCAACCAGGTTTACGTTGCTTAGCTGTCCGATTAGTCGAGGGCCAACCTCCGCCACGCCCATTTCACGGCGAGCAGAACAGGAGGTATGCATGGCGACCGTGGTGGGCTCGCCCAGATCCTCCAGCTTTATGTGGCAGACATTCAGAAGAAAATCCGTCAGCTCCCAGGTTCGGTCGGCGATTTCGGCGGCTTTTGTTTCCTGATTAGTATGCTTGAAGAGGCTGGGGTAGTGTTTGCGCATCATTCCGCCACAGGAACCAGAGGGCACAACAATTGGCCAGTCTTCCGGAAACAAGTCCAGCTGGGCTTTGGCAACGGCCCTGGCTTCATCGTGGTAGCCGGATGTATAAGCCGGCTGGCCACAACAGGTCTGATCTTCGGGGAAGATGACCTTAATGCCCTCGCGCTCAAGTAGCTGTACGCCAGCCATACCGGCATCTGGGTAGAACATATCTATCAGGCAGGTCGCGTAAAAATAAACGTGTGAGGGTTTTGGCGGGTAAACCTTAATGGGATCAGCCATAGCGTGCCACTCGAGCTGGTTGGAGTTCTTATCCAGTAATCATAGGGCGGCGGGAATGAGGTTGCCAGACGACTTTTGTGGTGTAGGGGCAGGGATGGAGATGTGAACGCGCAAGAGCGGCCATTAGACGGCACCGCTCTGCCAAGTGGTGGATTATTATCCCTTACCAGTTATTTTACAGTTAGGCGCTCGGCGTTCTTTTCAACAGTGCGCGCGCCAATACCTTTCACGTTTGAAAGATCCTGTGCGGCTTTAAAGGGGCCGTTTGCTTCGCGATAGGCGATGATGGCTTCGGCTTTGCTCGCGCCAATGCCGTCGAGATTTGCTAGGGTGATCGCGTCTGCGTTGTTGATATTAATGGTTGGCTGCTCTGCATAGGCAAATCCGGTTGCCAGACTGAACAGCAGTACAAGTGTGGCGAAAAATGGTGTGTGCTTCATGTAAATGACTCCTGAGACCGACGTGTGTCGTTATGGTTGTGAGTCAGAGCATAAGACAGCAGGAGCAGGTTTTAGGTTTTGGCAGGCTGTGGAGAGGCAACAATTAAAGAAGACAGGGCGGTTGTGTACAGCAGTGCACGGGCAGGGGCCACATTCCATGTGATCCCCGATTCCGTGGCTGACCCCCGCCTGATCCTTCAGGCTGCAGCTCATCCTGAGCATTTCATCCTTGATGCCGGCATCCTTGCTGGCTTGTCATCCCTGACGCTGCTTATTATAGAGAGGGTGAAACTGTGGGATATCGGAGATTAGCTCGATGGCGTGTGAGATATTTCCTACAGCAAGTGTAGGCTCGCGCCTTATCTCCAAATGGGAACTCTCAGAGCGAGTGACCTAGCAGTCCCAGAACACCAAGAGCAATCAGGTAGCCCGCAACGATGTAATTGAGAAGGCGGGGAAATACCAGAATGCCAATACCGGCGCCAAGGCTAATCAGTGGGGCGAGTTCGAGGTGAAAAGTCATAAATGTCCTATGTAGTGATTATTTTTTGAAAAAAGAAAGAAATCCGCCAGCTGCAATTGCCGCTGCACCACCGATCAGATACCACATGGTGTTATCCGTGAAACGCCCGGTGAGAGTCTCGCTTATCTGGTCACCAACGGACTGTGTTGATTGAAAACCGAAGTAGAGTAGGGCGATGCCTACTACGAGTAAAACAATACCGACGAGCTTCGAGCTTCCCATGAAATTCTCCTTGTTACGGCAGTTTGCCATTTTGTTCTGAGAGCTTGGCACCGGATGCCACAGCCAGCAACATCGTGGTAACGGGTTGTCAAAAGCGGCTGTCGCGGTTCTCGGACACTCTGTCCGGCTGCCCGGCCACTCTTCATCTTACCTAAAAAAGATAATGCTTTTAAATTAAAGTGTTATCTATGTGGCATGGTTTTTCCTTGTTATTTGGGTGCCAAACAATAAATCCAAGAAGGAGCACACTATGTCGAACGCCGCGTTCAGCTGGATTCGTCGTGTTGCAATGCCAGCATTGGTGATAACCATCACATTACTGCTGCCCTCGTCGCCTGTCAGCGCAGGCCAAACCGATTCTTATACGTTACCGCAACAAAGCTATAATCAGTCCCGCGCCAGGGACTACAAGGTATACGTTCCGGATAATCTTCAGTCGCCTGCGCCCATGGTGATGGCGTTGCACAGCTGCAAGCAGACCAACAACGATGTTTTGAATGACTGGGGCATGAAGGCTGCGGCCGACCAGTATGGCTTTATTCTTGTTGCGCCCTATATCACCAGTTATGACGGGTTTCGTAACCAGAATTGCTGGGGCTTTTGGTTTGAACACCATCGCCACCAAGGCGCTGGAGAAGTAGAAGACCTCCACCAAATCGCGCTCGCGGTAGAGAGTAATTACGCTGTTGATCCGCAACGCCGCTACATCACAGGGTTGTCCTCCGGTGGCGCAATGGCTGTCGTGGCGGCCGTGGCGCACAATGAATACTGGGCGGCCGCTGCGCCGGCGTCAGGTATTCCTTATGGAGAGGATGCATCTTCGGTTTCCTTGACTGGCCAGTGTCCGGGGAGTGCGACATTCCACAGTGTCTCTCAGGTGGTTTCCGATATGGAAGCCGAGCTGGATGGTGCTTATCCCATCCCGCTGATGGTGCTGCAGAATAAAAACGACTGCACGGTTATAAAAACCTCTGCAGATCACATCCGTGATGCCCACCTTAAAGCGTTTGGTGATCCGGCTTTTGATACGCCGACGGAAGCGAAGGCCGAGTCCGTTGCCTGCTCTCCCTACTATCAGAACAACTATGGCTGTATTCGCACCCGTTACACTCAGGACGGCACCAGTGGTGCCCGGTCACTGGTTGAAACCGTTTACCTAGACGGGCCATTGGCTACGCCAAATTCCCAAGATACCGATCACGGGCATTATTGGGTTGGAGGCGAGCAGGCTAGCAACGGCAAATGGGCTGTGCGGGTAGGACCAAGCTATCCGGATGTTATTTGGAGTTTTTTTAGTGGGCACAGCCGTGACGGCACCGCTCCTGAAGGATTTCCGGTTATCACTTTAATTGGTGATAGCCCCATGGCGGTGGCGTTGAACACCTCATTTACCGATCCGGGCGCTACAGCAGACGATACGGAAGACGGGTCCGTTACGGTAATGGCCGACTGCAGTTCAGTAGATGTGTCCACGGTAGGTAGCTACTCCTGCTTGTACACCGCAACGGACAGCGACACTAATGTGACGACGGTAGAGCGTCAGGTTGAAGTGACGGATCCGAATGTGCCGACCGAAACCTGCGAGCAGGTGACCGCATCACCCAGCGCCCATGTATCTTCGGGACGGGCCTACGCAGGTGGCAGCTATAATCTTCGTGTTTACGCGAACGGTGACGATGTCGATATAGGTGGCACGTTCGATAGCTGGAGTAACGTGCCTCTGTATGAGGGTGACCCTGGCCGATGGTTTACCAGCGAGCCGGTAGCTTGCAATGGAAATGGTGGTGGCAATGGTGGAAATGATCCCTTTATATGTCAGGACTGGAATGCCAGCAATTTGAGCCACAGTATGGCTGGGCGGGCCTATTATGCGGGTGGCTACTACAGCACCGGAGGCGATGATTACCTTGGCGCGATACCTGGCGGTTACGTTTGGGTCAAGGAATCGCCTGACGGGGTTTTTGAAAAAGGGCAGTGCCAGTAGGAGAATCTAAAAGTGTGGCGTGAGCCGCCGTTTTAAAACAGCCCCATTTGGGGCTGTTCTTCGTTGAAACGCA
>NZ_JBQDKB010000089.1:0-14429 GCF_052094685.1 Marinobacter sp.
CAACAGTTTCCAAACGGCCCAAAGACCCTGCGGGCTTGGTCAGCACACTTTGGCGCTGTTTCGCCTGCTCAAAAAAACGTGCTTCGGGTTGTTGGGGAGGGGTAGTCCAACTGCTAGGGAACGACATTTCACATACCTTTAGATATCAATAGTCGGTAAAGCGGGTTCTGGTTACGGGGGTGAAGCTTGAGTTCAATACAGTATGAGGCGGGATCATACTCCGACTGGGCGTAATCAGGTAGGCTTGACGGCTTCACCTTTTGACCGGCCCGGGAACACCTGTGTTGTTATTCATTCCCTTCATTGTTTGTGTGCTTGCTCTCGCCTTTGATCACTTAATGGGCGAGCCACGCCGCATGCACCCAATTGTTGGGTTCGGACGATTGGTTGCCGCTGTGGAAAAGAGGCTCAACATTTCACCGAAAACCTCTCAGCGAAGCCTGTTTACAGGGATTTTGGCGGTGCTTGTGGTAACGGTGCCTGTGTTGATATTGGCTGTTTGGGTTTCTGTGATACTTGATGGACTGGTACTGATGTTGGCCCAGGCAGTAGTGCTTTGGTTGGCAATTTCGCTCCGTGGCCTGACAGAACACGGGCGAGCTGTAGCTGAGCCGCTATACAAGGGCGACCTTGACGGGGCCCGTGAACAGGTTAGTCGTATTGTCAGCCGCCAGGCGAGTGCGCTTGATGAACAGGGCGTAGCCGCCGCTGCGACTGAGTCTATGTTAGAGAATGGCGCTGATGCAGTGTTTGCCAGCTTGTTCTGGTTCTTGGTTGCGGGCATTCCGGGCGTGGTTATGCACCGAATGGTGAATACTCTGGATGCCATGTGGGGTTATCGCAACCCCCGATTTCTGTATTTTGGCCGAGCTGCGGCGCGGCTCGATGACCTGATGGGATGGGTGCCTGCCCGGCTAACGGCGCTCACTTATATGCTGCTGGGCGATCGCAAACTGGCTTGGTGGTGCTGGCGAAATCAAGCGCCGCAATGGGACAGCCCCAATGCCGGGCCGGTTATGGCGGCGGGTGCCGGTGCATTAAACGTGCGGCTTGGCGGCCCCTCGCCTTATCCCACCGGCGTTAAACAGCGGCCCATTCTGGGCGGGGTTCGATATGCAGATTCCGCCAGTGTGGAAGCCGCAATCACGCTGGTGCGGCGCGGAGTTTGGCTTTGGTTGGGGGTTGTTTTGGTAGCCACAGTGCTTATCTTCTTGGTGGTGAGTGCATCATGATGTTGGAACACGGCGGACGGTTGAATAAAGCCGCAGAGCGCTGGGGTATTCCCCGCTCAGAATGGCTTGATCTATCCACCGGCATTAACCCAATCGGCTGGCCGGTGCCCGAGATACCGGCAGAACTCTGGCAAAGACTGCCGGAAGCGGACGACGGGCTGGAAGAGGTTATTCGCCAGTGGTCAGGTGCGCCTTTTTCGGCCGCCTGCGTTCCTGTGCCCGGCAGCCAGGCGGCTATTATGGCTTTGCCAAGATTGCGTAAATCTTGCCGTGTGGGCATACCCGTGCCTGGTTATCGTGAACATGGGCATAGCTGGCGAAACGCTGGCCACACAATTATCCCCATAGGGCCAGAGCATACCCGTTGCGGCGCTTCTGGCTGCGATGACCGCTGGCTGGATCAGCTGGATGTGCTGGTGTGGATTAACCCCAATAACCCCACCGGAGAAATAATCCCGCCCTCTACACTGTTGCGTTGGCACAAACGCCTGCAAAAACGCGGTGGCTGGTTGGTGGTTGATGAGGCATTTATGGACGCTACGCCGGTGTTCAGTTTGTGTTCCCATGCCGGGCGGCCGGGGTTGATCGTTCTGCGCTCGCTTGGGAAGTTTTTTGGCTTGGCGGGGGTGCGTGCGGGGGCGGTGTTGACGGACTCTGCAGTTGCTGATGCGTTAAAGAGTGTGCTCGGCCCTTGGTCGCTTGGTGGGCCGGCTCGTTTTGTGATGGCACAGGCGCTGAGCGATTCAGGTTGGCAGTTTCATGCCCGCGCGCGCCTGCAACAAAGTACAGCCAGGTTACGGGAGGTGTTGCAGGCAGCCGGGCTTTCGTTGGTTGGGGGCAGTGTGCTTTTTCAGACAGTTCGTGCTGACAGTCCACAGGTGCTCGCGGATCAGTTGGCTGAACAGGCGGTATTGATTAGAGTCTTTGAGCAGTCGGGAATGTTGCGGTTTGGGTTGGCAGAAGATGAGACTCAATGGCGAAAGCTTGAAATGGCTCTGGTTGAAAAAGACTTGTGATTAGTCATTGACCAAATATTAACGCATTGTTAGCCTTGCCCCGCGTTTGTAGGTGCTGTTGTCGCGCAATCATCGTCGCTACAACAGTGAAACGGGAAGCCGGTTAAAGTCCGGCACTGCCCCCGCAACGGTAAGTGAGTGATCGGCGAAGAGAGATGCCACTGTGCACAAGCATGGGAAGGCTTACGCTGGTCAGTATGACGCTCACAAGTCCGGAGACCGGCCTGTAAACACACCGAACGCTGCGGAGGGCAGTTGCGGTGGGTAAACACCGGCCTGTCTTACGGAATTTCCCCACCTTTTTACCGCTCCAATCTGGCCTGCGGCCGATTACCTCCATATGCAGCACCTAAACAATCAGCCATGCGGGTGCGCGTGGTGTGTCTTTGAGTGCGATTTATGAAAGTCTCCCGGTCAGTTACCAGAGTTCTGGTAGTCCCTTTTGCATTTAGTCCCCTCTCGATTGCTGTAGCTCAAGATGCTCAGACTTCGCAGTTAGACCCAATCGTTGTCACAGCAACTCTTGGCCCAAAAACGGTCGGTGAGAGTCTCGCATCCGTTACGGTCATTGAAGAAGAAGATATTCGCTCCAAGGCACCTGCTGATTTTTCGGAACTGTTGCGTGGCCAGCCGGGCATTAACGTGACGGGTAACGGCTCCTTTGGTAAAACAACGAGCGTGTACACTCGTGGCGTTCAGAATGCTGGAACGATTTTTTTACTTGACGGAATAAAGCTGCATTCGGCGACGGGTGGCGGTGCCCCTTGGCAATTCATCCCAACAGAACTCGTTCAACGAGTGGAGGTTGTGCGCGGCCCTCGCAGTTCACTTTATGGCGCAGATGCTATGGGCGGCGTAGTGCAAGCCTTTACACTAGATCCCAAGTATGGACAGCGAGGCTGGGTTGAAGCGGGGGCAGGTAATTTTAATACTCAGAAGGTAAGTGCCGGTATTTCAGGCTCAACTGGCGATACACGGTATAGCATTAGCGGCTTGCACAAAGACACCGACGGCACAGCGATTGTTGAAAACGGTGAGGATCGGGGCTTCCGTAACACCTCTGGGCTTGGTCGAGTTGTGCATGATTTTGATAACGGTGGCGAAGCCAGCGTTATGCTGATGCAGTCTGAGGGAAACACCGAATACGAGGGTGGCAATACGGATTACACAATCCGTACCATCGGCCTTGGGCTGGTGACGCCACTGAATGACTACTGGCAAACAGGTATCCAGTTCGCAGAGTCTCGGGATGACGAAAAATCTTTCTCCGGCGGCAATGAAAGTTACTACAACACGCGACTGCGGCAAGCCCGATGGGAAAACACCTTCACTTACAGTGTCCACGAACTGGTTGTTGGCGCTGAACTGCAGCAGGACGAAGTCGGCAGCTCTATGGACTTCAACGAAACCAGTAGAACCAATACAGCAATGTTCAGTCAGTTGCGTATGAACTTTGGTCCGGTTGATGCACAGCTCAGTTTGCGCAGTGATGACAACGAAGCTTACGGAACCAAAGAGACCGGCGGTTTGGCACTGGGCTATAGCTTTGATCGTTCTCACCGCATTCGTGCCAGTTACGGTACCGCTTTTCGGGCGCCTACTTTTAACAACCTGTATTACCCGGCCACATCACCAACCAGCTATCGCGGCAATCCCGATTTGAAGCCCGAGAAGTCAGAAACCTTTGAACTGGGTGCCAGCGGTAATTATCAAAGATGGTTTTGGGATCTCGCCGTTTACCAAATGAATATTGATGATCTGATTAGCACCGGAACCATTGGTGGTGCCAGCACTCCCGTCAACGTTGATAAAGCGCGAATTCGCGGAGCTGAGCTAGCAGGGGGGTATGAGCACAATGGCTGGCGTGCAGCTATTGCCTTAACGTATATGGACCCGGAAGACCGTGATACAGAAAAACAGCTAGCGCGCCGCACCAAGCGGACAGCCCGTTTTGATCTGGACAAGGCCGTCAGTAACTTCACGTTTGGTGGTTCTGTGATTGCAGAAGGTGACCGCTACGATGATGGCGCTAACACGAATCTGCTTGCAGGCTTTGCAACTTTGGATCTGCGTGCAGGCTGGCACTTTGCACCTGATTGGAGCGCCCGCCTGACTCTGGTAAACGCACTCGATAAAGAGTACTCAACTGCGGAGCACTGGCAGCTCGGGAAATATGTCGCAGCTGGCCGGACGGCAATGTTGTCGGTTCGTTACGATCTTCAGTAATAAAAACGGGAGTACCAATGTGGCGTCTTGCCGGCTGTCTTTAAGTTTTCCCTTGGGGATGATGTTTGCGCTTTTCGCGGCATCTCCGTCATCAGCCGGTGAGACTCAGCATTGCGCCATCGATGATGGAGGACACGAGCTTTGCCTGTCTAGTCCAGCCCAGCGTATAGCCACCTTGTCGCCCGGGGCGACCGAGCTTATGTTTGCGGCTGGCGCCGGTGACAAGGTAGTTGCAGGTGTTAACCACAGCGACTACCCACCCGCTGCACGCAAGTTGCCCCTGGTAGGCAATCACACCAGAATAGATCTGGAAGCCCTACTGGCATTGAAGCCGGATCTGGTGATTACTTGGTTAACGGGCAACCCACCCGCGCAAATAGAGTTACTGAAAGAGCTTGGTTTCCCCATGTTTGCCATCGAGCCTCGTACCTTCGAAGGGGTGTCCAGTGCTATTGAACGGCTCTCCGTTCTGGCAGGCACGGAACAGGAAGGGTTTGCCGAAGCTGAACGCTTCCGCATGGGTATGGCAAAGGTCTCTGAGCAGTATCGTAATGCGGAGCCCATACCGGTTTTCTATCAGGTGTGGGAAACACCGTTGATGACCATCAACAACGAGCATTTGATCGGCAAAGTGCTGCAGTTGTGTGGAGGCGTGAATGTGTTTGGCAATATGCCGCGCATGGTGCCCCGAATCAGCGCAGAAGTAGTATTGCAGGCTGATCCCCATGCCATTCTGACCGGAAGCGTTGAGGGTGCCAGTGATGATGAACTGGATCACTGGAAAGGCTATCCTGAAATGAATGCGGTTGCCCGGGATAACCTGTTCTTTGTACCCGCGTCACCTATTTCGAGGCCTACACCAAGGCTCCTTGAAGCTAGCAAGCTGATCTGTGAAAAGCTGGATATTGCCCGTGAACATTGAGTATTTGAATGAGAGTTTGCGGGCTGTTAGTCGATGACCCGTTCTTTACTTAGTCTTAGCGCAGTGGCGCTGGCCGCTGTGTTGTTAGCATTAGCTTTGGGCAGCGTGACTATCTCTGCCCCTGAGCTCTGGCAGGTCATTCAGGGCGAGGGCAGTGCCTTGCACCGTACCCTCTTGTGGGATTTGCGACTGCCACGCACGCTCGCAGCATTTGCTACTGGCGGTCTGCTGGCCGTTGCGGGAGCGCTTATGCAGGTGTTGCTCCGCAATCCTCTGGCTGATCCCTACGTGCTAGGACTGTCCGGTGGCGCCGCAGTTGGAGCGCTGCTGGCCATGCTGACGGGTATGGGAGCGCTGTTGATATCGGGTTCGGCCTTTGCCGGTGCCATGCTGGCAACGGTGTTGGTATTCGGTCTCGCCCACGGCACTGGGAGCTGGACGCCTTCGCGTCTCCTGTTGACGGGCGTGGTTGTGGCCTCAGGTTGGGGGGCGGTGATTACTCTCATGCTGGTTGTCACGCCTTCTTACAAACTTCCTGGCATGCTGTACTGGCTGATGGGTGATGTTTCTTATGCTCGCACACCTTGGCCGCCGCTGATCGTGCTGGCTTTGTCCATCGTGGTGATTCTGCCTCTTGCCCGTAATCTTAATGTTCTGGCGCGCGGGCCTATGCAGGCCGCCGCGCTCGGCGTATCTGTGCGCCCCCTGGAGTGGACAATTTACCTTTTGGCCAGCCTGCTGACAGCAACTGCAGTTACTACTGCGGGCAGTATCGGCTTTGTCGGTTTGATTGTGCCGCATATGCTTCGGCTGGTGTTGGGCAACGATCAGCGCATTATCCTGCCAGCCTGTGCCTTGGCTGGCGGCACCTTGCTGGTACTGGCTGATACACTGGCACGTACGGTGATTGCGCCCGAGCAGTTACCGGTTGGCGTGATTACCGCGTTGCTGGGCGTTCCCACGTTTCTGTATCTGTTGCACCGGAGCCGTTGATGAGTACGTTGCATACCCGTGACTTGATTATGAACGTACCGGGACGGCCTGATAGCTATGCTTTGAACATGGACATTGAACCAGGCCAGACTTGGGGCGTGCTTGGCCCCAACGGTGCGGGCAAAACCACGTTGCTTCATACACTCGCCGGTTTACTTCCTGCTCGTAGCGGTCAGGTAATGCTCAACGAGTCGGCTTTAACAGAGTTGAAACGCCGTGATATAGCTCGGCATCTGGGCCTGGTTTTTCAGGAGCGACAGGACAGTTTTCCTGCAACGGTCATAGAAACCGCCTTGATTGGACGCCACCCCTGGTTATCAGCTTGGGAAAGTGAGCAGGGTGAAGACCTGAACCGTGCACAGCGTGCTTTGGCCGCTTTGGATGTTGACCATTTGTCTGACCGCTTGCTGAACACATTGTCTGGCGGCGAGCGCCAGCGCGTTGCTATCGCAACACTGATGACTCAAAACCCGGACGTCTGGTTGTTGGATGAGCCCACCAATCACCTGGATTTGCATCACCAGGTCAGGGTAATGAATATTCTTCGAGGCCAGGCAGGCGCGGGGAAAACAGTGTTCATGTGCCTGCACGATCTGAACCTGGCTGCGCGCTGGTGTAGCCACGTTTTGCTGCTATATACCAATGGTGACGCCTGCTGGGGCTCTGCTGATTCCATGCTTGAGCCATCGGCGTTAGAGAAGCTGTATAACCAGAAACTGGCCACCGTAGAGATCGATGGCGCACCCGTGTTTGTGCCGGTGTCCTGCGAACTCAATTTATGAAATGGGTGAACTGATGAGTATAGCTGTACCGGCAGTGATGATTACTGCGCCCGCCTCCGGGCAGGGTAAATCCATGGTGACGGCCGCGCTGGCCCGCCTGCATCGAAATGCCGGGCGTAAAGTGCGAGTGTTCAAGCATGGGCCGGATTATCTGGATCCAATGGTGCTGGAAGTGGCGTCTGGGCACCCCGTTTACCAATTGCACCCGTGGATGACAGGCGAAGACGAGTGTCGGTGGCGGTTGGCAGAAGCCGCTCAGGATGCCGATCTTATTTTGATTGAGGGTTCCATGGGGCTCTTTGATGGCGACCCCTCCAGTGCAGATCTGGCCAAGCTAATGGACATCCCGGCTTTGCCGGTGATTGATGCTGGCGGCATGGCACAAACCTTCGGTGCCCTGGTTCTGGGTCTTGCCAGCTATGATCCTGAACTCTCTGTATATGAGGTTATTGCGAACAAAATTGGCAGCCCACGCCATGGTGAAATGCTGCGGGAAGGGCTGCCCGAAGGCGTTAGCCTGTTGGGTGCTATTCCCAGAAACGACGCCATGAATATTCCCGACCGGCACATGGGCCTGGTGCAACCAGCAGAGCTGGATAACCTAGATCAGCAGCTTGACCAGGCAGCCGAAGTGCTTAAAGCCGCCGGGCTTGATGAGCTACCGAAGGCGGTGCCTATCGCACCGGCTGAACGGGTGAGACCAGAAACGTTGCTGGCTGGCGTACGTATCGCCATTGCCCGTGATCTTGCCTTCAGCTTTATTTACCGCGCAAATACCGAACTGCTGCTGGCTATGGGGGCCGAGCTGCATTATTTCTCACCTTTGGTCGACTCGGAGTTGCCACCCGCTGACGCCTTGTGGCTTCCAGGTGGTTACCCTGATCTCCATGGCAGTACCCTGGCAAACAATGCGGCTATGGGGGATGCAATTCGTGGGTTTTATAACGACGGCAAACCGATCCTTGCGGAATGCGGGGGCCTGATGGCCTGTACTGATGAGTTGACGGATAAAGACGGTGCCGTACATGCCCAGTTAGGATTGATTCCCGGCCGCGCGGCCATCGTAAAGCGCCTCCAGGGCATAGGGATGCAGAGCCTGAATACCACTGAGGGGCAGTTGCGGGGCCATACTTTTCACCGCTCTACTCTGGACACCTCCTGGCAGCCGGCGGCAAAGACCGAAAAACAGACGGGCACTGGTGGTGAGGCGGTATTTTGTTGTAAAGGACTGGTTGCCAGTTATTTTTACGCCTATTTCCCGTCTGCGCCGGAAGTTGTTGCCGCTATTTTCAGGGGGCAGCCGCTGACATTCCATAATGACAAGGAGAATACTCGTGCGTGAACGCGCAAAAGACCCCGAACGCCACGCCCGCAGAATGGCGGCCAAGCAGAAAATGATGCATGAACGCATCGCCAATGCTCAAAAAGAGCAGGGTGTACTGCTGGTATTGACCGGCCCGGGCAAAGGTAAAAGCAGCTCCGGCTTTGGCATGGTGGCACGCTCGCTGGGCCACGGCATGAAAGTAGGCATTGTGCAGTTCATTAAGGGTGCTTTCAGTACCGGCGAAGAGGCTTTCTTCCGGGATCTCCCCAATGTGGATTACCACGTAATGGGCCAAGGTTACACTTGGGAAACCCAGAACCGAGAGCAGGATGTTGAGTCGGCTAACGCGGCATGGGACATAGTGGCAGGCATGTTGAAAGACGACAGCTACGATCTGATTCTGCTGGACGAACTCAACATTGCGCTGAAGTACGATTACATTGATTTGGATCGTGTGCTGGATGACTTGCAGGCCCGCCCTGAGATGCAGCATGTGGTGGTCACCGGCCGTAACGCTCCGCAGGAGCTGATCGACATCGCCGATACCGTCACTGAAATGGGCGTTGTGAAGCACGCCTTCAAGGATCAGGGCATCAAGGCTCAGAAGGGTGTAGAGCTTTAAGCTATGACCACGCTGATGATTCAGGGCACTACTTCCGACGCCGGTAAAACCACCGTTGTTGCGGCCTTGTGCCGCTGGCTGGCCCGGCAAGGTGTGTCGGTAGCGCCGTTCAAACCTCAGAATATGGCTTTGAACAGCGCAGTTACTGTGGATGGTGGTGAAATCGGTCGCTCCACAGCGCTGCAGGCGCTGGCCTGTGGCCTTGAACCCCACAGCGACATGAACCCGGTATTGCTGAAACCCCAAAGCGACTGTGGCGCCCAGGTTATTCTGCGCGGCCAAGTGCACGGCAATATGGACGCGCTGGATTATCACGCATACAAAGCTGAGGCCATGCAGGCGGTGATGGCCGCCTGGCGTTCACTCAGCCAGCGTTACGATGTGATCATTGCCGAGGGTGCCGGCAGCCCGGCGGAGGTTAACCTGCGCGCTAACGACATCGCCAATATGGGGTTTGCGGAAGCAGCGGATTGCCCGGTGTTACTGGTTGGGGATATCGACCGGGGTGGGGTGTTTGCTCAGCTTGTTGGCACGTTGGAACTGATCTCTAACAGCGAACAGCAACGCATAAAAGGCTTTATCATCAATCGCTTCCGTGGCGATATCAGTTTGCTGGAACCGGGTCTGGATTGGCTCGCTGAGCGCACGGGCAAGCCGGTCATCGGCGTGCTGCCCTACCTCCACGGCCTGGTTGTGGATTCTGAAGACAGCATTGGTACGTCTGGCACCAGCGAAGCCGGGGCTCTCAACGTGATTGTGCCTGTCTTGCCTCGGATCAGTAACCACAATGATTTTGATCCTTTGCGCCTGCATCCTGGTGTAAACCTGCAGTTTATCGGCCCGGATCAGCCCATTCCGCCGGCCGACCTGATTATTCTGCCCGGCAGCAAGAGCACCCGTACCGACCTGGCTTGGTTGCAGGCTCAGGGCTGGGCGCAGGCTATTCACAAACACCTGCGTTACGGTGGCAAGGTATTTGGTATATGCGGTGGTTTCCAGATGCTGGGTGAGCAGGTGGGTGATCCAAATGGACTGGAAGGCAATGCCGGTTCTACAGCGGGCTTGGGTTTGTTGGAAATGATCACCACCATGGTTGCCGGCAAACAGCTGAGGAACGTCAGAGGCACACTCACCTTTCAAACGGATACGGCCAGCACCGATGGTGTGGTTTTCAGTGGCTATGAAATGCATAACGGTGTGAGCCAAGGTGAAGCCCTCGCGCAACCTCTCGGGCAGTTGAATGGCAAGCCTGAAGGCGCGGTCAGTGCGGATGGTCAGGTCGCTGGCTCCTATGTGCATGGGGTTTTTGACGAGCCTGCGGCCTGTGAAGCCCTGCTCACATGGGCGGGGCTTGATCACACAGGCGTTGCCGTGGATTACCAACAGCATCGCCTTGAACAGCTTGATCGGCTGGCGGATCAGGTGGAGCGGTGCCTGGACACTGATTGGCTGCATAACCTGCTGAAGCTGAGCCGGCCCAGGGCCAATCTGGAGGAGATCAAACAATCATGAGCGACACGGATCACACCTTCAGTGACGACGAGCGTGCCGGCCTCTACCGCGCTATTTACGAGCGCCGCGACGTGCGCTCGCAGTTTCTGCCAGACCCCATTCCCCGGCCGGTGCTGGCACGCCTGCTGAAAGCCGCACACCACGCGCCGTCGGTCGGCTTTATGCAGCCCTGGGATTTTATCCTGATTGATAGCGTTGAGGTACGCCAGCAGGTACTGGCCAGTTTTAACGAAGAAAACGCCAAAGCCGCAGACAACTATACCGGTGAGCGCCAACAAGCCTACCGAAGCCTGAAATTGCAGGGCATTACCGAAAGCCCGATGAATCTGTGCATTACCTGCGACCGCAGCCGAGGCGGCACCCACGTGTTGGGGCGTAACTCCATTGTTGAAATGGATCTGTTCAGCACCTGCCTGGCCGTACAGAATTTGTGGCTGGCCGCGCGGGCCGAAGGTATTGGTGTGGGGTGGGTCAGTATTTTGGATCAGGATCGGTTGTCGGATATTCTTGAATTACCTGACCATGTCTACCCCTTGGCGTATTTGTGTCTGGGCTATGTTAGCGAGTTTTTGGATCAGCCGGAATTGCAGGCGAAAGGCTGGCGGAAACGCTTGCCGTTGGAGGCGTTGGTGCACGGAAACGGCTGGGGGAAGCCGATAGAGCAGGTTGGCTTGATGGAGCAGTTGAAGGAGGCGAAGACCTGAGCTTCAGGCGCGTGATTGGTGCTAGCTTCCCGGCAAAGCCGGCCTCACCTAAAAGGTCTCAACTTGGGGGTCTTCGGGCCCAATGTGGGCTTTGCCGAGGGTGGTTATGGCGTTGTCAGAAATCACCCGCTTCTTCGGTTTCTTCAGCGCCTCAAACCCAATAATCACATCCATCAGCTCGTTAGTGATTTCCGTTTGCCGCACCGATCGCAGCTCCCCTTCTACCATCTCAATGCGCTCATCCACAGACTGCTCCGCCTGCTGCATCAGGGCCAGTCGTGCGGAGTTTTCGGTCACCATGGCTTCGGCCGAGGCGCGGAAAACACTGGCGAAGATGTGGCTGCGAATCAGGGACGATAACAGCGCGTCCGCTTCCATGGTGTAATCCGGAAGTGAGCGTGAATCCCAGTGTGTTTTACGCTCGAGTAGTGAGGGTGCAAGCGGAAGAAGGCTCTGTATCGTCGGTTCCCGCGTGCCGTGTTCGCCGCGCTGGGTAAACGCCAGAGTGACGGCCAGATGATGCAACGGTTGGCCTCGGCTAAAACGGTCTATGCGGGTAACTATATCGCCGGCGAGGCGGCCTATACCTTCGGCAGAGGCCGGAGGCAGCAAGACAGCTTCTGGCAGTAAGCCCTGATCATCCAGAGCATCGTTCATTTGCGCGCCGATACAGAGCAGGCGTTGCTTGCCGATCGTTTGGCTCTGGCAATGTTGCTGCACCACTTCTGCAAGCACCTCGTTGTAATTGCCGCAGAGGCCGTGGTCGGAGCCGAACACGATGACCAGATGCTCCACAGCATTTTCCTGTCGCAGGTTGATACCACTAGTTCGATAAGCGAAGGCGGCAAAGCCCTGCAATATAGTCTGGTGATAGGCCTCAATCGAGCGGGCCGCATGCTCATAGGGTGTCGCGTTAATCGCAGACAGGGTTTTCATGGTGTGAACGATGCTGCGAATACTGGTCAGGGTGTCGCTGTGCCGGGTAAGCGCTTCAAGCGTCTGGGCCATGGCTGACCTCTCTGGTGGGTGCTGTCTGGTCTGCTTTGTCCCTAGCCAGGGCGCTGTGCGCCGTTGTAATGATTCGTTTGCGGTCTTCCTCGCTCAACCCTTTGTTTTCATTGATACGCTCATCGATGAACTGGAAGTGTTTCCGGGCAGCGGTGCGGATGCGAGCCATGGCATCGCTCAATTGCTCTTCTGGCAAGGCATCGAACAGACCTTCCATTGCCGCAACCAGAACCGCCAGTTGTTCGGCGGCGGGCATGGGATCACGCTCGGCCTGGCGCAGCGCGGTGCGAACGGCAGCACCACGGGTGAGGCGGGCGCGGGTGGTATCGTCGAGCCGGGTACCGAAGCGGGCGAAGTCTTCCAGCTCTTCGAACTGCGACAGGGTAACCCGCAAGTTGCCAGCCACTTCCCGTAAGGTCCGGCTTTGTGCTTTACCGCCCACGCGGGAAACCGACAGGCCCAGATCCACGGCCGGGAACTGGTTTCGGCGTACCAGCCGTGGCGAGAGATAAATCTGCCCGTCGGTTATGGAAATCAGGTTGGTGGGGATATATGCCGACAGGTTCTCCGCCTGGGTTTCCACAACCGGCAAGGCGGTAATCGAGCCACCACCGGCTTCCTGAGTAAACTGGCCGGCCCGTTCCAGCAGGCGGGCATGCACGTAGAAAATATCGCCGGGGAAGGCTTCGCGCCCTGGTGGCCGGCGCAACAGCAATGATAGCTCGCGGTAGGAGCGGGCGTGGTGGGTAAGGTCATCAAAAATCACCAGCACATCCCGGCCCTGATCGGAAAAGTACTCTGCCATGGCCATGGCGGAGTAGGGCGCTATGTAAGCCAGCCCCGGTGTTTCTTCGTCACCGGCCGACATCACGATGCTGCGGGCCAGCATGTCGCCCTTTTTCAAGGCCGCGATAACGCGGGATACGGCATCACCGCGCTGGCCAATGGCGCAATAGATACAGACAACGTCTGAGCGTGCCTGATTGAGCATGGTGTCTATGGCGATGGAGGTTTTTCCGGTCTGGCGATCACCGATGATCAGCTCACGTTGCCCGAGACCCACGGGCACGGCGGCGTCAATGGCTTTGATGCCGGTTGCCAGGGGCCGGAAAATGGCCGAGCGGCTGAGAATGCCCGGCGCTTCCGCTTCGATGGGAGTTTCTGCCACTGCGTCGATAGGCCCGAGGTCGTCTCTGGGGCGCCCCATAGCATCGATGACGCGCCCGAGCAACGCGGGGCCAACAGGCACGCTCACCACCTTGTGGGTGCGGCGCACGTCCTCGCCCAGGGTAATGAGCTCTGAGGGCCCGAGTAGAATCACGCCGAGCCGGCCTGGCTCCAGATCCAGCACTATGCCGCGCACACCGCATTCGAACACCAGCAATTCATCCGCCAGTGCACGGGCCAGACCGGTCACGATCGCAACACCGTCGCCCACTTCGGTTACCCTGCCGACTTCCGTTATGATCGGTGCAGGTGCAGGCGTTGCCAGCAGGCTGTCTCGCCAGGAATCGAATTGCCTTGCAGAATGCAACTCAGCAGGCGGTTGCGGGTGATTATCGGCAGCACTGTGATCGGTTCTGGACATAGTGTTTTATCTATCCTTTTATGCACAACCGGGATTATGCCCCGCCGGGCTGAATCCGCCCGGAAGCACCGGCAGCCATGCGTTCGCTTAGTAGGGCGTCGAATTCGTCAGTGTAGCTGTCCACAGTCCAGGCCACCTGGGCGCCGCCAACCCTTAAGACCAGGCCTGGCGCCTGTTGTGGGTCGGTTTCAAAACGCAGGTTGATGCCTGGCAAAAGGGTTGTGACATCCGCCTGCAGAAGTGCCTGTGCCCCCTCAGGCAAGGGGTCGCGCGTGGTGGTAACGGCTTCTTTGCTGTCGCCCGCAGCGTCGGAAAGTTCGTCGGCAATTGGCCGCAATCGGGCGCTGACGTGGCGAACAATGGCTTCTTCCAGTGGTTCATCCGCCAGATCCCGCAGCGCTTTGCGGGTGAGCTCCAGCAGGGTTTCTTCTCCCGCTCGCTGCAGCTGTGCGGTGAACTTCTGGCGTTCACGCTCAAGGTGCTTGTGCCAGTCTTGCTGT
>NZ_JBQDKB010000090.1:0-14409 GCF_052094685.1 Marinobacter sp.
AGGCCTACTGGAAAACTCAAAAGACGGTGGCCTAAATCACTTGACCACTACAAACAGACTTAACCACCCTCAGAATGCTGAACGGATTGAGCCATGCGCCATCAAGCCTTTCCGAATCTGCTCTGATTATGATCGACTATCAGAACACCTACCTTGAAGGCGTCATGAAGCTTGAAGGTGCTGACGAAGCTTTGGAAGAGGGTCGAAAACTTCTGGAACTGGCACGCGCAAAAGGCATTCCGGTGTTTCATATTCGCCATGATGCCGGCCCAGGTTCACCCTATGACGTTAACGCTCCCATTGGCGCCATTGCAGACGCCGTTGCGCCGAAAGACGGCGAGCCGATTATCACCAAAAACTTTCCCAACTCGTTTGTACAAACCGACCTGGATGATCAGCTCAAAGCAAAGGGCATTCACAACATCATCCTGGCAGGCTTCATGACGCACATGTGTATCAACTCAACGGCCCATGGTGGGTTCAACCTGGGGTATGCGCCAACCGTAGTGGCCAGTACAACGGCCACCCGCTCTCTGGAAGCAGCAAACGGAAAGGTGCTGTCTGCACAGGAAGTCCATGATGGCGCATTGGCTTCAACACGGGATCTTTATGCAGCAGTTGTGGACAAAATAACGGACCTACCCGCCTGATGGGCTTGCGGCCGGGCTCTTGGTTGGCAAAACACCTGAAAGCCTGGCCAGCTGCTCGGCAGTATTCTCAAGGTAGTGCGCGGCATTAGCGATGGCATCGTCTTTGCTCATTGGCCCCGGAGCAATCGGGAAAACGGCGGTAATACCAGCTTCATAAATAGCGGTCATATCGCCCCCACCCAACCTGCCAGCAAGCCCAACAACCGGTACCTGATAGCGTTTTGCCAGCTTAGCGACACCTGTCGGAGTTTTTCCCGATGCGCTTTGTCCGTCGATAGCGCCTTCGGCCGTGATCACCAGGTCAGCGGCCTGCATGTGCGTTTCCATATTCACGGCTGACATCACCAGTTCAATGCCGGGTTTTAGAGCACCACCCAGAATACCGGCGACAGCGCCGCCAATACCGCCAGCTGCACCACTGCCTGCAAAGCTGCTCATGTCGTAACCGCTTTTCTTTACGTACTGGGCAAATCTACCAAGGTTGTTGTCGAGCACTCTGACATCGTCTGGCGAGGCACCTTTTTGCGGCCCGAATACGGCTGCTGCACCTAAATCGCCGAGTAGCAGATTGGTGACATCGCACGCCACTACAATCTGCACACCTGCCAAATTGGCCTTAGCTTCAGCAAGGTCGAAATGGCGAATATACTGCAATCCCTCGCCACCCGGCGGTATGGGGTTGCCGTTGCCATCCAGCAGTTGCGCACCCATGGCCTGCAGTAAACCCGCGCCACCATCTGTGGTGGCGCTGCCACCAAGGCACACAATAAGCGTCTCTGGCTGATGCTTCAGTGCGGCCATGATGAGCTCACCGGTGCCATAGCTGGATGCTGTCATCGCATTGCGGTCAGCCTCACCCACACAGTGCAGGCCACTGGCCTCAGCCACTTCAACAATGGCGGTTTTGCCATTTTCTATCAATCCGTAACTGGCGCTGACCGGGGCTCCGGAAGGCCCGGCGACAGTTGCCTGGTGAAGCGTGCCGCTCATTGCCCCTACAAGCGTGGCTGTGGTGCCCTCGCCGCCATCGGCCAAGGGGATTTGAATCACCTGGTCGGCTGGCGCACCTCGCAACCAACCGGCAGCAATGGCACTGGCCACAGCTTCCGCCGTTAGGCACTCTTTGAACGAGTCCGGGGCAATGAGTACGCGCATGCTGCGTCCTTACTGGTAAGTTCGTTAAAGTATCGCTGACAACGCTTACAGCGCCACCATGGATACCAGCCACACCGCACTAATTGTTACTAGCCCCATAAACAGTGTCGCGCCTGTGTGTGAGCGATACGCCGTTGCAACGTCCATTTTACTGAACTGGGATACCACCCAAAAGTAACTGTCATTAGCGTGGGAAACGGTCATAGCGCCGGCACCAACGGCCATCACCGTTAATACCCGGCCCATATCTGAGTCCAGCCCCAACTGTGGCAGCAGTGGCGCGACCAGTGCCGAAGCGGTAACCAGCGCGACGGTTGAAGAGCCTTGGGCCGATTTAAGTGCCGCAGCCACGATGAACGGCATAACAACGCCCAAGCCCAATGTGGACAGGTTCTGACCAAGGAATTCGCCCAGCGGTGTCGCGGCCAGCACGGCGCCGAATGCCCCACCGGCACCGGTAATCAGAATGATTGGCGCTGACACAACCAGGCCTTTTTCCGTGTGGCGGCCAAACTCTTTGAGTTTTTCGTCGCCTTGAATCAAAAACAACGCAAACCCAAGGCCAATCATTAGGGCATTCAACGGCTTCCCGAGAAAGTTCAACACTTCATACAAGGCACCATCACCCAATGGGGCGGTGGGGTAACTGGCTACTGAGCCCAAGCAAATCAGCACTATAGGCACAAAAATAGGGGCAAAAGCCTTCCATGGGCTAGGCAAGTGGCCGTACTGCTCTTTGCCTTCCTGGAACGCTTCTTCCGCCTGTTCAAGTTCCGTACTAGGCAGGTTGCGTGAAAAATGCGCCCAAACCAAACCCGCTAACGCCGCGATGATGGCAAAACCAAGGCCAACACCGATAACCAACCCCAGGTTGTCTTCCAGCCCCAGGTTGCCCGCTGCCGCAATCGGGCCAGGTGTGGGTGGTACCAAGGTATGGGTCGCAAACAGGCCAGTGGACAGCGCTACAGTCATGGCCACGGGGGAGATACTCAAGGTTCTCGCCATGGAACGTTTGAGGCTGTTCAGAATGACGAAACCGGAATCACAGAACACCGGAATAGACACAATGAAGCCAACGATGGACATGGTCATGGTGGGGAATTTCTTGCCCAACAATTTAATGATGGTTTCAGCCATCACAATAGCGGCACCGGTTCGCTCAAGGATGACACCAATGATGGTACCCAAAACAATAACAAGGCCGATGTAGCCAAGAATTTTGCCAAAGCCACCACGAATCGTGGATTCAATAGAATCGAAGGGCAGGCCAAATGCAAAAGCGGCAATAAACGATGCCAGCAAAAGCGTGATAAAAGGATTGAGGCGTAATTTACTCGTTGCGAACACAATGAACGCAATAAGAGCGATTAAAATCAAAACCATATACATAGGAAATCTCCGGCATCGCCTTAATTATTATTGTCCCGGCAAGGGAACCTGGCTCAAACCCAGAGTTTAGAAGCTGAACGGACACTCGTCTTTAGACATAAAGCCAAATAGACACCGCATAAATCAGTATTATTAGTGCAACCGCACAATTCATTGCTTTGTCGAAAGATCGTCAGATTTTAATGCCAGATACAAATGAAGAAGCTCAGGGAGCCGAAATGGGGACAGCCCGGTGAGTTGTTCAACGCCTTTCAAACGATAACGAACGGTATTTCGGTGTAAGTGCAGAACCGCCGCACATTGTTTTACATCGCCATTGGCGTCAAAAAACGCTTGCAGGGTGCGCACATACAAGAGATGACGAGGGTGTGCCCGCAGCGTTTGCAAGGGACGCAAAAGTTCCTGTTGTTGCCAACTGGGGCGCAGGCTCTCCCACAAAATAGTTACCGGATCATCCGAGTAACAATGAACGCTGCTGTGTGGAGACTCGCGCCTGCCACTGGCCATCGTTGCTAGGGCGGATTCATAGCACCCTTGTAGACTGCCCTCAATATACTGGCCGGCTGCTATCACAACGGCCATGTGAACATTTGCGGACAGGCTGGATTGCAGGAGCGACAACGCCTGTTCGGTCATCGAGCGGAGTGCTGTGGTACTCGCTGGTTTTATCGGCGCCAGCACAAGAAGTCTCTGCGGCGCCACTTGCGCCAACAACAGGCTTTTGTCGCTGAGCTCCAACTGCCGCATTAACAAAATAACAAAGTCATCGGGGCCCGGCAGTTGCGCCGGCTCGATGATCAACGCCAAGCGCGGTTGAGCCAGATCAAAGCCGATCCTGTCTAGCCAGCTCTGCGGCACGGCACGGCCATTGATCAAAGCTAACAACGTATCTTCTGTTTGCCGGCGACGGTGTTGGCCCAACTCCAACAGAGCGGTTTGCTCGAGCATAAGCTCGGCCGTAACCTTCACCAGATCTGCGAACTGCAAGACCTTGGCAGGCTCTCCGGAAATACCAACAACGGCGACAATATGCTGGCCCACCGTGATGGGAACGTTTACCCCATGGCGAACCCCGGTGAACTGCTCCGCATTGCTGGCATCAACCGCCAAGGACTCTCCCCGCAGCGCCACATGACGCGCGCCATGATGCAACTCACCCACTCGAAGCGGATCACCAGATGCGATAATGACGCCGTCTGGGGTCATCACGTTTACCGAGTGGCCAATAACCTGCATGGCCCGGTCTACAATGCGCTGAGCTGTATTGTGGTCTAGTGTAATCAAGTACCTGGATCTCCTTTGTAAAGCCTCGGGGCATGTACAGTGGGCTTGGGTTACAACGTCTAAATAGATCTGTCCCAATTATCTTTAGATGAAGGAAAATTTCACAATCTGTGTCAGGATTAACCCATGACAAGCATGATTAACCCATGACAGGCACAACCAACAGCGAGCAATCACCCGTAGGCTCGGCGTGGCGGTTTCTGCAATTCGCCCACCGGGTTTTACGTAATTTTCTGCGCAATCACGGGGTGTTGCTGGCGGGCGGGGTTGGTTATAACGTACTGCTATCAGCAGTGCCTATGCTTGCCTTGCTAGCGGTACTGCTTACCCGCGTGGTGAACGAAGAGCAGTTACTAGAAGTTATGGCCGTGCAGGCACAGCATTTTGCGCCAGCCCATGCCAGCCTGCTGCTGGATGCCGTCCGGGCGTTTATGGAGTCCAGAGACATCATCGGTATTGTTGGCCTGCCAGTGATGCTGTTCTTCAGCTCATTCGCTTTCCGTATGCTAGAAGATTCCATTGCGATTATCTTCCACCGGCCAGAAAACCCCCGTCGTAGCTTCTGGGTATCTGCCGTGCTGCCCTACGCTTTCATCCTGATACTAGGTGCCGGACTACTGGCTCTCACCCTGCTGTTTAGCTTGGTCAACACACTGTACCAATCCCCGGGGCTAATTCTGTATCTGATCAGTTTCGTTGGTGTCTTCATCCTGTTTAGCGCCATATACAAAGTTTTACCCATCGTGCGCGTTTCTCCCCGGCGAGCTTTGGTGGGTGGCCTGGTTGCAGCCACTCTCTGGGAAGCTACCCGTTTGCTGTTGATCTACTACTTTCTCAATATATCCTTCGTCAATGTGATTTACGGCTCCCTGGCCACCATTATAGTGATACTGATCAGCTTGGAAATTGCTTCCATTATCCTGTTGCTCGGGGCTCAGGTTATCGCCGAATTGGAACGGAGCGAACGGCTAGGCCTGCCCTGGCATACCTCCCCAGACTGAAAGCCCCAGTTCACGCCGACTAAGCGAAAAAGCACATGACACTATTTGAAATCATCGCCGTCCTACTGAGCCTCTCTGCGTTGTTCAGCTATATCAATGCCCGATTTATCGGCCTACCCACAAGTATCGCCGTGATGGCTTTTTCGCTGGTGTTTTCGCTGGCCTTGGTCGGTATCAATCACTTGGGCGGACAGGATCTGACCCGCTGGGCCGAACAGCTGATTGGGCAGGTAGATCTGAGTGAAACATTATTGAACGGCTTTTTGAGCTTTTTGCTGTTTGCCGGAGCCCTGCACGTAAACCTCGACGATCTGGCCGACCAAAAATGGTTGGTGGCGCTGCTGGCAACCCTCGGCGTCGTCGTCACCACATTTTTAGTGGGATGTGCTATGTGGCTAGTGCTGGGCTGGCTCACCATTCCACTGCCGTTTATCTACTGCCTGCTCTTCGGCGCTGTGGTGGCGCCCACTGACCCAGTGGCAGTGCTGGCCATTCTTAAATCGGTGGACACTCCAAAATCGCTGTCCACCAAAATCGCGGGAGAGTCCCTGTTCAATGATGGCGTTGCGGTGGTCATGTTTATCGCCATTTTGGGCATTGCACAGGGGGATAGGGAGGCTACGATTCAGGGCATTGGCTTGCTATTTCTAGAAGAAGCTGTGGGGGGATTGGTATTGGGTTTTGTACTTGGCTGGGTGGGGTATCAACTGCTGCGCGGGCTCGATAATTACCAAGTCGAAATTCTGGTTACCATTGCCCTGGTGGCAGGCGGCTACGCGCTCGCCAGCCGGTTACATATGTCCGGCCCGTTGGCAGTGGTAGTCGCGGGACTAATGATCGGCAACCATGGCCGACAGTATGCGATGTCGGAAAAAACCGCACGAAACCTTGATAGGTTCTGGGAATTGATCGATGAGGTGCTGAACGCGGTTCTATTTTTGCTGATTGGCCTTGAAGTCCTGATCGTCACCTTTGAATTGCCCGTGTTATTGGCCGGTCTTGCAGCGATTCCGCTGGTGCTTCTGGCGCGGCTGGTAGCGGTGGGGGTTCCTGTGATGGCGTTAAAACCATTCCAGGAACATACCTCAAGCTCCATTCTGGCATTAACATGGGGCGGTTTGAAAGGCGGCATCTCCGTTGCCTTGGCGCTGGTGCTGCCCGCAGGGCCGGAACGGGACCTTATTCTGCCGATGGCCTACGTGGTGGTGGTATTTTCCATCCTGTTTCAAGGCTTAACGGTGAAGCGCTTTTTGGGGCGGCCCGCGTGATAATCAAAAATAGATCCGCCCCCGATAACTCTTATTTTCCGGTGTACGGAAAAACTAGCCTGCCAATAACGTTTCCAGCAATTCATCTATTTCTGTTTTAAATTCTTTATCGTCAATTTTATTCGCGTTAACTTTTGCTTCTTGAAGATTTTTGATAGCTGCATCCGTTTGACCTAATTCAATTTGCAATGTGGCCATGGAAAATGCGATCGACGACATATGATCTTTTGCATTAATCGCAACGGCTTTTCCCAAGGCCTTTTCGTAGCCTACCAAAGCCTCTTCTAAATCTTCTGTGAAGTCCGCGAGTGTCTCCCACTGTTCTGGATGGTCTTTGTCGGTATTTTCGTTATCTATACAAACAGCCTTCAGCTCTGCATAGAGCGAATCAAAAGCCTCTTTATCACCTTTTTTGTCAGCCGCCATTAGCTTTTCAGCTAAACTATAGACGGACTTATATATTTTGGTATTAATCATTACTCATTACCTTCGTTAATAAAAACACCCTTCACTCTGCGCCAGCCTCTTGCAGAGCCTGCACCAAAGTGTCGGGCTCTTGAGCACCGGAGATAAGATACTTGTTGTTGATAATAAACGCCGGCACCGCAGTAACACCCGCCTTTTGATAAGTGGCTTCGTCTTCTCGCACAGTACGAGCATACTGGTCTGAATTCAGCACATCTCTGGCTTTTTCTGCATCCAATCCCAAGGCTTCAACGCATCTAACAAGCACACCATGGTCGGAGACATCTTCTGCCCTGCCGAAATAGGCTTCGAACAGCACTTGTTTCATATCGGTTTGTCGGCCCTGCTCACCAGCCCATTTAACCAACCGGTGGGCATCGAAGGTATTGCAGGTTAATCGCTCCTGTATTTTTTCGAAGTTGACGCCAAGCGCCTTCGCAATCGTCATCATCTGGCTCTGGTTTGATCGCATATCCTCTTCGCTTCGCCCATACTTTCGAGCCAACGCTGGCAGAATCGGCTCACCCGCCCCGCTGTGATCCGGATTCAGCTCAAACGCATGCCATTCAACGGTGAACTCATACTCTGACGACAGTTGCTCTATGGCCCGCTCCAAGCGAGCATAGCCAATAGCGCACCATGGGCAAGCGATGTCGGAAACAATATCGATCTGTATCTTTTTCATAGTGGTCTCCAAATTAAGAGGCTGCACAAGCAATCAGAGCCTCTTCCGGGGATTCGATTACGCGCTTGTCGGCGCTGATACATTCAAGACGACTTACTTAAAATAAACCTGTCTTCGTTTCCCACACTTTTATTCTGCTCAAGCCCCCCAATATATTAATAGAATATTGACCATCCATTCCGCAGGACGTGACAATGAACGCCATTCTTAAAAAATTCCTTCTTGTTTCAAGCATCTACCTTCTAGCGCCTACGGCCGGTGCCTTCAGTCTAAATGACTCTATCTCCAGCGGAACACAAGCACTCTCCTCAACAAAGGAAGTCAGCGGTGAAGCCCAGCAGCTGCTAGGTCAGCTCGAAGATCAACTCGGCGTCACCGAAACCCAGGCGGTTGGTGGTACCGGCGCATTGCTGCAGCTGGCGAAGAGTAAGCTTGGCACCGACACCATGAGCTCTCTTACTAGCAATGCTTCGGGCCTATCCAGCCTGTTGGGGGGAGGCAACAGCCTGACTGATAGTATGCTCTCCAACATTTCATCCATGAGCGGTGTGAAGTCGGCCTTTTCAGCGCTGGGTATGGACGCCGCGATGATCCAGCAATTTGTACCGATTGTAATGGGCTTTCTGGGAGACCAAGGGGTTGGCTCTTCATTGCTAGGCCAGTTGCAAGGTCTTTGGACGCCTGCCAGCTAAGCTGAGGCACGTTGCAGAGGCTGCCGGAGCTCAGTGCACGATCAACATAACATTGACGAATCGCCCTGCAGCGTGCCTGAATATAAGGTACATCACTGGTGGAGGTGACTGACATGAAATGGATCATACTGATCATTATTGTTGCTGCTGTAGCTTTCTGGCTTTATCAGGGCCGCCGCAGAAACAGCATTGAAGATCCAGATGTGAAGACATTTGAGGAGAAGGATTACTACCTCACACCGGATGACAAACCGTCCGGTGACAGCTCGCCCGATGACAACTCCTCACCTGGTGACAGCAACCCGCGTCACTGAGTTGTTTTTAGTGCGGCCCGCACCTTCTTGCCCAGATGGCCCATTTCAACCCGGCCAAGTACCTGGGGGCGCAGCTCATTCATCACACGCCCCATGTCTTGCATCCCTTGGGCGTCGGTTGAGCTGATTGCCGCACAAATCAGGCCATCCAGTTCGTCCTCAGTAAGGGCTGCGGGCATGAATTCCTCAATAATCACCATTTCTGCCCGCTCTTTGTCACCTAACTCTTCGCGACCAGCATCGTCGTATTGACTGGCGGAATCGCGGCGTTGCTTGAGCATTTTATCCAGCACTTTGAGAACGTCCTCATCATTCAGATCACGACGCTCATCGATCTCGATCTGTTTGACCGCGGCCTGAGCCATACGCAGAGTGACAAGCCGGGTTTTATCCCTATTCCGCATCGCGTTTTTTACCGCGTTGCTCAGTTGTTCCTTGAGTGATGATTCCGACATTGTTGAACTCCTGTTCCAAAAGTTAAGGGGACTAACTTCGCATTAAATGAAGACACGGGTGACTAAAAAACAAACACAAAACCAGCAGTAATAACCCCAAACAGGATAGACAGCCCAATTAAAGTCTTCCAGGGAAAGGGTGGCGGAGGCGGCTCCACAGCCAACTGCTCTTCCAGATAGTTTCTCAGCAATCGGGTATTGCGAGTATTGGCCTTGTAAATGGCATCAAAGGCATCTCCCACAACTGGCACCAGGCCACCGACAAAATCGATACCCATATTACGCAGGATAAGCAGCTTCACATCCTTGCTGGCCCCAGCCCGCTGAGCTTCAACCAACACATAGCTCGACAACACCAAGCCTGCGGCGTCGCCCAGCACCGGCACCAGGCCAATAACGGCCTCGGCCCCAATTTGGAACCGAGTGAAGGGAATACCGATGCTGTTGTCGGTGAAGCGACTGAACTTATCCAGCCGCTCAAGTATCGCCCGCTGACGGGCTTCGGTGGGCTTAGCCATAACGTATCCCCAAAACGAAAGCCTTAGAAACCCGATACTGACCAACGAGTTCCGCCCTTTCTGACTCAATGCACCTTTTCCTCGAACAATGCCCTCAACTTATTTATCTCGCCCCTTTCGCCCAACTGGGCTCAACAGTTCCGCCGCAGGCATGCCGAAGTACTCTCCTTGCGAGAAATCAATGCCCAGCTCCACGACACGATCCTGCACCGCTTTGCTGTGTACGTATTCTGCCACCGTTTTGATCCCCAAGCTCCGGGCAAATTGCACAATCCCCTTGGTCACAAGAAATGCCGTGTGATCCTGAGCCAGATAGCGAATCAGGCTACCGTCTATCTTGATGAAATCCACGTTCAGCTTGAGCAGATGGGAAAAATTGGAATAACCGGTGCCAAAGTCATCAATGGCTATCCGGCATCCAAAGGATTTCACTTTATCGATAAAGTGCAAAACGTCGCCGTAATTGCCAATGCCATCGGATTCTAGAATTTCGAAGATCACCCGCTCACCAACATTGCTCCCCCGCAGATGCTCCAGAATCAGAGCAAGTGTTTCCGGATCAATGATATCCACATAGGACAGGTTGATGGAAAACGCGTGGGGCTGCGTCGCAAACGCAGCGAATGCCTTTTCCACCATGATCCGGGTGATCTGACGGTTGAGCCGGAGTTTATTGGCCACCTCGATGAACTGCCCGGCGGCGATCACGCCATGCTCGGAATCTTCCATCCTTACCAAGCACTCATACTTGGTAAACGTGCCCTGTAGGTTGTCGTGAATTGGCTGAAAGTACGGACGTAAGGCGTTGGTCTCGATGGCCTTCTTCAGGCGCCGCGCCCAATACACATTCTTCTCATAGCCTTTTTCAACTTCTTGGCTTTGGTCATAAAATAGGTACTGACGCATCTGATCCCGCGCCTGCAAAACAGCAATGGTTGCTTGGTTAAGCAAACGGTCAGGTGCTGCATCGTCGTTACTCTCTCGCTGAAAGGCAATGCCCGCGCTGGTATCCAGGCTTAACGCCTGTTGCTGCCAGATAACTCGTTGCGCACAAAGGAATTCGGTCAATTCACTGGCGAACGTGCGCACCCGGGACTCAGCAACACCAGGGCCCAGGAGTGCAAATTCATCACTGGATAGGCGATAAAGTTCGGGAGAGCGCCCAAAGGGGTGAGAATGGGTGCGGATAAACGAGCGTACCTGCTTGCGCATAGCTAACAGCACGGCATCGCCACAGTCATTACCAAACAGGCTGTTGATTTCCTTGAAACGGTCCAGGTTCAGGAGGATTAGGCAGGCCTCTTGCCGATCCTGCAGATCTCTCAGCAGGCGCACGCGATTGGGCAGGCCTGTCAAAGCATCGGTATAGGAAGCTTGTAATTCACGCATGAGCTGCGTAATCCGATAAAGCAGGTAAAGGCTCAGCACCAGCAAAATCGAACCCGTGATCAGCAGTATCCGGTAATTAGTGTCGCGCATGGGCACCAACACCCGATCGATTTCATCTTTTGGAACGCCCGCACCGTAGACCATACCTGCCGGTGTCGTAGCGTAATACAACTCATAGAGTCGCCCACCGACGTCAAGTGCCCGTGTGCGCAAGCGGTTTTCAGGGGGGTCGCTATCACCTGACACTGATGGCGTTTTCGGATCATTTCCGGAGAGATTCGCTGCCAGGATCGCATCAATAAGCTTCTGCTCATGAACCGGATCTTCGTTTTGACTCAGACTGGACAGGTTTCGATTGTTGTGATCATTGAGAAAAGCAAAGCTGTTTTGCGTGACTTCCATACGGCTAACCAGGTCAACAACCTGATCCGAAGCCCAGTCGATAGTTGCTACGCCAATCAACTCACCCCCGGTGCTGATCACTGGCTGAGCAAGGGTGAGAACAGCGCGCTCGGTTGCCATGTCAAAGTACACGGGTGACCAGTACACAGACACGCTCGATGCGGGATTACGGGCGCTGTCTCTCCCCAGGGTCAAGTCATACCAGCGGGTCTGCCTGAAATCAGTTGATTGTGATTGCATTCTGGGGCGGCCAACTCCCGCCTTCACCAGATAGGGGGCGTAGCGCTCACCGGCTGGCGCTACAACGCCCGGCTGATACCAGAGACCCGCACCTGAAACACCCGCTTCGGTCTCAAGGTGGCTTTGCAGCGTTTTTTCAAGCTGGCGCTGCAGTTGGCGCTGCGCTTTTGGCGAATCCGGCTGTTCCCGCGACAATCGATAGAATGTCTCGCCAATCGTCGCGAGCGTCGCCACATGGCGTTCCAAAGCAATTTGGCGGGCATCAATGCGAACCAACCCCGTGAAGAACACATCCTGGATCTGATCCCGGCGCAACTCATACATCGCCTGCTGGGAATAGTTCAGATTCAGGTGAGATAACAGGAACATGCCAATAGCAAAAAGCGCAAGCAACAGGAACAGCAGCCCCATGATGGAGTGCATGGCGTAGCTGCTTCTCCAGAAGCCCAAATTTGGCCGCGCCCATCTGGTCAAGGCTGACCACGACAGCGGTTTAATTGACATTGGCGCCGGCAGTGGCTGAAACCAGATTGTCGAGAGCGCTTTCAGCCGCGGCATGGCCGAATCCTACCGCGGTTCTGAACCACTTCGCAGCCGTATTCTTATCCTGCGCGACGCCAAGCCCCTGAGCATACATTTCGCCTAGCAGGTAGGCTGCCTGACCGGATTCAGGCGCGGCCTTCAGGGCCCATCGATAGGCTGACTCGTGATTACCCAAGGCGTTCTGGATTTGGGCCATACTTGACTGCGCACCAACAACCCCATCGTCGGCAGGACCACTGCAGGCTTTCAGGGCACCACTGAAGTTACGAATCCGAGTGAGCAGGTAGCAATCGTTCATCTGGTGGGATACGGCAACTTTTTGAGCTTCATCATCGTGTACGTCACGATCATCGTTCATGGGCTCACTAACAGGCTGCCGTGCGAGTTTTGGCGCCGGCTGCATGGCTTTGAGCCGCGCTTCATAGGCCGCCACATCCTGCGGACAGGAAAAGCTATAACCACGACGATACAATGCCAGGCCGGTTTCGCTAATCCCATCCGTGTTATAACGCTGGGCGACAGCGGCACAGCGGCGTTCACGCTCCCGCCTCACTTGCTCGAGCTGGGCCGAGCGGGCCGGATCACCCGCGTAACGCTGCAAATATTCCGTTAACGGATCAATATATGGTTGATCAAAAAGCGGTTTGATTTTCTGGTCAAGATTCGCGGCAGGAGCACGTTGCCCGATTTTGCTCAGCGCGTCACCGGTACGACTCAGGAAATCACTAGTCTTTAAATTGCCACAGCCTGCAGTTAGCACTGTACTCAATAGGATGACAAGCAATCGATACATCAGATTCACCAGAAAATCTAAAAATTGCAGACGCACGCCACGAAGATAGTCCAATCTGATGAACTCTAATTCACTTGCTTCTCGATGTCCTCGACGACATTGTAAAGTATTGAAACCAGTCTAAATGAGAAGGCGTTGTTAGGCTGTCGCCTTCAGAGGTTGAGGAGCCAGACGCACGCCGGGACACATAGGCCCCGGCTTCCCCCTGCCGCTCCCGGGAATATCAAGAGAGCGGATGCGTTATTAATCAGAAGTTGTAACCGATACCTGCGCTGTATGCGAAGGCGCCATCATCAAAGTTGTCGTCGGCGTCACTGGCGCTGTCAAAGAAGACCTGATATTCCATCTGAACGGTGATGTAGGTTTTATCGCGAACATAGTACTTCACACCAGCCTCGGGGCCAGCGAAGAAAGTTTCATCCACTTCATCACCATAGATACCACCAAGATTGGCGCCGACAAAGGGCTGCCAGCTACCACCGTCAAAATGGTAATCGACAAAGCCCCGTGAAGCGCCAGACCAACTCGAATTACTTTCCGAATCCGAAAAACCAAAGCTTTGGCGCAAGCCAGCGGCCACGCTATCGGTGAAGAATTTGCCTAAGTCAAAGCTGACGGCAGCAGTGTTGCTGTCGAACTTCTTATCACTTGAACCGGAGCCGGTCAGAGCAAAGAGGCCGTCACCGGACTCGGGTTCAGCCGAAACCAGTGCGGGTGAAAGTGCCAGGCAAATAATTGCCGCAGAGTGCTTGAGTTTCATAAACTGTTTCCTCGTACATTCCTGCTTTTATTTGAAGTGCTACTGGCTTTTGAGCGACTGCTTGCAACTACTCTCATATTCCCGGAACCAATTGCCAGATCAGTGCCGGGAAAAGCATTGCAACTGCGTTATAAAAGCATACGTCACACATTGGGTTCGCAAAGGCGCCAACGGAAATTTGTAATAGTTCAGCTGCTGGGCATTGAGGCCCATCTCGATGGATTGAATAGAGCGATCAGACTCGATCAAGCGAAGCGGTAAAGACGAATTCGCTATTAAAACGCCCAAACAATTACTAACAATGAAACTTAGTTACTATTTAATACTATTGATTATTATGTTTAATATATTCCTGAATCCGTGACTTCACACGGCCTAATTCAACCCCCAGACCTGCAACCGCAAG
>NZ_JBQDKB010000091.1:0-14393 GCF_052094685.1 Marinobacter sp.
AGGTTGAAAAAGCTCTGTTTGCCACCACTTGATACCAGTATCTGGTTGGCTTCGTATTCCAGGCCGTTGTCTCGCTTGAACTTCGCGATAATCGCTTTCTTAAGAGCCGGCGTACCATCTACAGCGGTATATTTTGTTTGGCCGTTTTTGATGGCCTCAATGGCTGCCTGTTTGATGTGCTCCGGGGTGTCGAAGTCTGGCTCGCCTGCGCCAAGGCCGATAATGTCCTGGCCTGCTGCGCGCAGTTCGGCAGCCTTATTGGTGACTGCGAGAGTGGGAGATGGCTTGATTGCCTGTACACGGCTGGAAAGTTGAAGGTCCAAACTTGCGCTCCTTAAAGCTGCGTCTGATAGGTCTGTGACCGGCGGGGTGTCTGAATCCTTGCCATATGGCGGCTGATTTTCGCCCAGCCGTCGATCGAGTTGATGGTACCATGAAGCCGGCGTAACAATAAATTTCTCTCTCAGGCTGCCTGTTGCAAGAACAGAAACTGGCCTGGATACACATGTTGAGTCAGCGGAGGTTGTCTGCCCATTATGGCTAGTAACGATTCCAGCAGTTTAGGCATAGATGGCGTCTTCAGAGTGGATTCACCGTTTCAGCCTGCCGGCGACCAGCCCAAAGCGATCGAAGGCCTGGTTGATGGCATTCATTCGGGCTTGGCGCACCAAACATTGCTGGGTGTGACTGGTTCGGGCAAAACGTTTACCGTCGCCAAGGTGATTGAAGAAGTGCAGCGGCCGACCATTGTCATGGCCCACAACAAAACCCTGGCTGCCCAGTTGTACGGCGAGTTTCGCGAGTTTTTTCCGGACAACGCCGTGGAATACTTCGTGTCTTATTACGATTACTACCAGCCAGAGGCTTACGTTCCTTCGTCTGATACCTTCATTGAAAAAGACGCCTCCATTAACGAGCACATAGAACAGATGCGGCTGTCTGCAACCAAGGCGCTTCTGGAGCGCCCGGATGCGATTATTGTGGCTACGGTGTCAGCCATTTACGGCTTGGGTGATCCGAAGTCCTATCTGAAAATGATGCTGCACCTGGATCGCGGCGACAAGATTGATCAGCGAGATATTCTGCGCCGGCTGGCTGAGTTGCAGTACACCCGCAATGATATCGAATTCCACCGGGCCAATTACCGGGTGCGCGGCGATGTCATTGATGTGTTTCCGGCGGAATCGGAAAAAGAAGCTGTTCGTATTGAGCTGTTCGATGATGAGGTGGAAAACCTCAGTTACTTTGATCCGCTCACAGGCGAAGTATTCCGGCGTGTGCCCAGGGTTACAATTTACCCCAAATCTCACTATGTAACGCCGCGTCAGAAAGTGCTTGATGCGGTGGAGCATATAAAGGTTGAGTTGGACGAGCGCCTGAAACAAATGCGTGACAACAACCGTCTGGTTGAAGCTCAACGGCTGGAAGAACGTACTCGCTACGACATGGAAATGATGAACGAGCTGGGCTACTGCAACGGCATTGAGAACTACTCCCGCTACCTCTCTGGTCGCTCGCCAGGCGAGGCGCCACCCACCTTGTTCGACTATCTGCCCGAGAACGCGCTGCTGGTGGTGGATGAATCCCACGTGACGATTCCGCAAATTGGCGCCATGTACAAGGGCGACCGCTCGCGAAAAGAAACACTGGTGGAGTACGGGTTTCGCCTGCCATCTGCTCTAGATAACCGCCCCATGCGATTTGATGAATGGGAGCGCATTGCGCCACAGATGATCTTTGTGTCTGCCACACCGGGTAACTACGAGGCCGAGCACGCCGGGCAGGTGGTTGAGCAGGTTGTAAGGCCAACTGGCCTGTTAGACCCGGTTATTGAAGTGCGCCCTGCGTCCACACAGGTGGATGACTTACTCTCAGAAATTCACTCCCGGGTGAAGGTAGAAGAGCGCGTGCTGGTGACCACGCTCACCAAGCGCATGGCGGAAGACCTTACGGACTTTTTGATGGAGCACGATGTGCGTGTGCGCTATCTGCATTCGGACATAGACACGGTGGAGCGGGTTGAGATTATTCGGGACCTGCGCCGAGGTGAATTTGATGTGCTGGTAGGCATCAACCTGCTGAGGGAAGGTTTGGACATGCCCGAGGTGTCGCTGGTCAGCATTTTGGATGCCGACAAAGAAGGCTTCCTGCGCTCAGAGCGCGCACTGATTCAGACCATTGGCCGTGCCGCACGGAACCTTAACGGCAAGGCGATACTTTATGGCGATCGGATTACCGGTTCCATGCAGCGGGCCATCGATGAAACGGATCGCCGACGGGCCAAGCAGGCAGAACACAACGAGATTCATAACATTACGCCGCAAGGCCTGACCAAGAAAGTGTCGGATATCATGGAGGGTGCCGGCGGTGGTCGCGGTAAACTCAAATCGAACCGGCCGGGCAAAAAAGCAGCGGAAGAAGCGGAACACTACCGGGCCAAGATTGGCGGCCGGTCTCCGCAAGAAGTGCTTAAAGAAGTCTCGCGCCTTGAAGATGACATGTACAAGGCAGCCTCGGATTTGGACTTCGAGGCGGCTGCCCGATTGAGGGATGAAATTTCAGATCTGAAAGAAGCAGCGCTTCGAACCGGATAACCGTGTTTTAGCGCTTCGGGCCGACAATCACTGCGGCCTGAAGTGGCTGGTTTCGGCCGTATCGTGATATCTGGCTGAACACACGCTTATCTACCGGAAGGTGCTGTTTGTCGGCCACAGTTTCGCCGTCTTTTACATCGATTTCCGGGTCGTGCAGGTATACAAACTGATCGTCGATGGCACACACGGTTACCCAGTGAGGCACCCGGCTGCGGTTCAGTTGCCAGGTGCTGATCAGAATGATCGGAACCCGTCCGCTGTGAAGGGCCTGGGCTATGGCTTCCAGTGTGAGCGGATTATGATGCAGCTCAATGCTGGTTTGGCCGATATCCTGCAAAAATCCCTCGTGAACAAGTTCCAGAACCCGCTTTTTGTCGTCGCTGCGTACAGTGTCCTGAAAGAGTGGCCCCTCGGTACTAAGCCATGCACTGGCCTCGAACCCCCGGTTCCAGGCTGAAAGCGCCAAGCCATGCGGCCCACAGCCACCATGGCCTGCGAGCATGAAAATGGTTGTGGCTTCGCGCCAGATTTTGAGTTCTTCCAACGTGGTTAGCGGTTGTTGTTCGTCAAGTGCTGCCATGGCCATGATCAGTGCCGCTGGGCCACAAGAGAAGTCGGTGGTTTGAGGGTAATAGGGCACCGGGGTGAATTCCGGTGCTGGTTCGTAAAACAGAATGCGGCGCTCAAAGCGCAGAGCCGTCCCGTGATCCTCGTAATAATCACGGTAAGTGCCAAACTGGCGATAACCTAGTCGCTTGTAAAGCCCAATGGCACCGCCGTTATCTTCCCTGACTTCCAGGCGCATCAAAATACGGCCAGCATCGGCCGCTTCACGTTCTGCGGCTCTAACCAGTTGTTCACCAATGCCACGACCACGGGCGGTTGGCAGAACCGCAATGGAGTAGATTCGTGCCATGCGGGTTGCGGCGCTCATCAGCACTAGGCAGTAACCCATAAGCTCGATCACACCCTTGCTTTCGGCCTCCGCCACAATCAATCGATCCCGGGGCATGTCCAGAAACCGCCGGAAGCTGCGGCGGGACAGTCGATCCTCTGTAAAGCAGCGATGTTCAAGCTGTAGAAGCGTGTTCAAATCATCGCTGGTGGCTAGCCGAAGCTGCAGGTCAGACATGTGTAAAGCGGCCTTGAGAAATTCGGCACAGGGCATGCTGGAAGGCTTCCCGTATGCAGCTATTATGATAGAGACTGGAGAGTTGGCAAACACGTTGATTATGAGTAAAAGCACGCACTATCAGCCGATTGTTCTAGCCCCCGCCGCGGCGTATTGTTGCGGCCAGTTCTATTGGCAATTATCTCCAGGGAGGAGCGCCGATAATGTCCCGTTTACTCATCGTTGTGGATCGCACCAAAGACTGGGCGCCGTACTACCCCAGTGAAGATGTGCTGACGTTTGATCAGTACCTGCAGTTCTCCGCACCGCCCACCAGCCGGGTGCGCGTGATCAACCTGTGCCAGAGCGCCAAATACCTGAGCCGTGGTTATTATTGCTCTTTGCTGGCTGAGGCTCGGGGGCACCATGTAGTGCCGTCTGTTATGACGCTAAATGATTTGAGCCGAAAGGGATTGTTTTCGCTCGAGCTGGAAGAGCTTGAATCCAGCGTAATCCATTGGCTGGAGGCTGCGGGCGCGGCTATAGATCCCGCCAGCGATAAGCGCAATGCCACCCACGAGGTGCGGGTTCGTACCTATTTCGGCCAAACGGAGCACCGGGATCTAAAACCGGTGGCGCGGGCTTTGTTTGAACGATTTCCCTGTCCGATTCTTGAGATTGTATTCCGGCGCCGAAAAGCCTGGCAGATTGAATCTATGAAGCCAGCCGCGCCTGTGGATCTCGATGAACGTGAACAGGATACCTTTGCGTCTGCACTGGACCGATTTAGCAGTATGGTTTGGCGCAAACCCAGAACTCGCCGTCGTTATCGATATGACCTGGCTGTGCTGGTGAATCCCGATGAAGAGATGCCGCCCAGCGATGCGGTGGCGTTGAAGCGATTTGAAAAAGCCGGCCGTAAGCTGGGGATCAACGTGGAGCAAATCACGCGCAGGGATTACATGCGCCTGCCGGAGTACGATGGCTTGTTCATCCGTGAAACCACCGCCATAGATCACCATACGTATCGCTTTGCCCGTAAGGCGGCGGCCGAAGGCATGGTGGTGATTGACGACCCAGCGTCGATTCTTAAGTGCACCAACAAGGTTTTTTTGGCCGACCTGCTGAAGAACAACAAGATACCCACACCCAAGACGCTGATTCTTTCCAAAGATCAGAACGATGCTGTAGAGCAGGTGGTACGGGAGCTCGGCTTTCCGGCGGTTATCAAAATACCGGATGGCGCTTTTTCACGAGGTGTAACCAAAGCGGAGAATGAAAAATCTCTGAGGGCGGGATTAAAAGAGCTATTTCGACAGTCGGCATTGGTGCTTGCCCAAGAGTATCTTTACACCGATTACGACTGGCGTATTGGCGTGCTGGGTGGCCGGGCAATCTACGCCTGCAAATACATGATGGTGAAAGGCCACTGGCAGATCTATCAGCATGGTGAATCGAAAAGTGAAAGCGGTGGCTTTGAGACTATGCCCACCTACGAGGTGCCGAGAAACGTTATACAAGCGGCGCTGAACGCCACACGATTAATTGGTAACGGGCTTTACGGTGTCGACATCAAACAAACCGGAAACCGGGTTGCGGTTATCGAAGTGAATGATAACCCCAGTATTGATGCCGGCGTTGAAGATCGCTTTCTCGGGGGCGAACTCTACACGCTGATCATGCAGGAGTTTCTCTCGAGGATGGAAGAGAACCGTCGGCGTTAACCCCAATAGAGCAGAGTATTTAGTAGAACAAAGAATGCCGGCCTAGGGGCCGGTGACCCAGACTCTGGCACTGCCAAACCAAGAGTAGCCTTCCAAGTGGTGCCGGATGTTTTCGGGGGTGAACACCGTCTCAGGGTCTGGCTCATCCAGAAATATCTCCAGGTGCAGCTTGTTTCTGAGGTAATGCAACCTTAAGCGACTGCGCTGGGGAATCTCACCCAAGTGCTCTGCGATAACATTCTTCACTTCCGCTCGAGAAGGCAGTTTTTCCGTCGTTGGGAACTGATCTTCGTCGTTTTCGGCATCAATGTGGAAGTTGATATCGAGAATGTTATCCAGTGCACCGCGCATGCCGGCCACCACCTGCATGCCAATCTGGTGTCCTTCCGATACGCTAATTTCTGGCCGTACCACAAGGTGAATATCCAGCAAAATGTCTTGCCCCATGCGGCGGCTGCGCAGTTCATGCACGTTAAGAACCCCGTCGGTGTTGCGTGCAATAGTGATCAACATGTCGGTATCGTTAGGGGAGAGCCCGGTATCCACCAGTTCTTGCACACTATCCCATGTGAATCTCCAGCCGATGTGGATGATGATGGCTGCAATAACCACTGCTGCAAGCACATCTAGCCATATCAGCCCAAGCATGGCGCCAACCGTTGAAACCAGAACCACCGCAGAAGAAAATGCATCGGTGCGGCTGTGCCAAGCGTTGGCTATAATAAGGTCTGAACGTATGGCCTGGCCGATGTGCCGGGTGTAGCGGAAAATCCATTCCTTGCCAACAACTGAAACCCCGGCTGCAACCAGTACAGGCCATTCGGGTACCGTTTTTATGCCGCCTTCAAACAGCCGGAGGGTATTTTCCCAGGCAAGCGCCGCGCCTACGGCGATCAAAATGCTGCCGAGCACCAGGGTGCCAAAGGTTTCTATACGTTGGTGTCCGTAGGGGTGGTTTTCATCCGGCTCTTGGCGGGACAGTTTCATCGCGCCGAGCACTACAAGGTCAGATGCTACATCGGTAAACGAGTGTATACCGTCGACAAGAAGGGCTTGGGAGTGGAAGAGGGCGCCTGCAATTACTTTAATGATTCCCAGGAAGATGTCGAGAATCATTCCTATAATGGTAACCCGCGAGGCCGCTTTCGCTTCCACCGCTAGATTTTCACGATGACGCTGGGCGGGTGACTCGGGTTGTTGCATTAAAAAACTCCAAACTTGCCATATTTTTGCTTGATTTATGCACATCATAGCAGCATTGCATTTGAATGACAGACTGTTCAGGTTTCCTTTCTCTTAAAGGAAAAACATAATAACTTGTTGAAATTAAAGATAAAATAAACTGATCAAAAAATGATCAATTTGTAGATTGGCGCAGCTCGCAAGGGATTGGCAACGATGCACCGTGATTTTCAACAGGGTTATCCACAGATTCCGTGGACAAGCTCCCCAGAGCTCAATGATACAGATGTTTAGCTCTGTATTTTTGAGCAACTGGGTTGCTGTGGAAAACTTCCGGTATACTCGCGCTCACGTTTATTGAGGAGTCTTCAGATGTACGGCGTTATCCGCAACCTGCTTTTCCGGCTATCACCCGAGCAAGCCCATTCCGTGGCACTAAATGGTCTGGATTTCGCGCATCGATTGCGTGTACTGGGTGCTTTTTCGTCGAAAGCAGAGGCGCTGCCAGTGAATGTTATGGGGTTGGATTTTCCTAATCCTGTGGGGCTTGCGGCAGGTTTGGATAAAAACGCTGATCATCTGGACTCTTTGGGTGCTCTTGGCTTTGGATTTATAGAAGTCGGAACCGTTACGCCCGTTGCTCAGCCCGGTAACCCTAAACCTCGCATGTTCCGATTGCCTGAGCACCAGGCCATCATTAACCGTATGGGTTTTAATAATGAAGGCCTGACACACATGCTGGAGCGTGTAGACAAGCGCAGCTACCGGGGCATTCTTGGCATTAATGTGGGCAAGAATAAAGATACGCCGAATGAGGAATCTGAATCTGACTACCGCAAGGGGATTTCTGCGGTATACACCCGCGCTGATTACATCACCGTGAACGTGTCTTCGCCTAACACGCCTGGCCTGCGGGATTTACAGTTTGGTGACTCTCTGAAAGGCCTGCTTCATGCCATCAAAGATGAGCAGCTTAAGTGTCAGAGCCAGTTTGGCTGTTACGTACCCATTGCGGTCAAAATCGCCCCGGATATGGACGATGAAGGTATTCGGTTTGTAGCGTTAGCTTTAAAAGAAGCCGGCTTGGACGGAGTTATTGCAACCAATACCACCACAAGCCGCGCTGTTGTTGCCGGTCACGCTCATGCTGAAGAGGCAGGAGGACTTAGCGGTGCTCCGGTTCGTGAGGCATCCCTAAGAGTTATTCAGGGATTGTATGCAGAACTCGGTGACGATCTGCCGATTGTCGGTGTGGGTGGGATTACCGATGGCGAGAGCGCTGCTGAGAAAATCCGGGCAGGTGCCAAGCTGGTTCAGCTTTATACTGGCTTTATTTACCGGGGGCCGGAATTAATTGGTGAAACGATTGAAGCGATTCGGAAGCTTAAATAGTTTCAAGGGTGCTATAACGAAGATGGGCCCGCTGAGCGGGCCCTTGCAGGGAATGAACCCCGTACGGTGTGTGTATTAAAAGATCAGATTAAGATGTCGCGGTTTAAACAAGCATCACGCTGTGGTGACGTTTGCCAATTTATGAATACCGGAGACACCGGTCATGCCATCCCATTGATCTGTGCGGCCTTCGCGCCACCCGTTCAGCCATTCCTGGCGAACCTCTGCCTGGTCGAGCGGGCAGCTGTCTTTGGATTTACCGGACACACCGGCGAGGTAGCCCCGCTTAAATGCACGAGCATACATGTCTCTTTTCTGTCTTTTCATGCCGTTCCTCACTAATGGATTAACAGAACAAGCGTGTACACTTCTGCAGTGGCCATGGCATGTGAAATCCTCTCGGGGATAACCCACTATTGCCAGCTTCGGCCAGAGCAGTCAGGATCCTGTTATTGAAAGGGAGTTACCCTTCCCGAACGACGCGTCACCTACAAGGTAAGCTTAACCTCAAGCATAAGTACACTATCATTTTGATCTATAAATTATGTTTAATAGATCTATAACGGATAGAAAAATTGCCCAAACCTATGAACGCAGCGATTCCCGCGACTTACCGCGAATTGCCAAAGAACCTGGAGTTGAACTTGTCCAAATCTGTCTTTTTTGTAACCTGCCCAAAGGGGGTTGAATACCTTCTGGCGGACGAGCTCAGCACGTTTGGTCTTGGGCTGGTAAGAAATGCACCTGCGGGCGCATGGGTAGAAGGGCCGTTGGAAGCCGGTTATCGCGCTTGCCTCTGGTCACGCCTGGCAAACCGGGTAATCCTTCATGTAGACGAAGTGGCGGCTACCAGTGCCGACGAGCTTTACGACGGAGTGGTTCATCTCGACTGGCAGCAGCACATCCCCGTTGATGGCAGCTTTCGCGTCAATTTTATTGGCGAGAACGAAGAGATCCGCAACACCCAGTTTGGCGCCCAGCGAGTAAAAGACGGCATTGTGGACCGCTTTACCATGAGCGGCGGAAAGCGCCCAGCGGTAGAAGCGAAAATGCCCGATGTCACTGTGTCAGCGCGACTGCATCGTGGCCGACTTGCTTTGGGTATCGATATCAGCGGCCACAGTTTGCACCAGCGAGGTTACCGCACAGAGCAGGGCTTGGCACCTCTGAAGGAAAACCTTGCGGCCGCTCTGCTGATGCGCGCAGGCTGGCCTGAAATCGCAGCCGCAGGCGGCGATTTTGTCGATCCTATGTGTGGCTCCGGCACTCTGGTCATTGAAGCCGCTCTGATGGCTCTGGATATTGCACCAGGCCGCCGTCGGGAGCGTTTTGGTTTTGAAAAGTGGTTGGGGCACCAACCAGAAACCTGGCTATCTGTGCGCCAGGAGGCAGAAAAGCGTGCCTACGAGGGTAAGCAGGGCAGAATACCGACGTTCTTGGGTTTCGATCAGGACAGCCGAGTTATTTCCACCGCGCGCAATAATGCTCAGCGCGCGGGTCTTGAGAGCTTGATCGAGTTCCATATCCAACCGATTGAAGAATTGGCACTGGGAGACGACCGGGCTGAGGCCGGCCTGGTTTTGGTAAACCCTCCTTATGGCGAGCGCCTGAGTGACAGAAAAGTCCTTGCAGGCTTGTATGAATCACTTGGTGATGCCGTAAAAAAAGCGGCATCAGGATGGCGCCTGGGTGTCTTTACCGGTGCGCCGGAGTTCGGCAAGTCCATTGGCCTGCGCAGCTTTAAACAATACAAGCTGTTCAACGGCAAGCTGCCTGCACAACTTTTGCTGTTCACCATAGACGAAGCCAGTGTGCGCACCCCACGGGAGCCTGCAGCGCCAGGCGAAGTGCTGCCTCGAATCGCAAATGAAGAGCGCGCGGCCATGCTGCACAATCGGCTGAAGAAAAATATGAAAACCATTGGCCAGTGGGCTCGCAAGCAGGACATAAGCTGCTACCGCCTGTACGACGCAGATATGCCAGAGTTTGCATTGGCCATTGATATTTATGAAGGCTGGGTGCACGTGCAGGAATACGCTGCGCCGAAATCTATTGATGAGCGCTCCGCTAAAGAGCGCTTATCTGAAGCCTTGGCCGTCATTCCCGAAGCGCTAGGCATCGAGCGAGACAGGATGATCTGCAAGCAGCGCCAGCGCCAAACGGGCACTAACCAGTACGAGAAACAAGACGTCAGTGGTGAATTCTTTCACGTGCAAGAGCACGGCTGCACGCTGAAGGTGAACCTTAAGGATTATCTGGATACCGGATTGTTTCTGGATCATCGCCCTGTGCGTCACTGGATTCAACAGAACGCTTACGGCAAGCGTTTCTTGAACTTGTTCTGCTACACCGGCGCAGCCACGGTACATGCCGTTGCTGGCGGCGCCAGCCGCTCGCTGAGCCTGGATTTGTCGAAAACTTATGTTGGTTGGGCTGAGGATAACCTGGTGCTGAACCGGGCGGATCCTCGCAAGCATAAAGTGGAGGCCACGGATTGTCTGGCCTGGCTGGCAGCAAAGCCCAGGCCCGATCAGGTTTATGATCTTATTTTTATGGATCCGCCAACTTTCTCTAACTCTGCCCGTATGGCGGGCGTGCTGGATGTTCAGAAGGATCACGCCAAGCTGATTCGGCAGGCCATGGCCAGGTTAAGTTCAGACGGTTTGCTGATTTTTTCCAATAACTTCCGCCGTTTTAAGCTTGATGAAGCTCTGGCTTCGGAGTTTGAAGTGGAGGAAGTTAGCCAAAGCACTCTGGATAAGGATTTTCAGAGAAACGCGCGAATTCACCGGTGCTGGCATATTCGGCAAAGCGCGTAGTAGCTAGGGTTTGGCGCCGTTTTGTGGCGCCTTAGAACTCGTATTTGAGACCGGTGGAAAACTGAAAGGTATTGGCGCCTGTGTCTGTGTCTTTGAACAGTTTTCCACCTTCAAATACAAGGTAGGTGTCGCTCAACACTTCAACGTCCATGCCAAACACCCAGCTTACGCTGAAGCTGCTGTCTGGAAAGTCGCCTGACAGATCCCGAAACTGGGCATTTCCCTGTCCGTTTGCATCGGTGATTTCAGCAGTACCGTGAATAAAGGAAAACCCGGCTTGGGCATACACGTTGGCATAGTCTGTAACAGGGTAGTGCAGGCCCATGTACCAGCTGGCGAAGTAGTCTATGGAAAGAGTTAGGTCGCCTTTGGGCACCTCGGCATCTCGGTAGCCTCCACCTGCACGCACCTCCGCATGAAACAGGTGGTTAATATGAGTGCCCACCATAACGGCTGCACCGCTTCCCGTGGCCTGCTCATTTGAGGCGCTACCTATGGTGCGGTGGTTGAAGGCCGTGACCAGTAGGCCAGCGTAGTGTTTGTCTTCACGGGGCGTTTCTTGGGCCAGAGCGGTCTGGGCAGAAAGCAGACAAGCAGGCACCAAAGTGAGTAGCAGGTGTGTTCGCACAACCTTGTTCATTATTATTGGGTTTCCTGACGTGAGCGGTTACGGGCTGAGTTTGCCTTGTGTAACCGATTGTTACGTCGACCCGTGTCACACTTTAGTCTTCGTCAAATAGGCCTTCTTCCTGGGCCATCCGTAACAGGGCATAAACACCGTTTTCTGGCAGCTGGGGTTCCAGGCTATCTTCAAACAGAAGTTCACGGCGGCGGTCTTCCAATGCATCGCTGGTTAGGCCGGTGATCAGCTCGGTAATGGGCGCAATCTCAAAAGGCGCTTCTTGGTTCATTGCGCTGAAAATCAGATCTATTAAAATTTCGTCTGGATCCAGGCCATCCACGTATACCGTTTGGTCAGGCAGGTCTTGGTGAAGCTCTTGTACAAGTTCAAGCAATGGCACACCTTGTTCATCAAGGTAGTCCAAGTCTAGGTCGCCATAATCGCCGTCTTCAGGCAGCCATTCATCAGCCGGTGCAATGACCACGGTTTTCATTTGGCCATCTTCTAGCGACCAAGCCATGGCGGTTGGGAAGAGAACGTCGTCGGATTGGCAGTATTCGATATCTAAAAATTTTGGTGCTGCCATGTTTGGCTCCGTATAAGTTGTTAGCACAGGTTAGCAATGCCTGTTGCCCCGGTATGAGGGGTTAAGGCTTCATGCCATACTGTTGTGATCATTACTATTCTATCAGGGACATCATGGAACACGCTGAATTCAACAAAGATTTACTGAAGTTTCTGAATGCATCACCCACGCCTTGGCACGCCGTGGCAACTATGAAGCAGCGGCTGGATGCAGCCGGCTTCGAAGAGTTGGACGAAAAAGACGACTGGTCGCTTGAGCAGAATCGTGGTTATTACGTCACTCGTAACGGTTCTTCTATCGTGGCTTTTCGCACCGGCGCCCAGGATGTCACGGCATCGGGTATCCGCATGGTGGGTGCTCACACCGACAGCCCATGCTTGAAAGTAAAACCCAATCCAGAACTGCGCCGCAAAGGCTTTTTTCAACTTGGTGTCGAGGTTTACGGTGGCGTTCTGATGAACCCTTGGTTCGACCGGGATCTTTCGCTGGCGGGCAGGGTGACGTTTCTTGACGGCCATAACAAGGTCAGTGACACGCTGGTCGATTTCCGTAAACCCGTTGCGTTTATTCCCAGCCTCGCTATCCATCTGGACAGGGAAGCCAACACTGGCCGAACGGTTAATCCCCAAACAGATTTGCCGCCGGTGCTGATGCAAGTTTCGGAAGGCGATGCCACTAGTTTTAACGACCTGCTTAGCCAACAGATCGCCACGGAATCTGGCGCCAAAGTTCGCAAGATTCTGGGTTATGAGCTTGGCTTTTACGATGCCCAAGAGGCAGGTTTTGTGGGGTTGCGTGATGAGTTCATCGCGTCTGCCCGGCTGGATAACCTGCTGAGTTGTTACATCAGCTTGCAGGCTTTGCTGAATACCTCTGGCGACCAAGCTGCGTTACTGGTGTGCAATGATCATGAGGAAGTGGGCAGCGTGTCGTCTGAAGGTGCGCAGGGGCCGTTTTTAACAGCGGTTCTCGATCGCTGGTGCGGCGCTAGCAAGGCCAGAGCTGTTGCCCATTCCATGATGATCTCGGCTGATAATGCACACGGTGTGCACCCGAACTACATGGACAAACACGATGAAAACCACGGCCCCATTCTAAATCAGGGTCCGGTCATCAAGGTGAACCATAACCAACGTTATGCCACCAACAGTCGCTCAGCCGCCGTTTATAGGCATATCAGTGATGAACTTGGATTGCCTCACCAAACGTTTGTGGTGCGCAGTGATATGGGCTGTGGCAGTACAATCGGGCCACTAACGGCAGCGAACTTGGGGGTGACCACGTTGGATATCGGCGTGCCGCAGTTTGGCATGCACTCTATTCGTGAACTGATTGGGACTGAGGATGGCTATACGCTGTTCCGTGTGCTTACGGAATTTATGCAGCGTGAGCAGGTTTTTTGAGGCTCTGTTTCTGAGACCTTAAACGAAAAATGCCGCTGCTTCGTATGAAGTAGCGGCATTTTAAAATAAGTGGCTCCCCGAGCTGGGCTCGAACCAGCGACAAACGGATTAACAGTCCGTTGCTCTACCAACTGAGCTATCGGGGAACAGCATCAAGCCGGGCGGCATATTAAGCGCTTTGAATTAGCTGGTCAACCCCCTGATATAAAAGGTCAAAATTTGTACTCTGGTATGGCTCGCCAATATCGTCCTCCCCCTTGGCTGCGCAATGGGCATATTCAGTCTGTATGGCCGTCGTTGTTCCGCAAGGTTCGCGTGGCAAAACCGGAATCCGCGCTGTTGGCGACAGCCGATAACGATGAGCTTCATCTAGACTGGCATCGTCAGGGCAGCAAGCGCTTGGCCATTGTTTCCCACGGGTTGGAAGGACATAGCCGGCGGCCTTATGTGCTGGGGCTGGTACGGGCGCTGTTGGCTGAAGGTTGGGATGTTCTTGCTTGGAACTTTCGCTCCTGCGGCGGCGTGATGAATCGGCAGCCGAGGTTTTATCACAGCGGCGCGACGGAAGATCTTCGCCAGGTGGTCAACCATGGGCTGGCACAGGGCTATCAAACCGTGTTTCTGTCTGGTTTTAGCATGGGGGGCAATCTCACGCTGCTGTATCTTGGGGAACAAGGTGAGCGTGTGGACAGCAGAATTTGCGGCGCGGTAGCCTATTCAGTGCCCTGCGACTTGGCAGGCAGTGCAGATATGCTGGCGCTGCCCAGTCGCAAAATTTATATGCAGCGGTTTTTGAAAGATCTTGGCGTAAAAATGAACGAAAAGGCGCAAAAATTCCCTGATCTGATCGATGTTTCCGGCTTTGATAAAATTCAGAGCTTTCACGAGTTTGATGATCGCTACACCGCACCGCTGCACGGATTTAAAGGGGCGGCAGACTACTGGGCCCAGTGTTCCGCG
>NZ_JBQDKB010000092.1:0-4476 GCF_052094685.1 Marinobacter sp.
TGAGCGTGGTCAAGCGTCGTTTCGGTGACAGTGTTCGCCAGGAAATTGTCGGCGATATCATGCGCGACAACTACATCAAGGCACTGCAGGAACAAGATATTAATCCTGCGGGCTGGCCTAAGCTTGAGCCAAAAACCATGGAAGCCGGCAAGGACCTCGAGTTCGTAGCCATTTTTGAAGTTCTTCCTGAAATTGAGTTGGGCGATCTGAGCAAGATTTCCATCGAGAAGCTGACCTCTGAAATTACCGATAAGGATATCGACACCATGATCGATAACCTGCGTCGTCAGCAGGCCACCATGAAGTCCGTCAAGCGTAAGTCCAAGAACAAGGACGTGCTGACCATAGACTTCAAGGGTTCTATCGACGGTGAAGAGTTTGAGGGCGGTGCTGCTGAAAACCACAAGTTGACCTTGGGATCTGATCAGATGATTCCGGGCTTCGAAAAAGCCATCGTTGGCGGTAAAGCTGGCGAAGACCTCGAGATTGAAGTGACGTTCCCTGAGGACTATCACAATGAAGATCTCAAAGGTAAGCCTGCAAAGTTTGAGATCAAGATTCACGAGGTTGAAGAGCCTCAACTGCCTGAATTGAACGCAGAGTTCTTCTCTAAATTCGGTATTGAGGCAGAAGACGAAGCCGCATTCCGTGAAGAAGTGAAGAAGAACATGGAGCGCGAGCTCAAGCAGGCGGTAGCTAGCAAGGTCAAAAATGACGTTGTAGACGGACTTCTGGAAACGACCGAAGTCGACATTCCTAACGCCCTGGCTGATCAAGAAATCGATCGTCTGCGTCAAGATGCTGTTAAGCGTTTTGGTGGTCAGGTGGATTTCCAGCAGTTGCCTAAAGAAATTTTCCAGGAACAGGCTGAGCGTCGTGTGAAGACGGGCCTGTTGTTCCAGGAAGTTGTTAAGGCTAACGACCTGAAAGTAGATCCGGCCAAAGTTGATGAAAAGATCCAAGAGATCGCGTCAACATATGAACAACCAGATGAAGTCATCGCGCACTTCAATGGTGACCCAGAACAGAAGAGCCAGATTGAGTCGTCTGTACTTGAAGATCAGGTTGTTGACTATGTGCTGTCACAGGCCAAGGTTAAGGACAAGAAAGTTAAGTACGAAGAGGCAATTCAGGCAGGTCAGTCCCAGCAGGGCTGAGATTGACCAGAAAATAGTGCCAGGGTCGGATTGAATTCGGCCTGGCTGGCCGAAGCGAGTAAACAGCCGGCATGTCCGGCTGTTTTCCTCTTGGCTGGCGGCTGGCAAGGTACAAGATGCAAGAATACTGAAAATGCCGTGGTTTGAAGCCACGTCCTATTTTTTCATAAGGAGTTCAGGCGCATCATGATGCAGAAACCGATTGATGGTCCCGCAATGGTTACCAGTTCCGGCTTGGTGCCGATGGTTATCGAGCAGACTGCCCGCGGGGAGCGCTCGTTCGATATTTATTCTCGTCTGCTCAAAGAGCGTGTGATCTTCATGGTTGGCCAGGTGGAAGACCACATGGCCAACTTGATCGTGGCACAGCTTTTGTTCCTGGAATCTGAAAACCCAGACAAAGACATTCACCTGTACATCAACAGCCCAGGTGGCTCTGTAACTGCGGGCATGTCCATTTACGACACCATGCAGTTTATCAAGCCTGACGTTTCAACCCTTTGTGTAGGCCAAGCTGCCAGCATGGGCGCGTTCTTGTTGGCGGGTGGCGCTGAAGGAAAGCGTGCCTGTTTGCCCAACTCCCGGGTAATGATTCACCAGCCTCTGGGCGGTTATCAGGGACAGGCGACCGATATTGAGATCCACACCCGCGAGATCCTCAAAATCCGGCATACTCTGAATTCTATTCTGGCCTACCACACCGGCCAGGATCTGGAGACACTCGCTAGGGATACGGACCGTGACAATTTCATGGATCCAACTCAGGCGAAAGAGTACGGGCTGATTGACTCGATACTTGATAAGCGCGTGCCGAATAAATAATACTGGCAGTAATTGCATCACCCCTGGCCGGCGCATGATTATCTGAAGCGCCGGCAAAACGAGATCAGAGGTATTTCAATGGCAGATGAAAAAAACGGCCGAGGCGACGATAACGGCAAGTTGCTCTACTGCTCGTTTTGTGGAAAGAGCCAGCATGAAGTCCGTAAGCTCATCGCAGGGCCTTCGGTGTTCATCTGCGACGAGTGTGTCGACCTGTGCAACGATATTATCCGTGAAGAAATTCAGGAGAACGCACAGGAGGAGCCGAGTGATCGTCTTCCGACACCGGCTGAAATCCGCACTACGCTTGATGAGTATGTCATCGGCCAAGATCGCGCTAAGGTTGTGCTCGCGGTAGCGGTTTATAATCACTACAAGCGCCTCCGGTATGGTGAAGGCAAAGGCGATGTCGAGCTCGGCAAAAGTAATATTCTGCTGATTGGCCCTACAGGTAGTGGTAAGACGCTGCTGGCAGAGACGCTGGCGCGCATGCTCAATGTGCCATTCACCATCGCGGACGCTACAACGCTTACGGAAGCGGGCTACGTGGGTGAAGATGTTGAAAATATCATCCAAAAACTGCTTCAAAAGTGCGATTACGATGTGGACAAGGCTCAGCGGGGCATTGTGTATATTGATGAGATCGACAAGATTTCACGCAAGTCTGATAACCCGTCCATCACCCGGGATGTTTCAGGTGAGGGCGTTCAGCAGGCACTGTTGAAATTGATTGAAGGTACCGTTGCGTCTGTGCCACCTCAGGGTGGGCGTAAGCATCCTCAGCAGGAGTTTTTGCAGGTTGATACCGGCAATATGCTGTTTATCTGCGGCGGTGCGTTTGCCGGCTTAGACAAAGTGATCCGTGATCGCACAGAAAAAAGCAGCATCGGTTTCTCGGCAGCGGTGGCCAGCCAAGATGACAGCAGAAATATGGGTGACGTGATCAAGAACGTTGAGACAGAAGATCTTGTCAAATACGGCCTGATTCCGGAATTTGTAGGGCGCCTGCCGGTTGTCGCCACTCTGAATGAGCTGGATGAAGATGCTCTGGTGCAGATTTTGACGGAACCGAAAAACTCCCTAACCAGGCAGTATCAAAAGCTGTTTGATATGGAAGGGGTTGAGTTGGATTTCCGTGATGACGCGCTGCGCGCTGTCGCGGGCAAAGCTTTGGAGCGTAAAACCGGCGCTCGCGGCCTTCGTTCTATCATGGAGGCTACATTGCTAGATACCATGTACCAGATTCCGTCTGAGCATGACATTTCTAAGGTTGTGATTGATGAAAGCGTCATCACCGGCGACTCGGAACCGTTTAAGATTTACGCGAGTACCGATCACGCCAAGGCTGTACCTGATGATTAATCAGGCTTTATAGCTGAGTGTGATAACCAGAAGAATTAAAAAAGGGGCGAAAGGCCCCTTTTTTAATGGTTTGTATCAACAGGGCTTTGTGCCGTGTTGTTTGGTAAAAAGATTGCAATTCCAACGGCCGCCCCAATGAAGGGTGATATGCTGAATCAAACACCGTCAGAGGATTCCTTATGACCCGGATACCCGAAGATATCGTGCAAGAATACCCGCTACTCCCTCTCCGGGATGTCGTGGTGTTTCCGCACATGGTGGTCCCTTTGTTTGTGGGCCGTGAAAAATCCATCCAAGCTTTGGAAGCTGCGATGGAAGGAAGCAAAGAAATCCTCCTGGTGGCCCAGCGGGACGCTTCCACGGATGAGCCAGGCCCAGATGATGTATTTGATATGGGCACGTTGGCCACAGTGCTACAGATGCTGCGCCTGCCGGATGGCACTGTAAAAGTGTTGGTTGAGGGTAATGCCCGGGCTGCGATCAGTAACATTTCTGAGGCTGAGTACTTGTCCGGTGGCGCCACGCTGATGGACGAAGAAGCGCTGCCTGAGCGCGAAGAAAAAGTGCTCCTGAAAACCCTGATGGATGAGTTTGAAAAATATGTAAAGTTATCCAGAAAGGTACCTTCGGAAGTCTCAAACGCGCTGACCGGAATCGAAGAGCTGGAGCGCCTTGCAGACACCATGGCTGCCCACCTTGAAATGCAGATTCCGGAAAAGCAGGAGTTGCTGGAAGCCCTTGACATGAATCGTCGCGTGGAACTTCTGCTTGGTAAGCTGGATGGCGAGATCGACTTGATTGAGGTTGAGAAACGCATCCGTGGCCGTGTTAAAAAGCAGATGGAGCGCAGTCAACGCGAGTATTACCTGAACGAGCAAATGAAGGCTATCCAAAAGGAAATGGGTAACCTGGGTGAAGGTAATAACGATTTTGAAGAACTTGAGCAGAAGCTTGAGGAAGCCGGGTTGCCTGAAGAGGCTCGCAAAAAGACCGAAGTAGAGCTGAACAAGCTCAAGATGATGTCGCCTATGTCTGCCGAGGCCACGGTTGTCCGTGGATATATCGACTGGATGCTGGCTGTACCCTGGAAAAAACGCAGCCGCGTGCGTCACGATATTGAAAAGGCTCGGGAGAT
>NZ_JBQDKB010000092.1:4576-13723 GCF_052094685.1 Marinobacter sp.
GTGAAAAACCCGCTGTTCTTGTTCGATGAGATCGACAAGCTGGGCATGGATCACCGTGGTGACCCTGCGTCTGCATTGCTGGAAGTCTTGGATCCTGAGCAGAATCACACGTTTAACGATCATTATCTGGAAGTGGACTACGACCTTTCGGATGTGATGTTTGTGTGTACGTCTAACTCTATGGACATCCCGCCTGCGCTTCTGGATCGAATGGAAATTATCCGGATTCCGGGTTACACGGAAGACGAGAAGGTAAATATTGCGCTCAAATACCTGCTGCCTAAGCAGATCAAGGCTAACGGCTTGCGCAAGGATGAGCTGACGCTGCCTGAAGAGACCCTGCGTGATCTGGTTCGTTATTACACCCGCGAGGCCGGTGTTCGTGGTTTGGAGCGGGAAATCGCCAAGATATGCAGAAAAGTTGTTCGCGAGCACGTGGAGGCTGGTGATAAGGCGACAGTAACCCTTAAGCCAGACATGCTTGAGCACTATTCAGGTGTGCGTAAGGTTAGTTTTGGACTGGCTGAAGAAACTAACCAAGTGGGGCAGGTTACTGGCTTAGCCTGGACTCAGGTAGGTGGTGAGTTGCTTACTATTGAGTGTGCGCTCACACCGGGTAAAGGCAGGGTTGTAAAAACCGGTTCCCTCGGGGATGTGATGCAAGAGTCGATTCAGACCGCGCTTACAGTAGTAAGAAGTCGTGCGCCAGGACTGGGTATTGCCGACGATTTTCACGAAAAACACGATTTACACGTGCACGTACCCGAAGGCGCGACCCCAAAAGATGGCCCCAGTGCCGGTATTGGCATGTGCACAGCACTCGTTTCTGCACTAACCAAAATTCCGGTGCGCGCCGACGTTGCGATGACCGGTGAAATCACGCTTCGTGGTCGTGTGCTGGCCATTGGTGGCCTCAAAGAGAAGCTTCTTGCGGCCCATAGAGGTGGTATAAAGACCATTGTCATTCCAGATGAAAACACCAGAGATCTCAAGGAGATACCTGATAATATCAAGGAGTCACTAGAGATTATTCCGGTGAAATGGATTGATGAGGTTTTGGATATTGCCTTGGCTTATGCACCCGAGCCACACACGGCTGGTTCATCGTCTGAAACGGGGTCTGGTAAGTCCCATGACGAAGAAAATGACAGTGCAGAACGCATAAATACACATTAAAGCTTGGATGAGTTGTTGACATGCCGGAGAGCCCATTGGTATAACTGTTTCGCCGTGAAGCAGCCAATACCAAGGGCTCCCGCGCAGTAAGTGCCTATTCCAAACAGCGGTTGAATGCCGAAAAGGAATAAGAAAACCGAAGAATGGAATTCTCCGACCGCTTATGCGATAGTCGAGAACGTCCGAGAAAAAACAATCCGACCTATAACATCTTCAACCTGAAAGCGAAGGGGTTTAGTGTGAACAAGTCCGAACTAATCGATTCAATTGCAGAATCAGCAGATATATCCAAAGCGGCCGCTGGCCGTGCTCTGGACGCAATGACCAACTCTATCACCGGTGCCCTCAAAAAAGGCGATCAGGTTACTCTGATCGGTTTTGGTACTTTCTCAGTGAAAGATCGTGCTGCGCGCACGGGTCGTAACCCGCAGACGGGTGCCGAGATCAAAATTGCGGCCTCCAAAGTACCTGGCTTCAAAGCAGGTAAGGCCCTGAAAGACGCCGTTAAGTAACGGTTCTTTCTCTGGCGACTCTTGTCAAAGAGAGTCGCCAAGAAGAATTCAAGGCGCATTCCGACAGGGTGCGCCTTTTTACGTTAAGAGCACCGGCAGAGGGGTTCGGGAGAAACATGCTTCAAGATATTCGGGAAAATTCCCAAGGCACTATTGCCAAGATCATTATCGGTCTGTTGATTGTGTCCCTCTCCATCTGGGGAATGGATGCCATCGTAGGTGGCTTCTCCGGTGAGCCGGAGGTGGCGACAGTTAACGGTGAGGACATTACCGAGCGGGAATTCCTGCGAGTTGTCCAAATGGAAAGCCAGCGACGCCTGTCCGGGATGGAACGTCCTGATCCCGCCATGCTTAACGAAGACCAGATTCGCAAAGATGTACTGGATTCTTTGGTCCAAGAACAGGTCCTTATTCAAGACGCTAACGCTCAGGGGCTAGTGCTCGACGATGAGGATATTGATGCTCTGATCACCCAGATGCCGCAGTTTCAGGTTGATGGGCAATTCAACCGTGATCGCTTTGTATCTTCCGTGCGCAATTTGGGCATGGGGGTAGGCGAGTTTCGTGAAGCCATGCACAAACAATATGTGGTCAATCAAATCCGTGGCGGCGTAATGCAGAGTGGTCTTGTTGCAAACGAAAATGCCGCACAACTTTTGCGTATTCAGAATCAGACTCGGGACTTCCGCGTTGTGCAGATTCCCGCAAGCGCGGTATCTGATGAGCTTGAGGTTACCGACGCAGACATTGAAGCCTTCTATAAGGAAAACAGCGACGCTTTCAGGCAGGCAGAGCAAGTTGACGCAACCTACATAACCTTATCCCTGGGTGTCCTCGCAGAGAAGGTCGAGATCAGCCAAGAGGATCTTGAGGCCTATTACGAGCAGCGTGCCGGTGATCTGGCCCGCGAGGAGCGTCGTGCATCCCATATTCTGATTGAAGACGGTTCTGATTCCGACCAGGTCATGGCCGCCATTCAGAAGCGTTTGGATGCTGGGGAGAGTTTTGGCGATCTGGCGAAAGAATTGTCCGTTGATACTGTCTCTGCTAAAGAAGGCGGCGACCTTGGTTTTGCCGGCCGTGGCGTATACGACGAGGCCTTCGAGAAAGCCCTGTTTGCACTGGAAGAAGGTGAGATATCCGACCCGGTTAAAACCAGCTTTGGTGTGCACCTGATTAGCCTGGACGATGTTCGCCGCTCAGAAGTTCCTCCGTTGGCAGAGCTGGAGCAGCAGCTTCGTACGGAACTTGCCCGCAAGCATGCCCAAGAAGAGTACGCAGAAGTGCGTGCACAGTTGGCTGACTCAGCCTACGCCGCAGATGATCTGGCCGGTCCTGCCAAAGAGTTGGGCTTGGAGATCCGCGAAGCCACTGGTGTCACCAAAGATGGTGGTCAGGCGCCGTTTGATCACTCTGGTTTAGTTCGCCAGCTCTTTTCAGAGGATGTTCTTGAGGGTGGCTATAACACTGAGCTGATCGACGTTGGCGATAACGTCTCCGTTGTGGCCCGTGTTGGCGAATACCGTAAAGCTCAACAGCTTGCTCTTGAGGATGTACAGAACGATATTCGCAGTAGCCTGGAAACTCGCAAAACCCGGGAACTGCTTGGTGCGCGTGCTGACGCCATCATTGCAGACCTGGAGAAGGGCGAGGCGCTAGAAACACTGAATGCAGGTGACTGGGAACAGTTCGAAGGGCAGGCGCGAAATGCCCAAAGTGCAGACCAGCAGGTGATGCGAGCTGCCTTTTCCTTGGTTCGTCCTGCTGAAGGTGAGCCTAGCTATGGCACTGCCATGACGAAGAACGGCGTTGCAGTGATTGCGCTGGATGCTGTAAATGAAGGCAGTCCTGAGGAGGGTGGTGGTGACTTGGATCAGTTGCGTACATTCCTGGCATCTCTTGAAGGCCAGCGTGAGTATGCAGCGTATCAGCAGTTTTTGAGAAACAGCGCTGAGGTCTCCCGGCCATAAAGCACTATTGAAATAAAAAACCCGGGTGACGTATATGTTGCCCGGGTTTTTTATTGCCTGCAGTAAGAGGGTTTGCGTCAGTCGGAGGTTGACGGAAAGCGGGTAGGTTTCAGGCTGTCCTTGATCTTCTTGAGGTGCCCAAGAAAGTCGGCGCCGCGCTTTAGCGTAACGCCGGTGGCCAGAATATCGATAACCGTTAGGTGGATGATTCTGGACGACATGGGCATATAGACCTCAATGTCCTCTGGCGCCGTGACTTCCAGTGCTGTCGTGCACACGTCTGCAAGCGGCGAGTTAGGGGTTGTGATGCCAATAACAGTGGCGCCATTATCCCGGGCAATGCGGGCAATATCGACGGTTTCTTTGGTGCGCCCGGTGTAGGAAATCAGCACAATAACGTCTCCAACACTCGCGCCCGCAGCGACCATTCGCTGCATCAGGGTGTCGTCATAAGACATAACGGGGATGTTGAAGCGAAAAAACTTGTGCTGGGCGTCCAGCGCTACAGATGCGGAGCCTCCCATACCAAAAAAATTGATCTGTTTAGCTTGAATCAGATAGTCGATGGCTGTTGCCAGTGCCCGGGGATCCAGCGCCTGACGAGCTTTGTCGAGGTTAGACATTGTGCTCAGCATGATCTTGTCGGCAAACTCTGCAACTGTGTCATCAGGCTCAATGTTTTGGCCGATATAGGGTGTGCCAGTGGCAATGCTCTGTGCCAGACGGATTTTGAAGTCCGGGAAGCCGGTGGCGGAGAAGCCCCGGCAAAACCTGTTCACCGTAGGTTCGCTGACGTTCGAGGCCCGGGCCAAAGCCGCAATGCTGTATCGGGTGGCCGCGCTCGGATCGCGCAGGATAGCCTCCGCCACCTTGCGTTCGGACTTGTTTAGAGTGTCCAGCCGGGACTGGATATCCTCCAGCAGATTGTCGTCACGATGCGCCTGATTTGCGGCCATCAAAGCTACTCCCTGAATTCTGGGTGGAATCGTTGTTGAATACGGGGTGAGTATACCGGGATTTTGCTGCAGTTTGGGTAGTAAACGTATCAACGCTCCGGCATCGCCCTTGGATTAATCGAAGCCTGGTGTCATTATTTAAATATAATTACTACATTTTTGGCCTGAACCCTGAATGGAGGCCCTGCTTGGAGACTATCATGAGCCAACTGTCCGATTTTCACCGCGAGCGTATTCGGTCAGTTTTGAGTGCGTCGCAGCTGATGCCTGTTATTACCATAAGGCGTCCTGACGATGCGGTGCCGTTATGTCAGGCTCTCTTTGATGGCGGGATTCGGGTGATGGAAATAACCTTGCGCACGGAACATGGGTCCAAGGCGATTAAGGCCGTGCGTGAAGCCCTCCCGGAAGCCTGGGTGGGTGCGGGAACGGTTACCTGCCTTGCCCAGTATCGCCAAGCAGAGGCTGCAGGCGCCCAGTTTATCGTTACCCCTGGCATTACCGAAGCGCTTCTTGAGTTCTCGTTAACCTCTGAAGCGCCTCTTTTACCGGGTGTCTCAACCGCGTCTGAACTGATGCTGGGATACTGCTTGGGTTATCGCGAGTTTAAGTTTTTTCCAGCAGCGGTGGCTGGAGGAATTCCGGCGCTTAAGGCCCTTAATGGCCCGTTCCCGGACGCAACCTTTTGCCCGACCGGCGGTATTCGCCGGGGTACGGCCAAGGACTACCTGGCGTTGAATAACGTTCAAGCGGTAGGCGGCAGCTGGCTGACCCCTGAAGATATCATTGCAAAGAAAGACTGGGCCACGATTACAGGCATTGTGGCAGGCAGTCTATCGGAGCTCAGCTGATATTCGAGCCCACTCTGACAATCTTCATAGAATTGGTTCCCCCTTGGGCATTGATGTAGTCACCCTTGGTGATAACAACCAGATCCCCCTCGCTGACCACCTTCCGGTCTACCAGCTCAGAAACCGCCCTGGCATTGGTGTGTTCATGTGGCATTTTGGCAGAGTCAAACGGCACAGTTTGAACACCACGGTACATCACCACCCGGTGTTGTGTGGAATGGTGCCGGGAAAAGGCAAAAATTGGCAGGCTGGATTTAATGCGAGACATCAACCTCGGGGTCGCCCCTGTTTCTGTCATACAGATAATAGCCGACACGCCATCCAGGTGATTCGCTGCGTACATGGCGGAGAGGGCGATGGCCTCGTCAACCTGTTCCATGCTCTCGTGAATCCGGTGCTTTGATTGGTGCATCGATGGCTGCTTTTCAGCGCCAATACAGATGCGCACCATGGCTTCCACTGCTTCTACCGGGTAGTCACCTACCGCTGTTTCTGCAGATAGCATCACCGCGTCGGTGTAGTCCATAACAGCGTTTGCCACATCGGACACTTCTGCGCGGGTAGGCATGGGGCTGGTAATCATCGATTCCATCATTTGTGTGGCTGTAATCACCGCACGATTAAGCACCCGGGCCCGTGAAATAATGTGCTTTTGCACGCCTACCAGCTCTGCATCGCCGATCTCCACTGCAAGATCACCGCGGGCCACCATCACGGTATCTGAGGCCTCAATCACTGCATCGAGGGCGTCTACGTTGTGGGCCAGCTCTGCACGCTCAATTTTGGCCACCAACCCGGCGTCGGAGCCAGCTTCCTTAAGCAGTCTGCGCGCGGTGTGCATGTCGTCGGCGGTGCGAACAAAGGATACGGCAACGTAATCAGCCCCGAGGCGCGCAGCTGTCACAATATCGCGCTTGTCTTTTTCGGTCAGGGCATCGGCAGACAGGCCACCACCGCGCTTGTTCAGGCCTTTGTTGTTAGACAGTGGGCCACCAATAAGCACTGACGATGTAATGCTGTGGCTGTCAACGGACTGCACTTGCATTTCAATGCGGCCATCGTCTAGAACAAGAATGTCGCCGGGTTTTACATCATCAATCAACTGTTCGTAATCGATACCCACACGCTCCTGGGTGCCAGCTTCCTTGTCCATGGAAGCATCCAGAACAAAGGTTTGGCCTGCGCTCAAGGTGACCTTGTTGTTGGCAAAGCGAGCAATGCGCAATTTAGGGCCTTGCAGGTCTGCCAGCAGAGCAACAAAGCGCCCTTGCGCCGCTGCTGCTTCACGCACCCGGCGCGCGCGAGCAATATGTTCATCTGCGCTGCCGTGGGAAAAGTTGAGTCGGGCAACGTCCACGCCAGCCGCAATAATGGCGGCCAGGGATTCGGGGGTATCTGTAGCAGGGCCGAGGGTGGCGACAATCTTGGTACGCCTGAGCATGTTTTTGTCCTTTAGAGCGAAGAGGTAGTAAATGTATCAATAAATTGTGACTGAATAATGACGATAGTCGGATTATAGCAAAAAAAGGACGTAAAATTACGTCTATCAGCTTTGGAATATACTTAGTGAAACAGCGTCAGGTTGCCGCAGCGTTTTTTGAGCTATATGGTTACGGCAAGTCACTTTTATGTAAATGCTTGGATAGTATAAACCCGATGATGGATGCTCTTGCCCAACTGCCTTTTGATGAGCTGCTTCGACAGGTGCGCACCTGCACGATTTGCGCGGAGGCTTTGCCCTGCGGGCCACGACCGGTTGTGCAGTTGTCACAAACGTCGCGCATTTTGGTGGTAAGTCAGGCGCCTGGGAGGCGTGTGCATGAAACAGGGCTGCCGTTCAATGATCCCAGTGGCGACCGGCTACGGCAGTGGATGGGTATAACGAGAGAGGCGTTTTACGATGCTAGAAAACTCGCCATTCTTCCCATGGGGTTCTGTTATCCCGGCACGGGTAAGTCTGGTGATTTGCCACCCAGGCCCGAATGTGCACCGGCTTGGCGAAACGCCTTATTGGATCGGCTGTCCAATGTTGGGTTAACGCTGGTTATAGGCCAGTACGCCCACGCTTGGCACTTACCAGACGGTAAAAAGTCCCTGACTGAAAACGTCAAAAACTGGCGCCAATATTGGCCAAATCTCCTGCCGATGCCTCATCCCAGCCCCCGTAACAATCTTTGGTTACGCCGCAACCCTTGGTTTGAAGAGCAGGTGATTCCGGAACTTCAGGAGCGGATTTCCGGGCTTTTGGCCGAAGTGGACGAAAGGTAGGTTTTCAGTGTCTGGGTTTGGGCTTCGGAGGCGTAAAGTCCCTGTTTGGTGCGGCGCCAGAGTATATCCTCCGCTGTCCGTGCCCATTCCTGTGCAACCAGATAGTCGACTTCTTTCTGGTACAGATCGCCGGTAAAAAGCATGCCCAGTTTCTCAATGGAGCCAGCGTCGGCCAATATATCCCGGCACGCCGTGCCGTAAGTTCGCACATAACGTTGCCCCAGTTTTGGGGGGAGCCATGGAAATTCGCTGCTCAGCTCTGCCAGAAGCGATGCTTTGCTGTGGAAATTTCCGCCCGGCAGCACCGCGTTTTGCGTCCAAGGTGCACCAGCGGTGGGGAAAAACTCGCAGAGTTTGTTTGTAGCGACTTCTGCGAGCTTTCGATAGGTGGTTATTTTGCCGCCGAAGATAGACATCAGCGGTGCAACGCCTTGAGCGTTGTCTAATTCATAGGAATAGTCCCGTGAGGCCTCCTGCGCATTCTCTCCATCATCGATAAGCGGCCGCACACCGGAGTATGACCAAATAACGTCTTCAGGGGTCGTCTGGTGCCGAAAATAGGTGTTTACAATCCTCAAAAGGTAGTTGGTTTCCTCTGGTGAAATACGGGCAAGAGACGGGTCTCCTTCGTAGTCCACATCGGTTGTGCCTATCAGGGAAAAGTGTTCTTCATAGGGGATCACGAAGACAATGCGTTCATCTTCATTTTGTAAAATATAAGCATCGTCACTGTTGTTCAGGCGCGGAACAACCAGATGGCTGCCTTTCACCAAGCGAATTTGCTTTGGTGCAGGGGCAGCAATGGTTCCGGAGAAAAGCATACTGGCCCAGGGGCCTGCTGCATTAACCAGCGTTTTTGCTGAGATGCTGCTTTCGACGCCAGAAAAACTGTCCTGCAGCGTGATTGTCCAGCTTTTTTTCTTGCGAGCCGCATTGATGCAGCGGGTTCTTGGGTGAATGGTCGCGCCCATTTGTTCGGCTTTGCGCGCCATGAGTACAACGAGGCGAGCGTCGTCGACCCAGCCGTCTGAGTACTCAAAACCTTTGGTTATTTCGGGTTTTAGAGGGCTGTCGCTACCAAATCTAATGGATCGTGAGCCCGGCAGCAATTCCCGCTTTGCAAGGTGGTCGTAAAGGAAAAGACCTGTTCGAATCACCCAGCCCGGGCGCAGATGTGGCCGGTGGGGTAGGCGAAAGCGCATGGGCCACATGATGTGGGGTGAATTGCGCAAAAGGGCTTCGCGTTCTGCCAAAGCTTCGCGCACCAGCCGAAATTCATAGTGCTCCAGGTAGCGTAAGCCGCCATGAATCAGTTTGCTGCTGTTGGATGAGGTTGCTGAGGCCAGATCATTCATCTCGCAGAGCAAGACGCTCAGGCCTCGCCCTGCGGCGTCCATGGCTATTCCAGTGCCAT
>NZ_JBQDKB010000093.1:0-13644 GCF_052094685.1 Marinobacter sp.
ATATGCGTTTTGAATGAAAAAACGGCTATTTGCATTCTAGGGTTGGAATCCAACCCTAGAATGCAAATAGCCCTAATATTGTTCGATCGCTGAAGCGGGGAGGGTTGTCATGACGACATCCTCCATGACCAATTTTGCCGCAATCAGACGCCAGTTTGATTTTCGAAGCATTGAAATCGGGCGCTGGGTTACACCCGAAGAGCGGGACTTTGCAGCGGTGAAATTCTACCAGGCGCTGTGCGACCTGATGGCGAGTCTAAGGAGCCCTGAATCGCTGATCTCGTTACGAAGCACACTTAGCCTTCAGTATGGCATTGGTGGCCGGCCAGGTGTGGCTGCCCACTACATTCCGGCAACACGGCAGCTGGCGTTGGCTAAAAATGCCGGTGCAGGGAGTCTGGCCCACGAGTGGTTCCACGCATTTGATCACTATATGGGCAGTAAGGCTTTCCATAATCCTGTGAGGTATGGCTTTGCGTCCAGCGCCTGGCTCGATAGTAAGCAACAGAAAGGACATCCTCTGAATGTCCTGCTAGGACAATGCTTCAAAACCATTTTGCTGGATGAGAGCGGCACTGAGCCCAGTGATCAGTTTCAGTGTTCGCAACAAGCCGATAGGGATATGAAGGTGCTGTATTACGCCCGTCCAGAGGAGCTTTGTGCTCGGGCCTTTGAAGCCTTTGTAGAGGACAGTGGACCCGGCAATGGTTTTTTGGTGCGAGGGACTGTTTATTCAGATGAGGCGAGGGCAGGGCTGTATCCGAAAGGTCAGCATAGAAAGGCGATTAACGAAGCGTTTAACCACTATTTCCAAGCTTTAGGCAGTGCTTTATACCGGGAACAGGCCAAAGCTGGATGAAAACGGTGTTCGCCCTCGTTGACTGCAATAATTTCTACGCCAGCTGCGAAAAACTGTTTCGACCGGATTTACGCGATACGCCTGTCGTTGTGCTGTCGAATAACGATGGTTGTGTTGTGGCTCGCTCTAAAGAGGCCAAAGCACTGGGTATCAAAATGGGCGTTCCGGTGCACCACATCCGATCTGAAATCCGTCAGTACGGCATCCATCTTTTCTCCTCTAATTACACTCTTTACGGAGATATGAGCCGGCGCGTGATGATGACGCTGGAAGCCTTGGCTCCGCGAGTCGATGTGTACTCCATTGATGAGGCCTTTCTGGACCTCACAGGGGTGGATCGAGTCATTGCGTGCGAAGATTTTGGGCATCAGGTGAAAGACATTGTTGTTCAGGACACTGGTTTGCCTGTTTGTGTTGGCATAGCACCTACGCGAACACTGGCTAAACTCGCGAATTACGCGGCTAAGAAGTACAAGGCCACCGGAGGGGTTGTCGATTTAACCGACGCAGACCGACAGCGACGACTGATGACCTTGGTTCCCGTGGATGAGGTTTGGGGTGTTGGCCGAAAAATATCAGCCAAGCTTCAAGCAATGGGGATCACCACTGCACTTGAACTCGCTGATGCTGACCCTTCAACGTTGCGCAAACAGTTTTCCGTGGTGCTGGAACGTACGATTCGGGAGCTGAACGGAATTGCCTGCATACCCTGGGAGGATGCCCCTCAGCCGAAAAAGCAGATCATGTGCTCTCGTTCGTTTGGCGCCCCGGTAAAAGTCTTATCCGATCTGGAGGAAGCGGTTGCTCAGTTTGCGACGAGAGCGACGGAAAAACTCAGGGCAGGGGAGCAATACGCCGGTGCACTGATGGTATTTTTCCGAACGAACCCGTTTCGAACTGAGCTGCCTCAGTACTCCAACAGTACATCCATTAGATTGACCACATCCACGCAAGACTCGCGGATTATCGTCCGGCAGGTTCTAAGTTTGCTCAGACCGATGTATCGAGCTGGGTACGACTATGCGAAAGCTGGTGTGATGTTGAGTGACCTGGTTAATAAGGCCGCCATCCAAGAGGATTTGTTTGCCGGCCCGTCAGCTGGGCAAGATGACCGATCCGCTCGGTTGTTGTCCGTGATGGATGAGATCAACCGAACGTCACAAATAAAAGTGTGCAGCGCTAGGCAGGTCGGCTCTGCGGTTTATGCCATGCGCAGAGAGCACTTGTCGCCGAGCTACACGACAAATTGGAGTCAGTTACCGACGGTGCGGTGATGCTGACAGCACCTTAATAAAACTGAGGCGTTATCGGGCATACAATAACTGATCGGTGCAACTGTAAGGTCGACAGAGAGTACCCTTTGTCGACCTTTCTCCTGAATTTCCTACCGCGAAGGTCGACTGGGACGACCTTTCACCTGAGTTTCTTGGTCGCAACCATTCGCAAAGGTCGTCTGTGAGGACCTTTAGACGACCTCTCCTCCAAATCTTCTGATCGTGGTCATCCAAAGTTCTTAACAAAACATCTTTGTGGGTGATTTTTAGTGTGCCTGGTAGATATTTGAAAACCCAATATGCCTGAAAGCTCACCCAAAACAGGGGGCTATCTGAGCCGTTTCGGCCAATCTCAGCTGATATCGTTTCATCAGTTTCCGACTCGTGCGCGCGCGTGAGGGCAGGAATAGGTTGCGAGTTTCCGGCCCTATAGGCCGGACACATGCGCCTCCGTCCGGCCCTACGCGCCCGTACGCACTAGGGCCGGAAAACTAACCAGATTCCGAAGCTAGCAGCATGGAATAGGGCATAAAAATGCAATTTCGAAAATCCGAGATAAAAACTGATGAACTGGTAGCGGAAACGCTGGAGCGTCTAGGGCCGGAATTGACCATGTGTTTCCGGCCCTAAGGGCCGGGTGCACACGTCTCCATCCGGCCCTACGCACACGCGGGCGCTAGGGCCGGAAAGTGCACCAGTTTCCGCGCCAAGCAGAAAGGTAGGAAATATGTACGAAAATATCATCGAGCAAATTCGAGAAAAAATTGATGAATTAGAGGCCGAGGCGCGAGCAATCGCCCGCGAGCATTGGAATTATCATATTCGAGAAAACATATGGAAGGTTCCAGAGGAAAAGGGTCGACTAAACGTCTATGTTCGGCGCAAACGAGACACGCTAGAAATTCACTGGTCAAAATTTAAATTCATAAAGCCAACCTCGGGCGGTCCTTCCAAAATTCGATCGACGTATCTTCGAAAAGGAAAGTCCCATGTGTACCCGAGCAGGGTGCTTACTGTCGCCGGACAAGCATTCGAGCTAGAGGTTGCTCTGGAAACTGAGGAGCGCTTGGGAGCTATACGATCTGAAGCGTGGGCCATTGGTAAGATTTTGCGATATTTGCGTGAGGCTGAAAAGAGGCAGAGACAGCGGGTAAAATTAATCGAAGATTCTGAGGGTGCGGAATGAGCATACCTACTGGACCACATTAATTTAGATGTCAGTCGGCGATGATTCCAACGAGTCGATAGAAGGGTCAACCAGCGTATTATTGCTGAGAGGGAAGATTCCAAAGGTCTGTGGCGCCAGCAGATGGTCACAGCCGCAGCGCTCCATCTCAGCCATACTTACTGTGGCTCAAGCTCCAACCCTCCATTTTTAGCGCCTGAGGGCGGCTCTAGGAGGACATCTACTCTACACGACGCAGCAAAACGGAATACGCCATGGTTCGTTGCTAGTGAAAGGGCGATGTTTTAGCTGAACGGATCCTCGATTGAGGATCCGCCTATATCTGAATCGATCATAGAGTTGTCGAACCCATAAGGGTTACCGGCGATATCTACACCACCAATGCCACCACCCATCATGGGTAGACCCGTCGCGGGGTTGATCTCTGAACCTGCCAAATTAAAACCCATGCCATCGTCGACAATAGACAGACAGGTTGTGCTATCCATTTCCATACCTGTCGAATCAAATTTCTCATCGAAATCGCTTATTGCGCCCATCAGATGCGTATTGTTTCGAACAATATTTGTGCGAGTTTTTCGCGCACGAGAAACATAGTACTCTCCCATCACCCGGTCATAACCTCGTGCTGCGCCGAAAATACCTGCTACAGCGCAACCGATCATCCAAATGGTTTCGTCGCTCAAAAACCAAGACACCGCAAGTCCAACGCCAAAATAAACAGTACCGTTCAAGAGTGCTGTCCTTAGCGCTTTAAAGTACCAGGCATAATATTCCTTCCGTTCAGCATCAGTATATTTGGTCATGGCCCTGTCCTTTATGGCCCGCTAGATAATCTGCCCGCGATTAAGGTCTAGTTAATCACCGCGCTGTTTGAGCGTCCGGAGTAGACCATTCGAAACCCAATAATCTCATGAAGTTTTCACTCTGCAACCGATAAATGGTCGGGGCGTTAGTGACAACACGCTCACGGTGATCGCACCTGACGAACCAGCTTACTTAGTTAACGTCACAGTGCGGGGGTCGTCCAAAAGGTACGTGAGCACAGGCTTCCCATTACCGCGATGAGGCGCAGTGCTTTTTCAATTGAATTGCCGAATTTCCCGCGACGACTCACCTCCCAGAGACAGCCTAAATCATCAATACTCTTCAAATCGGCACTGCTCATCGAGGCTAAACGGGATACGGCAGGGTCGATTTCCACAACTAACCAAAAGGTGACTATCATGGCTAAACCAACCAACGCACCCAGCACAACTGGCAACCCTTCAGGCGGCGGACGCGGAAATAACCCGCCGAAAGGGTGCTAAAAGCACCAGGTTCAGGCTGCGACAATCTGTGCGGCCTGAGCCTGATATTTAGTCCAGTAGGCTGGATAGAGTTCAAACGCCGGAAGTGTTTCATTGAACGCACGATTCATACCGTAATCTTCAAACAGTGCCATCTCGTCCAAGATAAATGCGCCCCAAATAAAGGCGATATCTGCTCTCATTATCGCAGATGATACATCGCTGCCGTCAGGAAGCAGGTTTTGTATAAATTGCTTAAGCTGATCGGGTTGAGGGCGAGTGCCTTGCCGCCACTCGCGAAGCCGCGACTGTTTGTTTTTGCAAATAGCAGCTTTGCGATCGTCGCGTGTTTGGCCGGGAGCAAGGGATTGCATCTCCGGGTCTATTCCTTGAGGATTCGGCAAGCTCTGGGCGATTTGCGCCCATGACAAAACGCCACCATCTGGTGCAGCATTACGTCGCCATGTATCCATCAATTGTTCAAAAGGTAACGTCAGACTGCGGCCATCGAAGACTGGCACCATATCGCCAAAAAGACTGTTCTCGATAATCCACTGCTCCTGACCGGCAATACCATCGCTTTCCTTAAACCACTGGATAAGATCCAGCGAAAGGTTGCATAGAAGCTGATAGTAGAAGTCGATCCGTAGGCGAGTGTAGAGGCTGTACAACAAACCAGCCTGCTCTTTTTGCGGCTGAACTGCCCCCGACTTTAATAACGCCCATATCTGAAAACCGTGATCAAGAAAGGCGGGTTCTACTTCTGTGTGCTGTTTAAGAAAGTCGACGAGGTATGCACACCAACATTCATCAAAAGCTTCTGGTGATGAGCTGTTTTTTTGGATTTTCTGGCCATTTCGAAGTAGCTCCATCTCAAGTTCAGCTCTTCGTTTGATAAACCGCTCAACATGAGTCTCGGATGTTTCGTTGGTGAGAGCTCTAAGATGAAATCCTCGCGTGATGGACAGCCATGAGAGCCCATTCTGGGGAAGCGTGGTTTCCATCCAAGGTTTGACGTAGTCGCTGTTGATATACTCATACATTTCTGGACTAACAACGGAGTCCAGCATGCCTTTTATCTGTTCAAAGCTTCTAGGAGAGACGCCTTCTCTAACCGCTTTACGTACTGTTTTTGGATCAATGCGTATTGATGGTGTGGAGCGATTGCTCAATTGATTGATGACACCTGAAAGACCTCCTGGCACGCCTAAATATGCCATAAATTTCTCAGCAGGTGGCAAAAACGGGAATGCGCTTTGTGGAAGACCTATTCGGATTTTTTCAGCCATTTAACAGTAGTTTCACTCAAACTTTCTATTTCAAAAGCAAGCCTGCCAGTCACTGGGTTAGAACCTGAAATCCTGCCAGAGTCGATCCTTGTATCAGGTATTCCCCGTTTCATAAGCGGCCCCCCAACACCTCTTCCACTCGAAGATCCAGCCTCTCTTTAACCCCTCGCCACTCCGGCATAAACCGATCCAGTAACCCGTAAAAATGCGGGCTGTGGTTGTGCTCTTCCAGATGGCAGAGCTCGTGCAGAATCACATAATCAATGGCTTTGGTGGGCGCTTTGACGAGGTGCGGATTCAGCAACACGACACCTTCCGGGGTACAACTCCCCCACTGGGTTTGCATCTCGATGATGCGCCAAGGCGGTGTAGCCTTAGTCCACGGTAGTTTGTCTGCCATGAGCTCCAGTCGGCGCTGAAACACATCCCGGGCCCGGTCTCGATACCATTCCCGGACAGCCCTCTGTGTTCTTTCTGGACTCAACGCTTTGCCTTGCACGCGCAGCTGGCCACGAATGAGTTTACAAGTCACCTTGCGTTGCTCTGGATCGTTGATCACTTTCAAAACATACCTACGGCCCAGATAGAGCTGGCTTTCACCGCTCACCCATTGTCGGGGAAGAACATCTCGGTTGCGCTCCTCAATATCGTCCAGATGTTTCAGTACCCAGCGAGCCCGGCGCTGCACAGCGGCTTTGATTTCCTGCAGGGAGGCGTTGTCCGGTGCATCCACCTGAACCTGACCGTTCGGATGCACATGCACCTTGATCGAGGCTCGTGAGCTGTTAGACAGATACTGGATCTGATACCGAAACTCCCGGTCACCGTAGCGTGTGATATGGACAGGTGCCCGCTCACCCTGACATGGATTCACCGCCGTCATCACTTGGCCACCCCGTTGCGAACGATCTGAACAACTTCATCCAGCACTTCTTTGGCTTTATCGAGCCCGACTAACCCGAACAGCCTGGGCAACAAGTGTTTGCGAACGTCCTGCTCAATGCCAGCCGGACTCAAGGAGTTTTCGGCCACCGCCTGATTCACTACCTGGTCGATCTCGAAGGCTTCCTCAATCAACTGGCCATCCTTCTCGGCTTCCAGCGCAGAAAACTGATCTCCCAAGACCAGTTTAAACGTGCCGTAGTAGGCTTGAGCGTGTTTATTCCCCCTGAACAGATCCACTGGCAGATCAGGCACGTCCCGCTCATCCACCATGGCTTCCAGCTCGCTGAACAGCTTGAACTGCGCCGTGTAGTCGAACATGGACTCGGCTTTTTCAATGGCATCCTTCAGCATGGCTGAGAACACCTTTTTGGCGTAGGGGTCATCGCCAAGCTTTTGTTCAATGGTTTTCTTGGTGCGGGTTTTGATCTTGTCGGTTTCGTTTTTGGTTTTTTCCTCGGACCATGCCTCCGGGTTGCTGTCCACAGGGTCAATCAGTATCGGCTCTTCCCCGGGGGCAACATCTAAACCGGTCACGTACCGGTCGATCAAATCCCGTATCTGGCCCTCGTATTCGGAATAGTCCACGGTTTCTTGGGCATCCATGCGAACGGTCTTACGCAGGTCGGAGAACCAGGCTAGATCGATTTTGTAACGTTGAATGTCGGTCTCGGTGAACGCCTTATCCTGAAAGAAGCTTTGAGTGGAGAGTGCTGTTTTTAGGCACATCCCGAACTCGGTCAGCGCTTCGTAGAAATCTTCCCGTATGGCCTGCCGGGTGTCGGTTTCTACACCGTCCGAGTCGGACTCATACTTGGGCATGAACACCTGGCGATACGGTTCCGGGTCCAGGCGGTTATCAATGTGCCCGAAAAAGCTCAAAAGCTTGTCGTGCAGGGTTGGTAGCTTTTTGTACTCCGTGTCCACGTTGGAGTACAGGCCGTCGATATCCTCGATGGCAAAACCGCCCTGGGTTTGATCCTCGAAGTTCTGGTAGTCCTTAATGGCCGTATCCAGCTCCTTGAGGATGCCGCGGTAATCAATCAGGTAACCGAAGGGCTTTTGCGGGTGTAAACGGTTCACGCGGGCGATGGCCTGAATCAGGTTGTGGCCCTTGAGCTGCTTATCGATGTACAGCACCGCATTACGAGGCTCATCGAAGCCGGTTAGGAGTTTGTCTACGACGATCAGGATATCCGGCGGCCCGTCGGTACCGAAGTCATCAATGATCCCCCGCTCATAGTCCTCTGGGTCACCCGTGACATTCTTCTTCCACCATTCCTGCACCATGGGCAGACTGGCATCTTCCACCTCGGTATGGCCTTCCCGGGTATCTGGCGGTGAAATCACAATGGCACTGGTGACCCGGCCCACCTCGTCGAGGTGTTGCTTGTAACGGATCGCGCTCAGTTTGCTGTCGGTGGCCAGCTGGCCCTTGAGCTCCAGTCCGGCTTTCTTGAAGTTCTCACTGAAATGCACGCTGATGTCGAAGGCGTTCAGCTTGATGCGATCCTGAGCGGTGTAGATCTGTCCCTGTTTGGCGTACTTACGCTTGAGATCCGCCTTCTGGTCGTCCGACAAGGACGCGGTGACCTTCTCGAACCAGGTATCCACGGCCTTCTGGTTCACATCCAGCAGCGGCTTGCGTTCCTCGTAGAGCAAGGGCGTGATGGTGCCGTCCTCCACCGCCCGCTTCATGGTGTAAGCGTGAATGATGGCCCCGAACTTCTCTGCGGTTTCACTTTTCTCATTCTTCAGCAGAGGCGTGCCGGTGAACGCCACAAACGATGCATTGGGTAAGGCCAGGCGCATCCGTTGATGGTTTTCGCCACCTTGGCTCCGGTGTCCTTCATCGACAATGACGATGATGTTCTCTGACGGGTTGTAGCACTCCGGCTGCTTGGCGGCGGAGGCGAACTTATTGATGATGGTGAAGATGATCCGCTCGGTGCCCTGCCCGATCCGCTTGGCCAGGTCTTTCCCCGAACGGGTCTTGGCCGCCGAATCTCCGCTTTTCTTGCCCGCAATGTCGGTACCGAACGCACCGCCGCTCAGGAAGGTCTGGGAAAGCTGCTTCTCCAAGTCTACCCGGTCGGTGACCACGATCACCCGGCAGTTCTTCAGGGTATCGCTCAGTAGCAGAGCCCGGCACAGGTAGACCATGGTGAACGACTTGCCGGAGCCGGTGGTGTGCCAGAGAACGCCGCCCCGGCGCTCGCCACTGGGCTTGAAATCGGAGATGCGCTCTAGCAGGGCTTTGATGCCGAAAGCTTGAGGGTATCGAGCTGCAATTTTCCCGATCTTGCGATCAAACAGGATGAACAGTCGAACGAACTCCAGAAACCGGTGCCGATCCAACAACCCCACCAACAGCTTGTCCTGCTCGCTGGGTGCCACGGGCTTTGACCACAGTTTCTCGAAGTAGGCCCGGAGCTTGGCTGGTTTGTCCCGAAACAGGGAATCCTTGTCGGACGCTGACAGCGGGTGATTCTTGATGCCCTGAACGTACTGGCTGTCGAACTCTTCGTCTTCCCACTTCGACCAGAACTTGGCCGGGGTATGGGTCGTGCCATACCGGCCGTCGTTGCGACTGATCGAGAACAAAAGCTGGGCAAAGGCAAACAGGAAGGGGATCTCATCGTGCTTCTGGTTGCGGAGATTCTGGCTGATGCCCTCCTCCACCATGTTCTTATTCGGGTTGCCAGAAGCTGCCCGCTTGGCCTCGATCACTGCCAGGGGAATGCCGTTCACAAACGCCACCACATCCGGCCGACGGGTGTGCGTGCCTTGAGCCGACAGCACTTCCATCTCTTCGGTGACATGGAACTCGTTGTTGTCCAAGTCGTCCCAGTCGATCAGGTGAATGGTTGGAGAAGCCTTATGGCCGCCCACAAACTCTGTGACAGTCACGCCCAACGTCAGCATGTCGTACACAGACTGGTTAGCCACCAACAAACCCTGCGCCATGGTCGGTGTCGTGATTTCCCGGATCACCTGATCCACGGCCTGATCAGACAACGGATACCACTGCCCTTTGAACTCGAACCGGCGCTGGCGCAACACCCGCTCCAGCACTGGCTTCAGCACGACTTCCCGCTGGCTGCCCCGCAAGGCCATGCACTGAGTCGCAGGCAGAAACGTCCAGCCCAGATTGATCAGGGTGGCCAAGGCCGGAATGTGGCTGGAATGCTGCTCATTCCCTTGAGGGGTGGTGTTCATGGGCTCTCCATCATTTCTAAACGTCGTGACTGGCTGTACGGATTAACCTAACAACCTCCTGCGTAATTCTAAGTGACATTTTGCATCACCCTACATTTTGGGTATCCAGAGCATCCCCAGAACTGATTCCCTGCTTTTGCGCCACGCTTCGCTGTGCGGATAACCATCACGCTGCCGCAAGATGGACATTTCCGGTCAGCAGAAATATCTGCCCGCGTCTTTAGCTGTTGGACATGTTGACGGTTGGTTTTCCAGCCCGGCTCAAGGCGGCCAGATTCAATTTGAGAGACAATCTCTTGTACCTGTGATTCGCTCAGGATGGGGTCGGAGAAGGACTTAATGTAGCGAATATAACCGCCGCCCCGGGTCACATTGTCGGGCATGACCGTTTTAAACGTACTTTCGCCCGTAAAGACCACAACCGACCGAATAGCCTCCAATGGTATGCCTAGTGCAGCTTCCAAGGCTTTTACATGCTTATAGTTTTGGCGCAGTGGATTCTGGAACTTGTAGGATTGCTTAAAGATTTTCTGTGTCCATTGGGGCTGTTTTTCACTGCCGAAAATCCAACCTTTCATGTTTTTCGTCTCAATAACAAAAAGGCCGAACTCAGACACGAAAATATGGTCAATCTGTGTCGTCCCATCAGGCGTCGGCAGCGTGACATTGTGAACGGGGTGGTAGACATCAGCCGGTAGCCTGAGTTGTGCTGAAGCCCTAACGAAAGCTTCTCCAAACCAACCTTTAAACCATGAAGATTTAAAAACGGCGACAACAAGCAGAATGGGGATAATCCACCAAAGCTTGAACACTTGACTGATAATTGGAGAAAAATCCATGGTTCACTTTCACCTAACTGATCATCTATCCATTAGCGCCCTACCGTTGTCGGGATAGGACGTTAACCTGGCTTATCGCACAAAGCCCTGCGCTCCCCGGAACGTCTGCCCGGAGGAATGCAAAAAGCCCATCTTTCGCAAACGGTTTTCAACGGATCGACGGGATCGGCCTGTTTGCCGAGTGACCGACTCAACTATTGCGACCAGCGAGTGAGACTCTGACATGGCATCGAGAAGGATGGTTTGCTCATCGCAACTCCACGCCCGCTGTAACTCTTTGCTGTCTTGATTGGACATTAAGCGGCCTCCGTGTCCACCTGTACCCGACGCTTGCCGGTCAGGAGTTGTTGCATCAGGGCTGTCTTTTCTTGTTTAAGCATGATTAGGCGTTGTGATAGGAGATCAAACTCTTGATCGGTAGATGAAAGGACCTCACCAATCGCCCTCTGTTCAGCTGGATCGGAGGGAATAAAAACCGCCTGCTTTTGAACATCTTTTTTGCCCAACCCTAACTGAGCCGTCCCGTTGGCTCTGCGGCGAAGGCTTTTATTCACTTTCTCTGAATTTATGAGATAACCGAGAAACTGGCTATCTGTCTGATGAGGAGTTAGAGCATAGACGTGATCCGCTAATAGATATTTCTCATTTTCTGGAATTACGCCCACACGACCAATAATGTTTCCACCACCTATATCATCTTTCGGCATTACAAGCTGGCCTTTGGCAAGATATGGACCATTCAATGAAGTTTTCTTTGTTGGTATAAGCCTGCCTGTGCGGGTTACTGAGCCCATATCAATAATGTATTTGTCGCCGATTTGATCTATGTACTTCGCTTTCGAAGAGCCGGAGGTAATTTCTACTAGATCGCCTAACTGAGCAGATTCCCACTCCCCCTCAAACCCCGGCAACCGCTTCTTCCCGGTCAGCAACTGCTGCATCAACCCTTTCTTCCGCTGCTGGCTGTTCTCAAGCAAGCGCTCGGTGGCGGTGATGGCCTGATCCCAGGTGGAGAGGATCTGGGCGATCTTTTTTTGTTCAGGGAGTGGGGGGAGTGGGACTGTGAACTCTTTAATGTCGTTGGGACTTATGTGGGGCACAGCAGTGGCTGTTTGGACGGATTTAACGTATTGCTCAAATCGATGTCCAGAGAAGTATTGGCGTAGCAAGCTCTGCTCCAGAGAATCTTTAGCTCTGATCCTCGCAACACGCTGTACCAAAAGGCAGGGCAGATCTGCGGCCGTTACCTCCGCAACCTTCAAACCATTCGAAATCCAGGTACGATCGAGTGCAATAACAAAATCACCATCTTGCAAATGGTATCCTTCAAGACCGTCTGTTTCATTTTTTGGCCATAATTTAGCATCCCTCCAGCGGAGACCTCCGGGTATAATATTGTCACCACGAAGTAATCGAATGTCGTCTTCTGCATTTGAGTAGCCATTACTTTTGAAGGCAAAGCCTGTAAGGCACTCAATATGCCTACCAAATGTAGTGTGAATCCACCCCTCAGGCACCATAACCCAACTCCTTCAGATACCCGTCCATCTGCTCATTCAGCTTTGCAATCTCACATCCGGCTCGCATCCACGAGCTCACATCTCGCCGAATAATCATCTCAGTCATTGCTTTCTCCCGGCGCGTTCGCCTGTTCAATTTGCTGCTGTACCAGACTCCGCTCGCGCTCAAGCTCCCGGCGCAGCTCTTCTTCCGTCGGCAGGTAGGGCAGGTACTTCGCCGCGAACATCTGCTCGCTGTCGGTGAGCACGGAGTATTTCACCACCGCCTCGCTTTTCTGACTGCACAGGATCAGACCAATCGTCGGGTTGTCGTCGTCACCCTTGCGGTGCTGATCGTAGATGCGGATGTAGCTGTCCATCTGACCGACATCCTGATGGGTGAGCTTGCCCAGTTTGAGATCCACCAGCAGGAAGCATTTGAGTTTGAAGTTGTAGAACACCAGGTCGATATAAAAGTCTTGGTCGTCCGTGCTGATGCGCTGCTGTCGGGCCACGAACGCGAAACCCTTGCCCAATTCGAGCAGGAAGGCCTGCAAGTTGTCGATCAGGCCCCGTTCCAGATCAGCTTCCAGATAGCGCTCACCGGGCAGATTGAGGAAGTCCAACACATAGGGGTCGCGCAGGTAGTTTCTGGCGTCCTGCTTAGACAGTGGGCGCGTCTGATTCTCGGCCTCCTGCTGTACGGCTGTCCGATCCTGACTGCTTAGGAGCCGTTCGTAGTACAAGGTGCCGATCTGTCGTTCCAGCGCCCGACTGCTCCAATGCTGACTGGCTGCCTCGGCCATGTACCACTCTCGGGCTTGGGGGTTCTCAACCCGGAGCAAAACGCGATAGTGCGTCCAACTCAATTCGGGACGCAGTGCGTCTCGTTTTGGGAATGCCTCATAGAATCGCCGCATATTGCGAAGGTTGGTAACGTCGAAGCCCTTGCCAAACTCTTGCGTCAGCTCTCGGGACAGGCGTTGCAGTTGTTGCTTGCCGTAGGCGGCCCGGGCCTCGCCCTGCTGCTCATCTTCGAGGATCAGTCGGCCGATGTGCCAGTAGGTCTGAACCATGGCGCGGTTGACCGCCTGCACGACCTGTTTCCGCGCAGCATGGATCAGCTCCCGAATGTCAGACACCAGGCGGGGGCTGGGTTCGATGGCCCGGGGCTGCCCGCCTTTGTCAGGCCCCATAACCCAACTCCTTCAGATACCCGTCCATCTGCTCGTTCAGCTTCGCAATCTC
>NZ_JBQDKB010000094.1:0-13482 GCF_052094685.1 Marinobacter sp.
TGTGAGTAATCATACACTCAAAGTCAGGTGGCCAGATTCACTATGCCACTACATTCAGTGCAAAAGCCAGCAGGCGAATCATCATGCGCTCGTCGTTTTCTGACGGGTGCTGGGCTACCGTGAGCTGATGATCTGCATAATAATGCCTGTCCATATCGGCAATATTGAGCGTGGCTTTAAAAATGGTTGCTTTGAGCGCCATGGCGGTCCTGCATTGGTATCAATATGTTGGTTTGCGTTAGTGTAATGCAATTCTTTGGGTGATGAGCAAAACGGCATGTCGATGTTGCGCGGTTTTTTGATACTGGTTTTGTTTTTTCTCTTTGGCGAGGCGCTGCGGTTGGTGTTTCTGATACCGGTCAGTGGCGGTGTGCTGGGTATGATTCTGATGACCTTTACGCTGATGTTGCGGGGCAACGTGAGCAATGAATTGGCATCGGCCAGCCAAGCGCTGATTTCGGTGTTGGTGTTGTTGATCATGCCGGGTGTGGTGGGGGTGTTTTTTATGGCCTCACATTTTTCTGGGCAATGGTTGGCCGTGGCAGCAGCCTTGCTATTGGGCACCTTTTTGAGTGTTCTGACCACCGTGTTTCTTATGAAAGCCATGGTTCGGTTGGCTGCGCGGGAGCGTGCAAATGACTGAGCTTGCCGAGCGCGTTCTCTCTCTTCCCGATACCCTGTCTGTCGGCCCGATGCTTGCGATTGGGCTCACGTTGAGCGCTTTTTTTGCGGGCAACTGGCTGTTTGCGCGCATTGGTCGACCGTTGTGGATGCCACCGGTGGTGCTATCCGCCGTAATGTTGGCTGCGGCGATCGCCATTCTATCGGTCGACTATGTCAGCTATCAGGAGGGTGCTCTCTGGATCACCGTGTTGCTCGGGCCTGCAACGGTAGCTTTGGGCATTCCGCTGTATCAGCAGATCCATCATATACGGGCCATGTGGCTCCCTATTGTTGTCACGTTGCCGTTGGCGGCAACCTTGGCGGGGGTTTATGCGGTAGTGATTGCCTGGGCAATGGGCGCAACGCCAGAGGTGCTTGCGTCGCTGGCGCCGAAATCTGTGACTGCCCCGATTGCCATAGGTATCACCAAGCAGCTAGGCGGCTCGGTGCCCTTGTTGATGGGTGGACTGCTGATAACCGGGGTGGTTGCGACCTTGTTTGTGGACTTGCTGGCGAAATGGGCCTCGATTGAGGACGAGCGCATTCTTGGGTTTGCCCTTGGTCTTAATGGTCACGCTATTGGAACGGCTAGAGCGTTTGAGATTAGCCACACTGCGGGTGCTTTCGCGTCGCTGGGTATGGGTTTAACTGGCGTGTTTACCGCACTTATATTGCCCCTGGTTTTTCGCCTTTAAAGGTTGGTAGCGGCTTGCTGAAAAAGCCGTTATTCAGTTCACGAATAGCCGCAAGTTGTAATTTCGATTGCCGTAAGTAGTTTCCGCGACTAACTTTCACAGGAGACGTCTGGGGCGCCTGAGCCCCGGTTTGCCAGAAAGAACGCCATAAAAAATGCCGTAAACATTCGCAAAACAACAACGGAAAACCCAATGAAAAAACTACTTGCAGCTATAGTCGGGTCCATGGCGCTGGCCACGGCTCCTGTGGCCCTGTCTGCCGAGGCGACGAAAGAGATTAAGATGGCGTACGACGCCGATCCGGTCACCCTCGATATTCATGAGCAGCTCTCCGGCGGCATTTTGCAGTTGTCCCATATGTCTTTTGATCCGTTGGTGCGCTGGACAAAAGATCTTGGCTTTGAGGCCCGCCTGGCAGAAAGCTGGGAGCGTGTTGATGATAAAACCATGCGTTTCAAACTCCGTGAAGGGGTGAAGTTCCATTCCGGTAACGAGCTCACGACCAAAGATGTGAAATTTACTTATGTTCGTTTGAAAGAAAGCCAAGGCTTCAAGGCCATCTTTAAACCGTTTAGTGGCATTAATGTTATTGACGATTACACCTTTGAATTGGTGACCAACGATCCGTTCCCACTGCTGCTCAATACCGCGACCTACATTTTCCCGCTGGACAGCGAGTTTTATTCTGGCGAGACCGAAGATGGTAAGAAGAAAGACGCCATTTTGAAGCACGGCAGTTCGTTTGCTTCAGATAATTTATCCGGCACCGGCCCTTATACGGTCAAATCACGCCAACAGGGCGTGCGCATGGAGTTCGAACGCTTTGCGGATTACTGGGATGAAGATTCTCCCGGCAACGTTAAGAAAATCGTGCTAACCCCGATCAAAGAAAATAACACCCGTGTGTCAGCGTTGTTGTCTGGCGGCGTGGACTTTATCGCACCAGTGCCGCCTACGGATCTTGCCCGCATCAAGCGTGACAAGAACACAGATCTGGTCACCATGAGTGGCACCCGCATTATCTTGTTTCATCTGAACCAGGAGCGGGTTGAGGCGTTCAAGAATCCAAAGGTACGCCAGGCAGTAGCCTACGCAATTAATCAAGAAGGTATTGCCGCCAAGATTATGAAAGGCTTTGCCACGCCCGCGTCCCAGTTGTCACCGGCTGGCTATCAGGGCCACAACGAATCTCTGAAGCTGCGTTATGACGTGGAAAAAGCTCAGCAGTTGATGAAAGAAGCCGGTTACGAGGATGGCTTCACCATCACCATGATGGCCCCGAACAATCGCTACGTGAACGATGACAAAATCGCTCAAGCTGCGGCTGCCATGCTGGCCCGCATCAACATCAAGGTGGATCTCAAAACCCTGCCGAAAGCCCAGTACTGGCCTGAGTTTGATAATCGCTCGGGCGATATGATGCTGATTGGCTGGCATGCAGACACCGAAGATTCTGCCAACTTTTATGAGTTTCTAACCTTCTGCACCGAAGCGGGCAGTGGCGCTGGCCAGTACAATGCCGGTAATTACTGTAACCCGGAAATCGACGCTCTGGTTGACAAAGCCAGCGTTGAAACCGATGTGGAAAAGCGTACCGCGATGCTGCAGGACGTGGAAAAACGCCTGTATGACGATGCCGCGTTCGTTCCGCTGCATTGGCAGGATCTGGCTTGGGCGAGCAAGAAGAACGTAAAGATTGAGCCGATTCTGAACGTGATGAATTTCCCTTATATGGGTGACTTGGTTGTAGAGTAAGCGGGGCACCCCCTCTCGCCAAACCTCTCTCCCGTCCTTCTCTAGGGATAAGGGAGAGAGGCATTTAAGCATTCACCAACGGTAAATCCTTCATGTTAGCGTTTTTGGTTCAGCGGATATCCCAGGCCGTACTGGTTATGTTCGTGATCAGTGTGATCGCGTTTGCTATCCAGGATGGCTTGGGGGACCCACTTCAGGAAATGGTAGGTATGTCCGTCTCCATGGAGGAGCGGGAAGCCCTGCGCGACGAGCTAGGGTTGAACGATTCCATGGTGATTCAGTACCTGCGGTTTGCAGGCAATGCAATTCAGGGGGATCTGGGTAACTCCTATTTTTACGGCAAGCCCACCCTTGAGGTGATTTCTGAACATCTGCCGGCGACGCTGGAGCTGGTAATCGGGTCCAGCCTGATCATCATGCTGTTGTCGGTGCCTATCGGTGTCTATGCCGCTATTCGGCCACGGGCATTGTTGGCCAAATTTTTTATGGGCGTGAGCACCGTTGGCATATCCATCCCGGTATTCCTCACCGCCATCGTTCTTATCCAGATATATTCCATCGGCGTGACTGTTGCGTGGTTTCCCGTGGATACCGGCTGGGGGCAGTGGCTGAACGGCGCACTAAGCACCGAAGGTGGCCTGCCGTCCTATGGCCGCGGCGAGGATTTGACTCATCTGTTTGGCACTTGGTATTCCGGCTTCTTCTCGAAGAATGGTTTGCTGCATCTGGTGCTGCCTTGCGTGTCTCTGGCATCCATTATGCTGCCGCTGTTCATCCGCCTGATTCGGGCAGAAATGATGGAGGTGCTGCAAAGTGACTACATTCGCTACGCCCGGGCCAAGGGCCTGAGTTCGGTGCGGATCAACTTTCTTCATGCCCTCAAGAACACCATGTTGCCGGTTATCACCGTAGGCGGTGTGCAGATTGGCGTTATGGTGGCCTATACGATTCTTACAGAAACCGTGTTCCAGTGGCCGGGTGTCGGGCTGATGTTTCTGGAAGCCATCACCCGTAGCGATATTCCTCTGATCGTTGCTTACCTGATGGTGGTGGGCCTGATTTTTGTAATCACTAACACGCTGGTGGATCTGGTTTACGGGCTGGTGAACCCCACGGTTAAACTGACAGGTAAGAAAGCATGACAACAGCGACTCTTTCACGCTGGGATCGCTTTCGCGAGTCCTTTCTCTGGTACAGCTTCAAGCGCGACAAGGTTGCGATTGTCAGCTTTGTTGTACTGCTACTGATGGTACTGGCGGCCATTTTTGCGCCTATGCTGGCCCCGACAGATCCTTACGATCTGGCACAGATCAATATAATGAACTCTGAAATGCCACCGGTGGGTATGGAGGGTGCGGATCCAGCGTTCCCTATGGGCACAGATGCCCAGGGCAGGGACATGCTCTCCACCATTTTGTACGGTACCCGGGTGTCTCTGTTGATCGGCTTTGGTGCTGTGGTGCTGCAAGCAGCACTTGGCATTGTGTTCGGGCTGCTGGCGGGCTATCTGGGCGGTCGGGTAGATTCTGTTCTGATGCGCATTGCCGATGTTCAGCTGTCGTTCTCTACTTTGATGGTCGCGATTATTGTGGGTGCGGTTTTCAAGGCCAGCTTTGGCAATCTGATGTTTGGTGAAATCGCGATTTACATGCTGATCTTCATCATCGGTGTTGCTGAGTGGCCGCAGATTGCTCGCACTGTGCGGGCGTCCGTGCTGGCGGAGAAAAAGAAAGAATATGTGGATGCGGCCAAGGTGATGGGCTTCCGCACCAATCGCATTATGTTTCGCCATATTCTGCCCAACACGTTGTCCCCGATTTTTGTCATTGCCACGGTGCAGATTGCCAACGCGATTATCTCTGAGGCGGCTTTGTCGTTCCTCGGGCTTGGCATGCCCGAAACCCAGCCGTCTCTGGGCTCGCTGATTAAATCCGGTTTTGACTACATCCAGAGCGGCTCCTGGTGGATTACGCTGCTTCCCGGCTTAGTGCTGGTCGTGCTCGTGCTGGTCATCAACCTGTTGGGTGACTGGTTGCGGGATGTTATGAACCCACGGCTGTACAAGGGCTAGAGAAACAAGGGTAAGAGAACCATGAAAAGCGACACGCCATTGCTGGAAGTAAAAGATCTGGATGTCCGGTTTGCCGTGCGCGGCGGCGATCTAACAGCCCTGCGCGGTATCAGTTTCAGCCTGGATAGGGGGGAGCGTCTAGGACTGGTGGGGGAGTCTGGTGCCGGTAAATCGGTGGCAGCCTTCTCGATCCTCAACTTAATTGCCAACCCAGGTTATATCGCCGGGGGGCAGATCCTGTTTGAAGGCAGGGACCTGGCTGCCATGGGCGAACGCGAGCTACGCAAAATTCGCGGTAATCGCATTGCCATGATTTTTCAGGATCCGATGATGACGCTTAACCCAGTGTTGAGTATTGGTACTCAGATGGTTGAGGCTATCAAAGCGCATCGCCGGATCAGCACGAAAGCGGCAAGGGATATCGCACTAGGCAAACTGCGCAAGGTGCAGATCCCTTCACCGGAAAAACGGCTCGATCAGTATCCCCATGAATTATCAGGTGGTATGCGCCAGCGGGTGATTATTGCCATTGCGCTGTTGCTGGATCCGGAAATCATCGTTGCCGATGAACCCACCACGGCGCTGGATGTGACCATACAGGCCGAAATCATGGCGCTGTTGTTGGATTTGTGCGAACAGGAAAATGTAGCGCTGATGCTAATAACCCACGATTTGGGTGTCGTATCCCAAGTAACCCAGCGCATGTTGGTGATGTATTCCGGTCGCATAATCGAGCAGGGGCCAACTCGGGAGATCATTAACGATGCCCAGCACCCGTATACCCAAGGGCTGATCAATGCGTTGCCGCAGATGGGCGAGCCAGGTGCGCGGCTGTTCCAGATTCCCGGATCTATGCCGTCGTTGAGTAAGGTACCTACGGGTTGCCCGTTCCATCCGCGCTGTAAGTTCGCTACCGACCAATGTCGGCAAACCATGCCCGAGTACGTGCGCTCCGGGAGCGTAGATGTGGCGTGTTATGAGGTCAGCAACTTGATAGAGCAGGAGAAGCACATGCAGGAGGCCGGATCATGACCTCCCCGTTGGTAGACATTCGCGGGCTGGAAAAGCGGTTTGATCTGTCTGGCAACTTGCTAGAGCAGATCACTTTCAACAATGGTCGCCTCCAGCGCAAGCAGGAAGCGGTTCACGCCATTAATGGTGTTGATCTGCAGGTGCAACAAGGCGAGGCGTTATGTGTGGTGGGAGAATCTGGCTGCGGCAAGTCCACCATCGCCCGCACCGTTATGGGCTTGCTGTCGCCCAGCGGAGGCGAGGTGCATTACGATGGCCAGCGTATCGATAATCTCAAAGGTCGGGATGTGCTGCAGTACCGTCGCAAAATGCAGATGATTTTTCAGAATCCATATGCATCCCTGAACCCACGCATGACAATTCAGCAAACCTTGGAAGAGCCGATTCATTTTCATCGCCCGGAGTTGGCCCGCAGCGAGGTGCGCGGCAAGGTTCAGGAAGTCATGGCGTCTGTGGGTATAGATCCGGATTGGGGGAGCCGTTTTGGCCATGAATTCTCTGGCGGTCAGCGCCAGCGTATTGCCATAGCCCGCGCCCTGGCGGTAGACCCTGAGTTTATTGTGGCAGATGAGCCGATTTCGGCTCTGGATGTGTCCATTCAGGCGCAGGTGCTGAACCTTCTGATGGACGCGCAGGAAACCCGCAACCTGACTTATCTGTTCATTACCCACGATCTGGCAGTGGTAGAGCACTTTGGCACCCGGGTGGCGGTGATGTATCTCGGGCGGGTGTGCGAGCTTGCAGGTACCAAAACACTGTTTGCCGAGCCGCGCCACCCGTACACGCAAGCGTTGCTTTCAGCGATCCCCAAGCTCGAAGACGACAGGCCCAATTACATTCGGCTGCAAGGGGAGGTGCCTACGCCGGTTAACCTGCCATCTGGTTGTGTGTTCCATGGCCGTTGTCCTTATGTAAATGAGCGTTGTCGCCAAGAAATACCCCAGTTGATCGCTACAGATGGCGGTGCGCAGGTTGCCTGCCATGCGGTAGAAGAGGGTCGGTTGTAAGGGGGCAACAGCTTTAGGCTATGATGCGCGCAGCAATAGCCTTCAAAAAGCTGCCACTCTTTAACTGTACTCTTTGCCTATTGGCCGGGGAGCCCATGGAAATACGCTGGTTGGAAGACTTTATGGCGCTGGCCCGCACACGCCATTTCTCACGTGCGGCCGAACTGCGGCATGTCAGCCAGCCCACGTTTAGCCGCCGTATCAAGCTGCTTGAAGACGCCATGGGGGCTACTCTAGTTAATCGGCAGACGTTGCCCCTGTCGCTGACACCCGGTGGAGAGCGCTTTTTGGAAATGTGCCAGCGGGTGACCCGGGACGTTCGGGAAACACGGGACTGCATTGCTGATATGGAAGCGAAAGTGTCTGCGAGCATCAACGTGGGCTCAACCCAGGGACTTTTTTCCCACTTTTATCAAAGCTGGGCTAGCGAAGCGGGTGTTGCAGACCGACTGCAGCTTAATCTCAAAGCGACAAGCTGGGTGGGGGAGCAGTTTTTGGATGCGCTGGATGGCGGCGAGTGTGATCTGGTGCTGTGCTACTGGCACCAGGATTTACCTTGGGGGGGCCGGCTGGGCCGAGGTGAGTACGAATCAATCACTCTTGCCCGCGAGTGGCTGGTGCCGGTGAGTGTTGCAACCGATAGCGGCCAGCCCCGGTTTGCCCTTCCAGGGACGACAGGCCAGACAGTGCCGCTGATTGCCTATCATTCCCGAGGATTTTTACAGTCCGCCATTGAGGCGCATTTGTCGCGGTGTGAAGAACCCGTGAACCTTTTACCATTGAACGAGAACACTCAGTCGGCAAGTGTGAAAGCGCTGGTGAAACAGGGCTTTGGCATGGGCTGGCTGCCCAGCCGGATGACGGAAAAAAGCGAACACTTTGGCAGCCTCACCCGAGCCGGTGATGAACGCTGGGATGTGCCGCTGGAGATCCGCCTGATTCGCTTGCAAGAACCCCGTTCAGACGACCTTTTAACCCTCTGGAAAACACTGGAAAACCAACATGCCTGAAACCGACCTGCTATCCCTTCAGATTGATCATGTGGGTATTCTGCAGAGCCGCTATGAGCAGATTCTGGACGATCACGGCTATGATGGCCTGCTTATCAGTTCAGGCTCAGCCCCCATACGCTATGGCGATGACCAATCTTGGCAGTTTCAGGGCTATGGCCCGTTTCTGCATTGGACGGGGTTAACCGGTTTTGAGCATGCGTGGCTGCTGATCCGCAAAGGCCAAAAGCCATTGCTTTCACTGTATCAGCCGGTTGATTTCTGGCATGCGAGCCTTGAGCTGGAGCAGGAACCCTGGCTGGCAGAATTCGAAGTACGCTTCAGCGAAAGCCGCTTGGCGCCAGAGTTGGCCGGCTTAAGCCAACTGGCGGTTATCGGTGATCCGTGTTTGTTGGCAGACCTGCCTGGTCGCAAAAACTCGGGCGCCCTTTGCGATGCGCTCGATGAAACACGGGTGCACAAGACGGCCTACGAAATAGCCTGTTTGGCCCAGGCCAATAGACTGGCAATGGCCGGTCATCACGCCGCTCGAGATGCATTTTTAGCTGGCGCCAGTGAGTTTGAAGTTAACCTGGCTTACCAGCGCGCAACACTTCAGCGCGAGGCCGATGCGCCTTACCACAGCATTATTGGTGTAAACGAGCATGCGGGCACACTGCATTACCAGTACTACGATACGGTGGCTCCCGCCAGATCCCGTAGTTTGCTAATTGATGCCGGAGTGCGTTTCAGAGGTTACTGCTCCGACATTACTCGCACCACGGCCGGCGTCGGCGAAGGGCGCTTTGGTGCGTTGGTGCAGGGATTGGAGCAGTTGCAGCTCCGCTTGTGTGACATGGTGGCGCCGGGCGTTGATTACCTGGATATCCACCGCAAAACCCATCTAGGTATTGCCGCCTTGCTCAGCGCAGCAGGTCTGGTAAGCGGCCTTAGTGATGACGAAATGGTGTCCGAAGGCGTTACTCAGGCCTTTTTCCCCCACGGCATAGGGCATTTCCTTGGGGTTCAGGTGCACGATGTTGCTGGTAAGCGGGTACAGCCTCCGGCCGACGCGCCCTTTCTTCGGCTGGTGCGAACGTTAGAGCCTGGAATGGTGGTTACCATCGAACCTGGGTTGTATTTCATTCCCTCCTTGCTAGAGCCGCTGCTGTCGGGCTCTCTTGGAAGTCATATTAACCGTTCGTTGGTTGGCGAGCTGCGGGGGTGTGGCGGGATTCGCATAGAAGATAATGTAGTGGTTACCGACTCAGGACGTAGAAATCTGACCCGAGAGGCGGAGGCCTGAAGCAAGCCATTGCACAAAATTAACACAACAGGCTTGCAATTCTTGATGCTAATGACAATAATTATCACTACCTTTAAAGTGTTGGTGAGATTGCATTATGTACGTATGCCTTTGCCACGGAGTCACAGACCGGGACATCCGTGAAGCCGCAGAAAACGGTGTTTCCTCCATGCGCCAACTCGGTAAAGAGTTGGGTGTAGGCACTCAGTGCGGGCGCTGTGCCTGCACCGCTCGGGGCATACTGCGCGAAAGCCGCTCGCCGGATTACATGGCCCTGGCGAACATGCTGGCGAGCCCCGCCTGACGCCTTCTGGGCTTTATTTCCTTTCTGCAATTTTGTAATGCGCCCTAACGCGCTATCCTTGTTGGGTGACGAGAGAGCTTAGAGAGCTTACCGAACCCGAACCAGCCAGCCGAAATGCCTTTCGTTTGAGAAGGTTGAATGCATCGGCTGAGATCAAGGAGTGCTGCAATGAAAGGCGATAAGAAAGTCATCCAGTTTTTGAACAAAGTTCTTGCCAACGAACTGACTGCCATTAACCAGTATTTCTTGCACTCACGCATGTACCGAGATTGGGGTATTACCAAGCTCGCGGCCAAAGAATACGAAGAATCCATCGATGAAATGAAGCACGCCGATCAACTGATCGAGCGCATTCTATTTCTGGAAGGCCTGCCCAACCTGCAAGATCTGAACAAGCTGATGATTGGCGAGCACGTTCAGGAAATGATTGAGTGCGATCTTAAAATTGAACACATCGCCCATGTGGATCTGAAAGAAGCGATTCTGTATTGCGAGTCCGTTCAGGACTTCACCAGCCGTGAATTGTTCCGCAGCATCCTGGACAGCGAAGAAGAGCACATTGACTGGCTCGAAACTCAGCTGGAAATGATCAAGCAGATGGGCATTCAAAATTTCATTCAACTGCAATCTGCCGCAGCGGAGTAAATACCGACAATGGATCTGTCCTGTTTTAAAGCCTACGACCTGCGTGGCAGTGTGCCGGAACAGTTGAATCCGGCTCTGGCCGAGCGCATCGGTCGTGCCTATGTGGAAATTACCGGCGCCAAAAAAGTCATTGTTGGCTACGACATTCGTCTCTCAAGTCACGAAATTACCGAAGCGTTAAGCTCCGGCCTGATGGCGGCGGGCGCGGATGTGTTCGATATCGGCTTGTGCGGCACTGAACACGTGTACTTTGCCACCAGCCATTATGGAATGGACGGCGGCATCATGGTCACCGCCAGCCACAACCCAAAAAATCATAACGGCATGAAAATGGTCGGGCCTGAATCTCGCCCGATCAGCTCCGACAACGGCCTGAATGACATTCGAGACAGAGTGCGCGAACCTTTCGGTGATGCGCAGGTACAGGGCAGGTATGAAACACTGGAAGTTACCAGCGCATACATAGACCATCTGCTGGGATATATAGACGCGGCAGCCCTGGCCCCGATTAAAATTGTCGTCAATGCCGGCAACGGCGGTGGCGGATTGGTGATCGACCAACTCGAAAAGCACCTGCCTTTCGAATTCATCAAAGTGCACCACCAGCCAGACGGCAACTTCCCAAACGGAGTGCCTAACCCCATCCTCGAAGAAAACCGCGCCGCCACTGCGAACGCCGTGATTGAACACGGTGCGGCCATGGGCATTGCCTGGGATGGCGATTTCGACCGGTGCTTCTTCTTCGATGAAAACGGTCGCTTTATTGAAGGTTATTACATAGTTGGTCTACTGGCTGATCAGTTCCTGCGCAAAACCGGGCCTGGCAAAGTCATTCACGACCCCAGACTGACATGGAACACCCTGGACTTGGTAAAAGCTGCCGGCGGCGAGGCCATCGAAAGTAAAACCGGCCACGCCTTCATCAAACAACGCATGCGCGACGAAGACGCCGTGTACGGCGGGGAAATGAGCGCTCATCACTACTTCCGTGATTTCGCCTACTGCGACAGTGGCATGATCCCTTGGTTGTTGCTAGCCGAACGCTTATGCCAATCCGGCAAACCGTTCTCCTCCCTGATCGACGCCCGCATCGAAGCCTACCCGGCCAGCGGCGAAATTAACCGCACCATCGATAACCCACCCAAAGTTATCGCAGCCATCGAAGAAAAATACGGCGCCGACGCAAAACACGTCAGCCACGTAGACGGCCTAAGTGTCGAATTCGACGACTGGCGCTTCAACGTGCGTATGTCCAACACAGAGCCCGTGGTTCGCCTGAACGTGGAAGCCCGTGGTGACATACCGTTGATGAAAGCAAAAACAGAAGAGCTGCTCGCAGAAATGGAGCGCTTGAATAAGTAGTTACTATTAATTGGGTGCCGGGTTAGCTCGGCACCCAAGTTAAAAAGTCAGAGCCAATCGTTCAACATAATCCCAATCCCAAACCGCTCGATTCGATGATTGTAATCAATCAAGCTCTCTCCATACCCGTTGTAATACTGGAAGAACCCCTTAATCGTATCCCCCATCGGAAAACTGTAGCCAAATTCCATTGACGTACGATTATCCGAGCGCAGATTGTTCATAAGCTTCAGAGAGAATGTTCGATCTTCAGCAAGCTTGTAAACGATGTTGTAATTAGCATGCCCCAGATAACGCTCAATATCCGCATTGTCGTCTTTGCTGTTCTCCGGTATTCGATACCATGGCTCTATAACGAATAACCAGCGATCATGGGTAAAGCCAGCGCTTGCCATAACCCGGTTCCAGCTCCGAGAACGGGGTTCCGACTGACCGTTGGATTGATGGTTAATGCCAAGCGTCACGCCACTTAGCGTCACCGCCCCTAGATTCCAGTTCATCTGATGACGCAGGAAAATCTCCGGCTCGTAATTGGTTTCACGAAACGGTGCCGAATCATCCTTGTTATAAACCTGCCAGAACGAGCGCTGGGTATATCCGAACCATAGCGTCGTTCGATCCTCAAACAGCCCAGTTAGCAGAGGAACCTTGAAGCTAATTTGGTACTTGGCTTCTTCATTCTCCAGCTCGTAATCGTAACGGGTAGCGCCTAGCCTTGGACTGACCGCCGTTTGATTCGGGCTGTCCATCCAAGTGACTGGCATGATGTAGGTGGGGCGATAGCTGATAAAACCGCCTGAAAATGAAAATAGCGCCTTCTCTGCCTTCATATATCGGTCGACCATATTGGTCATCGCGCCACTGTCCGGATTATTTTCATCGGATTCGCCCGCCACGCCGTTCCGGGTATTGTGATCGGGAGCCAAAGTGTCGGACGCCTGTTCTGCATTCTCTACCTGTTCCTCGCTGGCCTGGTCCCGGGCGTCTTGGGGATTGTTGAGGGAATCGTAGCAAGCAAGGCGTTGCACGCCTTCTTGGATTAAAGCGCAATCTACCGGTGAATTTTCCTGACCGTCGGCCCTCGGTTTTGCTTCCTCTGCTACTGATAGCGTGGGCCACAGCAGTGCAAATACAATAGCCTGCTGAGCTCTGGAGGTTTGAAATGTGGTCATGCACCGGGTCTCTTTATGTGGCATTGAGGCTGAGCCAAGTACTGGCGATGCCATACACCCAGACGCTGGTCAGGGTTATAGCCAGTAATGAAAAAACAATTTTATGACGAAGCTGGTTGGCGGCACTAACCGCCACAACCCAGCGGAGGTACATAAGGCCAATAAAACTGATGAAAACACCAAGGCTGGCAGCCGCGGGTATCAGCAGCCACGCGGGGTTGATACTATGTTCTGGTTCCGCTTGGCTTGAAAACCAGCCCATAGAGGCCAAAAGCACTGCTAGCGCGCTGAACTCTACAATCAAAAGCGCTTTGCGAAGTGGGTGCGGGGAGGGTTTCTCCGGGTTGTTCATGAATCGTTTCCTGGAAGTTCTGGGTAAGCTGCAACATGGTAACCGGATGGCCGAAAAGAGTCTCCACGCTTACGAAATGGCAATAAAAATGGTGGAAATCAATTTATGATTTTGCTATTCGGTTTTTTT